>CAMQVJ010000011.1 GCA_947038175.1 uncultured Desulfovibrio sp.
TATTACTACTTATTTACTTAGCAGCTTTAGCAGGAGCTTTAAGAGCAGCATCAAAATCTAATTTTGCCTTATTGAATTCTTTCATAATTCCAGCAGTAATATCTGCTTTTGGATCAAAAGAAATAACATCGCTATGGTTAAAAATAACGGTAAGTCCATTATCATTACGGTATTTTTCTACAATCTTAGTAAGTTCTTGGGTGATAAGACCAAAGATAAGCTCTTGTTGAGATTGAAGTTTATTTTGTAATTCATATGCAATCGCTTGCATTTCTGTTGAAAGGCTTTCTACAAGTTCAGCATCTTTCTTTTTATCCGCAGCAGCACGTTTCTTTTCTAGAGCTTCAAGTTGTTTCACTGCACCAGTTTGCAAAGTTTCTAGACGGGCAATGCCTTCTTTTCCAAGTTTGCTTTCTTGTAATATTTTCACAGTATCAATAAAGCCAATTTCAGATTTGGCATGAGCATCACCAAACGCAAAGCCTAGTAGGCTAACGCTAAGAAAGATAGCAAGAATTTGTTTTTTCATAATAGACCCTTTTTTTGTTTTCAGGTGAATTCTGCAATATATATCCGCTTAATCATAAGAAACATATATATCTAGTAGACATTTATATAGTGTCCATATGTTCTGGTCAAGTAAAATTCTAATAAGTATGAATAAAATATTTAATATCAAGACCTATACAAGATACCCTTTTTTTTCTAGAATAAAATCACGCTTGACTTAAAAGAACCCATTACCTAATTATCTATTATAGACGTTTCTCGTAATGTCACTCGACAAAAACACAACGTAAAAAAATACACAAGGTGGATTATCTTGCATAAAATAAACTTTAAAAAAATAAGCCTTGCCACTATACTTATGTTAGCAGTTTCCTTATTTTTAACATCTTTATCACCATCACAACATGCGTATTCTCTAGAAAAGCTAGAAGGAAAATGCTCATGGTATGGCGAACCTTTTCATACAAGAACCACCGCAAATGGCGAAAAATATGACATGTATGGCATAAGCGCAGCCCATAAAACACTCCCCTTTGGGACACTTTTGAGGGTGACAAATCTTAAAAATCAAAGAGTTACGGTTACACGAGTAAATGACCGTGGACCTGTAGCCCCCGTGCTTATTATGGATATGTCACATGGCGCAGCTATGGCTCTTGATATGGTGAGTGATGGCACAGCTAACGTGAGCATGGAAATTGTGGGAACAAAAAAAGGGCTTCTCACCAAAAACGAAACATTTTTTCTCAACCTTGACGATCCCCTTATCCAAAAGGAAAAAAGCGCACTTTTGGACAAAAATATAACAGAAGAAGAAAAAATATATTACACAGATATTTCGCAGAGCATTCAAATATATAATAAAATTAAGAAAAATTTAGATAAGCTCTATTCAGCAGGCATACAAAACGCAACAGAATTACTCATAAGTCTTGACAATACCGTTTGCATTGGCCCCTTTGATAGCTTCAAAGAAGCGGAAAAGTATTACTTCCGCCTCGCGACACTTTATCCCCACGCATCAATTTGGCTAAAGCCAATTACGAGCGCAAAGAAACTTGTGCCTCATAAGACAAAAAGCGAAACTAAATCATAATTTCCACTGAAAATAAAATTTAAACTTTTCGCACTATAAACTGACGGGAGTTTATTTCGTATTTTTTCACCTTGTAATTAACAATACGATAACTACTTTTCAAAATACGAGCGGCTTTTAATATATTACCATTTGCTTTTATGAGCGCATCGACAATTATTTCCTTCTCAAAACCTTCCACAGCATCACCAAAGGACAAATCATTTGCCGTCGATGTACTTTCAGCAGTCTGCAAAGAAGGTGGCAAATCGCCTGCACGAATCACTTGATCTGAACAATTTTGTGCAGCATGCTCCATACATTTTTGCAATTCAGGAACATTGCCAGACCAATAATACTTCGTAAGTAATTCTAACGCAGGATAAGATATTCGCTTTACTGCGTTTCTATTTCCATCTAGTTCGTTTGTTTTTCCTGCTGCCTCTTCATTGGATGCTATTTGCATGAGTATTCGCTCTGCTAAAGGAATGATATCTTCACGACGCTCACGAAGGGGAGGAATTTGTATCGTGTAAAGATTCAAACGAGCGAACAGTTCTTCAGAGAAAAGACCAGCACTCACCAAGGGCTCGAGCGGCACAGAAGAAGAAGCAATAACTCGCACATCACAAGGAATCGGCGTATCAACACCCACTCGTATTATTTCTTGCTCTTGCAATAAACGCAAAAGAGCTAACTGGGATTCTGTATTTAAAGAATCGACTGAGTTTAAAAATATGGAACCGTATTGCGCCTGTTCAAAAAGACCTTTTTGTGTTTGGACAGCACCATGAAACGCACCTTTCTGATAGCCCACAAGCTCTGCATGCATTTTTTCATCAGATAAAGCCATGCAATGACAAACAACAAAAGACATATCTTTTCGGGAACTTGCTTTGTGGATACGTGTTGCAAGAATTTCCTTACCAACACCCACTTCACCAACCAAAAGAAGAGGGGCTCTTCCTTGAGCTAAATGATTCGCCTGCTCAGCAACATGGCGCATAATTCTTGAAAAAGAAAAAAAGAAATCATGAACTTCATTATCAAGGCCATTTGATGCCGCATCAAAACGCCACAAACGAGACATTTCATCTTGTACATGCGCTACACCATTAGCGATAAAGGCAGCCAGCGTTTCTAAAAAAAGACATTGACGCTGAAGATCATCCTCATCTTTGCTCGCACTATCAACATTCAAAGTGCCAATGACATCCCTTGCATGCATGGGATTTGAACCAATGGGCGCAAGAACAGGGACAGATATAAAAGCAAGGTTTTCCATTTCTTCGTCGGTACGAGAAAAAAGAAGACTCATAAAGTGCGGGTCATCATTCATTTTCTCAACAATAACAGGCTTACCTTTTGCAAAGACCTGCCCAGTTACACCCACACCAGGGGAATACGTTGCTTCATTAACAGCCTGAGTAGCATCAGCAAAACGCAAACGCAAAAGCCCCGTTTCAGGTTCAAACAGAACAAGGTGGGCACGTAAGAAACCATGCCGTTTGGCGAGGGTTTGTAAAAAAAACTCAAGATTTGAAGTAAATGAACGCTGCGGCCCTAAGTATGCCGCCATTATTTTTAATGTTTCTAAATACGGCAATGATTCGTCTAAATGCGTTTGCATAATATTCCTTATATTCAACACTTAAAAATAAAAGAAATAACAGGCTATGATAATTGCTTTATCTTGAAAGTAAAATATTCAGCGTCTTGAAAAGTCGAGTCATTTTTAGGAAGTAAGCTCAACGCACTTTTATAAGCCTCAAGTGCTTTCTCTTTCATATCTAAAGAAAGAGCTAAGCCAGCAATATCAGCGTATAAGGCTACACGGAATTGAGCAGGAACTTGTTCAATAACACTTTCATACATAGCAAGAGCTTTTTCTTTTTCCCCTTGGCGATTCAAAATATTCGCAAGGTTAATTGCAGCACTTACTCCAAGCGGACTTTCGCCCTCTTCTTGTTTTACATAGGAAAACGCTGCTTGTGCTTTTGCAAAATCACCCACCAAGACTGCTGTTTCTGCAATTTCAAGCTCAAGAGCAACAAGAAGTTTTGCAGGGACTTCATCTTTAAATGCTTCAAGTGCAGATAAACGAGCCTCGTCATCTTCTGTGGAAATAAGAAGAGAAAGTTTGTTTTTTGCATCTTCAAAGGCACTTTCTTGATAGCCTTGATAAAACGCAACGCCAGCGATAAGAATAACAAGTGAAACAACAATAGCAGCTATTTTAGGTGCATTATCATTCACAAAAAGCCATAAAGGGGTCGCTTCTGGTGCAATTTCATCTTGCATTTCACGCAAAATTTGGTCAGCAGAACCAGCAGTATCCGCTTGATCTTCCCCTTGAGAAAAACCTTTACTGTCCTTGGAAACAAGACCTTGTTCTGAATCTATTTTATTTTTTGGGTGCTGAGACATATAAACTCCTTATCTTCATTATCAATAGTATGTATGTTATCTATTCAAAAATTTCATTAAATACGTGTTTATATATTGCAAGGGCAAAATGCCCCATATCTCCACGCTCTCTTCTTAAACTATTACACATTATGCGGTGTTTCAAATATATTATATTATTCAACAACTTAGGTTCAAAAACGGAGGGTTTTCTCTCCATCAAAACACTAACACTTTTATAAATAAAACAAAATTCTGCACAATACGTGTCTTTACATAGCCTTTTTATTTATCAATTTCAAGACATTTATCGTATTTAAGGAAAAAGAAGCTATTGCAAGCCCCAAAGAAACATAATATATTGCCCTAGAAACAAGAAGAGCAATCCTATAAACCGCCACGGAGAATATACCATTATGCAAACAAATCTCGAGCAATATATACTCAATATGGGCAAAATGGCAAAAGACGCATCAAGAAAAATATCCATAGCGTCTTCCCAAAAGAAGCAAGAAATACTTATATATTTAGCAGAATTACTACGTAAAGAGGCAAATTCTATTTTAGCAGAAAACGCAAAGGATTTGGAAAATGCGCACAAAAAACAAATGGACGCACCACGTATCGACAGGCTTCGCTTAAGTGAGCAAAGCGTTGAAGATATGGCAAAATCTTGCCTTTTCGTTGCCAATTTGCCAGACCCTATAGGAGCAATGATAGAACAGCACAAAGAAGCCAGTGGCATTCTTGTAGGGCGTATGCAAATACCGCTTGGTGTTATTGCTATGATTTATGAATCTCGCCCAAATGTCACCATTGACGCTGCTATTTTATGTCTCAAGGCAGGGAATGCGGTTATTTTACGTGGTGGTTCTGAAGCCTATCACTCAAATTTAATTTTGGCACAATTACTACAAAAAGCGTTAGAAGCATGTAATTTTCCAAAAGAATGCGTTCAAATGGTAGAAGTCACCGAAAGGGAAAGTATTTGGGAACTCTGCAAATTGTATCAATATATTGATGTCATCATTCCTCGAGGTGGAGAAGAAATGGTGCGTGCCATTGCTAAGAACGCTACCATGCCTGTACTCAAACACGACAAAGGCGTTCCCCATGCCTTTATTGATTCCTGTGCAGATTTGCAAAAAGCCGTTAATATTGTGCATAACGCAAAAGTACAAAGACCAGGGGTCTGCAATGCTCTTGAGGCTGTTTTAGTGCATGAAAAAATTGCAGAAACTTTCCTACCCATGCTTGCCAGTAAACTAGAAGCCGACAAAGTCCTTTTCCATGCGTGCCCCGCCTCTCTCCCTTTTCTTGGGAAAAATGTGGATCCCATTCAAGAACAGCACAAAGGGCATGAATTTTCAGCCCTTGAACTTGCCGTTCTTATCGTGAAAGACATCGACGAAGCTCTTGACTACATCTATACATACGGGTCAAATCATACAGAAATCATATGCACCAATAATTATCAACACGCACAGCGCTTTTTGCGTGAAGCCGATGCCGCTATGGTTGCAGTAAATGCATCGTCTCGTTTTAATGATGGCGGACAATTGGGATTAGGCGCAGAAATTGGTATCAGTACATCAAAATTACACGCTTACGGCCCCATGGGTGTCAATGAATTAACAAGCTCAAAATTCGTCGTTTATGGCGACGGACAAATTCGCCAATAGGTACATTTAAATGACAAAAAATAAAATATGGCAAGAAAATAAACACGCACAAATCGGGATTATGGGGGGTGCGTTTAATCCATTTCACAATGGGCACTTACGCCACGCCATTGAAGTTTTGGAACGTATGCCCCTTGACCATATTGAACTTTTACCATCAGCTCATCACCCGCATAAAAAAGGTTTACTGCCCTTTCAACTGCGAGTCGATTGCATAGAACACGCCATAAAAGACATCCCTTTCCTTTCCATAAACACCATCGAAAATGAAATTTCCGCACCGTCATACACGGAAAAAGTCCTTCAGGCATGGCGGAAACAACATCCTCTACATAAGCCTTATTTTCTTTTGGGGACAGAAGATTTTAGCGCACTCCACACCTGGAATAAAGGGCGTGAAATTCCTACACTTGCTCACTTGCTCATAGTTTCTCGCCATGGAAGCGATGCAGAACTTGTTTGTAACTATGCCCAAAAGCTTTGGGGTGACATACACATATCCCATGAAAATACTTACAAGTACAACACCTTAACTATTCAAGACGACAGCTTTTTTGATTCAAAAAACAATGAAGAAAGTCAATATCTTGCCGAAAAAAATGCAAAGCACATGGCCTCCATTATAAAGGAATGCTACCATATTTTTTCTGAAAAAAGTAATATTTCAAAAGCGGAACAATTACAGATAGCCATACCCAATATAGGCTTTTGTACCTACCTGCACATTCCGCATATTGATATTTCAGCAACCCAAATCCGTAAGCTTTGGTCAGAAAAGAAATGCCTCACAGGACTTATGCCACCGCAAGAGCAAGATTTCTTATCAACCAATCATGAGATTCTCAAAAAATATTGGTAAAAATAACTGAGCACATCAGTACGCATTTGTCCACAAAACATATATGCTTCCAAAAAAATATAAACATAAATGATTACAGATAGATATATTCATTTTCGACATAGAAATAAAGAACAGGCTTGCCATAGTCTTTATTTAGTATTATGACTTGCCTAAACCAATGGGGGATTTTTATGTTTTCTCTTTTTTCTTTATCCAATAATAACGAAGGATCATCTGGACCACGTGCCATTGATTTACAACTTTTAGCTACCGATGAAGTTTTAAAAATATGGGATCAGTCTCAAAGTATTATTAGTGCATTGGAAGAGAAAGGTTTACCGGTTCACATGTCCATGCATTATTCCAGAATTATTGAACAAGAATTGCAAAACCGTGCGCAACTGACACCTAATGTTTTTTTTCAAGCAAACTGTGACAGCAAAAAAGAAGAAAACGAAAATAACGCATCAGCAAACAAGACTGGGGCATCTACTCCAACAGTGCTTGCCATGAGTGTTCTTATCTAATTTTCACACAGCATAATAGCACGCAGCCTCATAAATACGCAGCCACTCACACAGGCAAGGACACAAATCCTCTGCAAAAGTTCAGTCATTTCCATATTGCACCCTAGATAATTAGGGTCGTTTTATAGAATATCACCCACTCGTCACGGCAGACTAACGGCAGACTGACGGCAGACTAATAGTCAAGGCGCCACTCAAAATTAACTTCCGATTCTTCTGTTCCTGCCTTTGCACCAAACGAAAGATTATTATTAATTTCTATATTCGTGATACCCACAGTTTCTTGTTCAATAACGCCTTGTTCGACACCTAAATATATCTTTTTAGTCAGATATTTTCCAAGCTCAACAGAAATATTTTCTGCATCGGCATCGGCATTCGCATCGGCACCCGTTGCATTGCTATCATCACTATTGATACGAATAACATCAAGACCAAACAGTTTGGTACCTATGTTTGTTATGCCACTTGTCAGATTAAAGCCAGCCAAGCTTGCGATGGTCGTTGCCAAGCGTATTTTCTCATAAGCACTCAGTTCAGAGACAGAAGAAAAGAATAATATACGGGCAAGTATCTCATCTTCAGGTAAATACGGAGTACTCGTAAGCCCAAGCTGAGGCGAGTTAACTGTTCCAGTCAGCTCAATTTTTGCATTAATTTCTTGTGCCTGATAGCCAAGTTGAATATCAAGAATAGGCACAATAGGCATGGACCCATCAAAAATGGCATCACCCTTAACAAGGGAAAACTTCTTGCCTAACAAGCTCATTCGTCCCTCTACTGCTTGAATTTTCCCTGAAACAGAAGGAGAACTTGTTTTGCCTTCTATTTTTAAATTTCCTTTCCACTGCGTATCAATACCAGGGCCTAGTACATAAAAGTTTTTCGCAATGAGAAGCGATATGTCTAAACTTCCTGTATTTGCTTGCCGAGCCTTGCGCTTGCGTGTAATCTCATCCACGATATTAAGGGTAGGAATAGAGGAAGTACTTTGAATATTAGAAAGATTAACCTCTCCCTTATCCACTTTAAACACCCCTGTAACACTTGGGTCAACCAGCATACCATTTATCGCCAAATCCCCCGACAAGGTGAGGTAAACATCATTACGCTGAAGAGGTTGAAAGCTTTGAATTGAGCTAGTCAAATCAAGAACTGCGATACTTTTTTCCCATAATTTTATAGCGTTACGTTCTCTTGCTGTGGGCAATTCTCCTGCTATTTTCACAGGGGCTTCATATCTACCGTAACTCAGCCATGGCACAATAATATCGCCTTTTACATTCATGCTTCCAGTAGCATTATCAGAAGCCGAAAACATCAAAGTTCCCTGTCCGTAAGGTGCTAAATGGAACTTAGCGTTCATTTTAGTCAATAAAATACCTAAAATAATATCCTCATAGCGTGCATTTTCAAGGTCTGCCTCTAGTTCGACAAAAGGCTCTTGGATTGTGCCATAAACCTTGCCATCAACAAATAAATGCCCGATTAACTTTCGTCCATCAAGGGGAAGATATTGCCAAAGTGTCTCTATCGCACCATTATATTTAACGCTCCCTTCCAGAGGTAAATCTTTTGCAATACGAAGACGTGGCTCGCTCTCCATGGGAATTTGTAATTTAATTTCAGCACCTTTTACGGTTGTATTCTTATCAATTATAGTCAAACCTAGGGCGAGTTTGTGTAGATTTTGACCCGCAATAATAGCCCCATTCAAATTCAAAGATATGGGAGGATAGCCCTCACCTTTCAAATCTCTAAAGCCTATATCGACTGTTCCTGAAGGTTTTTTTGATGTTCCTCTAAATTTAAAACGCCCGTGTAAATCCCCGTCATATCCAAAGGGTAAATATTGTAAATCAATATTCTTCCACCAGCCATCAAGAGCAACATGCTCCGCACGCAGAACTCCGTTAAGTTGCGCTTCGCCTCTTGGTGCTATCATCACATGAATTTTATTTGCTAAAAATTCTTCATCAGAAAGGCGTAACTGCCCTTTTTGTTTGAGTCTGATATCTGTTTTTGTAGCTGCGTGCTTAATCTCCAGCTTGTACATATCGAGGAAAATATCTTTTCTTGACCTATCAATACCGATTACACCTTCAAAAAATGCGGACACATCTCCTTGCATCGATGTTTTCATTTTCAAGTCAAGAAGTGAGCCGTGTGCATCAAATCGAAAATCTTTTGACTTATTGGAATTTAAATCTAAATTTTCAATCCTAAGCGATGTTTTTATTTGAGGCTTTAGCCACATGTTCTTTACGGACAAATTCATGGAATTATTTTTAATGCTATACGCATCATAGGTTAAACCCATGGCAGAAAAGTGCAAATTCATTTCCTGACTTCCAGAATAGACTTTAGGCAAGGAATTATTTTGAGATGCAATCTTATTTTCACCTGAGTTATTAGTCGTATCCGCTGTATCCACCTTGTTTGTTTTATCCGCTTTGTCTGCTTTTACAGGCGTAGTATTTTTTTCCTGCGTCTGCTTCGGATTAGGTACAACAGAAAAGTTCCATTTTAAAAGAGCGTTATCTGCCCCCAGAGCAAGCCCTAAAGCCTTCCCTAAAACGTCACCATTTTGCAATGAAGCATCTAAATTTCCTCGTAATAAAGGCATAGATTTCAAGTCAACGCTATAGAGACTAGAAGCGTCCCAACTGGCGAGCATGTCGCCCTTTATTTTTGCGCCCAAGCCTTGAAATAAAATATCTTTTATTTCAAAGTCTCTCGATTTACCAGAATTCACTCCTAAAAGCTCTGGGCTCAAGCGAACTTGCGAATAAAAGTTAACGGGATTATCGTTATAATTCGCCGTCATATTGACTAAAAAGGGCGATGGCGTCCTTTTATTTTGATAAAATAATCGAAAAAGATTATTCACTTGTAATTCATAAGCAGTGGGGACTTTTTTTCCTTTTTCACCTTCATCTAATGAATGGCTTAGCTTTTCAGAAGTCTCTTTACTGCTCTGCCCATTGGAAGCTTGTGGCGCATGAAGTGTTTCTGTATTGCCAAGAATTGTATTTTCTTCACCGTGTTTAATTTGTGCAATAAGCGCCCTTCGCTGCTCAATGTTGGAATCTTGTTCCTTACTTTTTACCTCAAACACAAAGGATTTCAAGGTGAAATTTTGCTTTTCAACAGTATCTTCAAGAGGAGGATTTTCATTTCCCTTTGGCGTTCGTGTTCCCCCCGCTTTGATTTCCGCTGGCTTGATTTCCTCTGTTTTGATTTGCTCTGTTTCGATTTCCTTTGGCTTAGTTTCCTCGCTATTTTGAATAAGTTCTATTTTCAAACTAGGAACTTCAAAACGTGCAAGCCAAAAAAGATTATTGACATCACCTGTTACGGATATTTTTCCGCTGGCTTGCCCACTCACATTTTGCACATTTGAACTTAATGCAGAAAGATCTCGTATAGAAGCTTCTGCGCTCATATCTACATTGTGTGAAAAGAACAAATTCGTTTTCGCTGTGATATTTTTTGATTCAAAATAAATATTATCTGATTTGATATATGGGTACTGATTTTTAGAAAAAACAAAATCAAGCTCTCCCTTGGATTTTTGTTTTTCCCCGAATAAATCCTTTAAATCTTGGTTAACAAATTCCATAGAATCTGCTGAAAAATCATATTTCACATGTACATTTCTTGCTTGTGACGCTAATTTTCGGAGATCTATTTCTGAGATTTTTTGCCCATCGGCACGCTTCACACTTTTTTCAAGCTTAAGAATACGAGCTTCGGCGCTCAACTTAACATCGCCCTTTTCAAGCACATCTTTCATTTTAGGAAAAAGCTGTATATCAGTAGTTGCATAAAGCGGTACAATGCCAATATCTCCCACAAGAGTACTTGTATCATTCATATAGACATCATCAAAAGCACCCATTTTATATTTCATGGAAAAATCATCAAAGCTACCCACGCCCTCCATATGAAAGGAAACGTGCGCCTTTTGAGAAATAGGTAAAGAGATTATTTTTTTAAACAAATTGAGCAATGTGCCATTTTCATCATTATAGCGAATACGAGAGCGGACACTTTGCGATTTGAAAATATCAAAGGAAGCATCCATAGTAACAGGAACATCGGCTCCTAATTTCAATTCAAGTTCACTTGCAATACGAAATAACGCTTTATCCAAGCTCGCATTGGCAATAAAACTCACACGTAGGCTTTCTAAAAATTCAGTATTCTTTTCTATAAAATCTGCACTTTTATTTTGCTTTCCATACAAAGTACTAAGTTCAGTCAAAACATGCGGTTCTATAATTACATCACTTGCGTGTATTTTATTAAATACTATGGTCGGAACATTGGGATGAAACAATAAATCTGCCAAATTCGTTAGAATTTGATCCACCTGCGGAAACGCATTTTCCCCTGAATCTTCTTCTAAAATAGGTTCTGGCGGATTAGGGAAAATAATATGTGGGATTCTTGAGAGCTTCGCATTGCTAAGACCAATATCAGGCACCACCACCTGATAACGCAATAAAGAAAAAAAGCGACTTGATAAAACAAGGTTCTCAATATGAGCAAATTTACCACTTACATCATTCAAGTCAAGACCTTGTACTTGAACGGAAAAGGGTAAGGCAAGCTCAAGTTTTTCAATATCCACATTTAATGCATAGGCAGACAATTCTGTATTTATATACTCTTGCCCCATTTCACGAATATAATTTTCAGCAAAATCAAAGCGTAAAACAAGAAAAAGTATACTCAAAAGCACAAGGATAGAAGCAAGGGATATAAAAACAGTAAGCGCAAAGATGCGTAATATTTTTCTTATTTTTACTATATATGTATTCATTAGAATGCCTGCCCAATACTTATATACATCTGAAAATCTGTGAAGGATTTTTTAGAATGCTGGTTAGGCCCCGTAAGAGGGACGGCAATATCAAAGCGAACAGGCCCAACGGGGGTGATATAGCGCAAGCCAATCCCTGCACCCCATGCAAGTTTTTGCCCCCACTCAGGCGTGGTTTCATCATAAACCATACCCGCATCAATAAATGGCACTATGCCTATTTCTTTGGTTATTTTAATACGTGTTTCAAAATTCATAAGCGTATAGGAAAGCCCACCAAACGGATCGCCGTCTTTGTCATGTGGCCCTAACTCTTGATAGGAAAAACCACGAACAGTTCCTCCGCCACCAAGGAAAAAGTGCTTTGTTCTAGGAATAGAACCCTCTCCAGAGCCTGGCATAACACCAAGCCCCAAACGAAGAGCAAGCACGACTCTATCGCTGAGCGTGTGGTAAACAGACGTATCAAACTCCGTTGCCAAGCTATAAAAATCTTCTTCATCATAGCCAAATAAAGGCGATACCCTTACTAAGCTCACAAAACCTTCTGTGGGATTTTTTTTGTCATTTCTTTTATCATAACGCACCGTATTTACCCATCTAATTGAATTATATGGTAATTCATCATCATCATTTTTGGGTTCGACTTTATCCACGTGAATTAGGCTTTCAATCCACCAATCTTTGCGTATTTCACGTTCGAGGCCTACGGCGACATCTATATAATTTTTTTCATAGGCGTCCGTTTTTTCATAGCCCCCACTCCCCTTTAGAATAAAACTCTGCTTCGGAAATATAAAGGCAGGTTTTTTAAATTCCGCAGAGAAAAGGGTTTCGTCTTTCATAAGTGGCATACTTAAACGCAAGCGTTCCCCATTGCCAAAAAAGTTTCTGTGTTCCCAAGCGGTATTAATACCAGGGCCTTGATCCGTTGAATAAAACACAGAACCTGAAAAACTACGAGCCGTTGACTCTTGGACAGCAATAGACACAGGCAAGGAAACAGGGGCTAATGCGTTTTTATTTAGTGCATCTTTAGCTAGTCTGTCTTTGCCTAATGCGTCTTTATTTTTTGATTGCTTGTTTATTGCCCGTTTATGTTTGCGTACTTCTTTGCGATAATCGGCATACGCCTTTTTATCAAACTTCAAATCAACATTTTGAAACAAGCCCGTTTTCTGCAAAAGGCTTCGATATTCTAATAATTTTCTATCATCCCAAATTTCACCTGATTTCCAAGGGCGCAACGCCTCGATATATTTTGAAGAAACCTTTTCATTACCCGCAACAATCACCTTTCCCATAAGGGCAGGAAAGCCTGGATTAATAAAAACTCTTCCGTCTAAGCTATGTTGATTTTTATTCACTGTATACGCAGATGAAACCACACGAGCTTGCGGAAATCCGTTCTCTCTAAAGCCTTGGGATAAGCCGTTAACTGCGGTGAGAATATCACTCGCAATGGCCTTATCACCTTTTTCAACCAAAGGGAGACTTTTAGGAAAATCAAAGGTATAGCTCTTCACACGTTTCTTATATAAAAAGCCTGTTTTCTTTTCTTGATCTAAAAATTCTTTTGGAATGACCGATGTTTGGGCATATTCCATCTTGATAGTATCAACAAGGTATTGCTGTTTGGGATTGAGATAAATAAAGACGTGATAAGGGTTTGCGTTCTTATCAATCTTAAACGTTGCCGAAGAGGAATAAAAACCAAAAGCCTTCATCACTTCCACAGCATTGGCACTATCCCCACGTGCTCTGCGCTCTAAGGCGACAAGACTATCCAGTTTTTTATTTTTCAAAAATTCTAACTGACTATTATTTTTCAATAACTTAATCATTTTTATTTTAAGAAGGGCTTTTTCTTCCTCTAGCAGAAGCTTCTCATCATTCTTTTCTCTTGGAGATTTTTGTTTATCCGTATCATTGCTCTCATTGCTCTTTTGTGAAGGAAGCAATTCAAAATCTTCGACAATAAATTCATACGTATAGGTGGGTTCTTGCTGTATATCGTCTTTATTTTTTTTAGTGTCTTTATCTTCTTTAGCGTCTTTAGCTTTTTTGCTTTCTTTTGCTTCTTCTCTTTTCTGGGATTCTGTTTCTTTTTCTGATACTTGCTCGCTTAACAAGACACCATCATTTTGAACACGGGCGCACGCATTCAGAAAAAGAAGTGAAAAAATAAAGAGAGAGAATAAGACAAGATGTTTATTACACATACGTTCACATAAATATATTTATATACAGAAGGAGAATCCTTTGAGAACATCAAAAAATTCAATCACAGTGTTAATAAGTATACTCTAAAGCAATATCGAAAACAAGATAAGAGTTTTCATTATTATTTTTATTTCACAGCTATGTTATTTTACAGAGATTTTATTTTAGCGCTATTTTATTTTAACGTAAAGAATTTCAACTCCGCCCAATAGAGCCTGCGTGCTTTTTTCTCAATAAATCTGCTTAATACAAAAGCGAGCTTTCAAACAAATAGAAAGCCCCACAAAAAAAACGCCCACTCAATGGCGGGCGTTTTATTATAAAGCATTATAAATGCAAGAAGACAGGAATTGAATACGTTCTCATTACTCTAATTGACGAATGATATATCACCCTTGATATGAGCGTTATAGTAATCCTCTGCAGTCCCAGTGCCAAAATTTACATTTTCAAAAGTAAACGTGGTACCATTTTCAAACTCGACAACGAGCGAAGTACCGCTTTCAGAATACCCTACAGGAGTTCTATCAAAACCTGCACTACTTGTTAGGGTAATTTTGTCGTTACCTGTACCAAAATCAGTAAAAGTAATATTGCCCTCACTGTCAGCAATATTTATATAAAAAGTATCGTTTCCAGCGCCACCAGTAAGCTCAAGTCTCGCAGAGCCACTAGTATCAAATCCACCCAAAAGAGTGATTGTATCATCACCGCCACCGCCATCAATCACTGTTGTGCCACTGGCTAGATTTACTGTATTCGTAATAGTAATGCGGTCGTGACCCAAAGTGTCATTATTCAAGCCGTTAACGGTGGCATTATTAGAATCTCCGTATATTTTCCCGCCAGCGTTAAGAGTATCAACGGTGATGACATCGTTACCGAATTTAATCGCCCCAAGCGATCCACTATCCATACTAACTACGTCACCTATAATTGTACCAGACAGAGAGTCTACAATAATCTTATCATCACCAAAGGTAATAGAACTTGAGCTGTCACCCGTCCCCTTAATTTCAAAGGCATCCCCCACGATAATAGAATCCGCGCTAACATAACCAACCGTAATGTTATCGTCACCAAACTCGAGAGCAGAAGTATCAGCCCCTCTATCTATGTTATCGATATCACCAGAGATTTTTGACCCTGCTAAAAGTAATCCCTCAACAGTAATGGTATCTTTTACAAACTGAATGGTACCACTTTCAATTGAAAGACTCACACCATCACCATAAATCTCACTCTCACTCACATTCTTAATAGTTATGGTGTCCTGTGCTGTGGTAAGAAAACCACCATTAAATTCTCCGCTTAATTCTATAAAATCACCCCCGACAGTGCTACCGTTTCCAACAGCATCTTCAGTGATAGTACTAACATTGAACACAGCGCCATTAATATCACTACCGGAATTCACATCACCTGATATTATTTCACCATCAGGGAAGTCTATCCCATAGTCAGGGTCGAAGCCACCGCCAGTGTCAGGGTCGGAACCATTACCAGAGCCACCGCTCAAGTCGTCCTCACGGTCATAATCTGTGTCCATGTCTGGCATTTGATTATCGACCACATAGCCAGAATCGTTATAATCGTCAGAATCGTTTTCAGCCACAAGGCTCTCAGTTAAGAGATCTTCCTGTGAGCCTACAAGGCCAATATCAACAACGTCAACAACAAGACCAGCTTTATCTAAAGCACCAAGCAATGCGTCATTGTTTGCATCCGTAGCATCAGCTATAATAACAGTCGTCGTTGTATTAACAGTTGATTCCGTTACAGTATCAGCGGCTTCTACTTTTTCTTGTGCTTCTTTTGCTTTATCATTAAATCCTGTTTGATCGCTTATAACAAGAGTAGACCAGTCGCCTTGTTCCGCTTCACTCGTAGGAAAATCATTCCCTAAAGTTGGTGCAAGGCTTTCTATAACACTTTCCATTTGTGCCATGGAATATTTTTGAATTGTCAGTGGGCCCGCGTCCCCTTCTTGCATTTGAATCATTTGCAAAGGGGTAGATAAGTCAATGCTTTGTCCATCACTATTGGTGACTTTCATTATATGCCCTTCAGCAATAAAAAGCACCACGTGGGTTTCATTTGCGCCATCAACGGCGTTTATAAACTCCGTACCACGAATACCAACAGTCGCCCGTGGCGTAACAAGTTCAAACGCTTCAGGGTTCATTTTTACCACTTCGCCAGACACGGTACGCATGGCACCTTGCGCTAAGTCCATAATAAAAGAGGGGTCTTCCCCTGCTCCAAAATCAAAATCAACAAGTTTAAGTTCGGTATCAGGGGAAAGGCGGGATTTTGCACCATCACGGAAAATAATATCCGCCGTGGTGTCTGGCCCTGTGATAATGGTATCTGATTCGTAAATACCATCTCCTTCCTGTAATTCAATACGTTCGCCTTCACGTTCTACAAAAATAGACCCTGTGGTCTTTAGCAATGTGGCATCACTGATATTTGGCATGGCGATTATCCTCTTTTAATAAAATCGTTCTATGGGTGTTTAAATAAGAGTTATAAAATTCTATATTTTGATAAGGATAACATATACATTTTATTTCGTCTATCTTATTTGCATCACATAAAAAAAACACCCGCATGGGCAGGTGTTTCTTATACTTTTTTGATATATTAATGAATACATTTGAACGGCGTTAATCAATTCCGTTCAACAAATAATGTACTCAGGTTTAAATTGTCTTAATCTCAAATAAAAATAAACACAATAAACAATCAATAAGGCTAAACAGATACTAAAGCTCTAAAAACTTATTCCGAAAAACGATCATGGATAGCACGAATAACGTCTTTAATTTCCATAAAAGTGTCTACCACTTCAGGGTCAAAATGTGCCCCTGATTCTTTTTGTATAATCTCAAGAGCGACTTCAACTGGCATAGGAGACTTATAGCAACGAGTTGAAACCAAAGCATCATACACATCGGCAATAGCTGTAATTCGAGCCTCTAAAGGAATATCTGTACCGCTTAGAGGAGGCACACTTGAATCGCCTGTATAGCCTTTCCCATTCCACTTTTGATGATGGTGCAAAGCAATATTACGAGCCATAATATCCATAAGTGATGTGGGCTCTTTAAATAAACTCGCCCCCATGGCACAATGCTTTTGCATTTCAAAAAACTCTTCCGTTGTAAGCTTTCCAGGTTTTTTCAATATAAGGTCAGATACTCCAACTTTACCTACATCATGCAACATAGCAGCAAGGCGAAGTGTATCTTTTGTTGTACGAAGCTCTTCAATAGGAATATCATGCTTTTCCGCCCAACAGTTATACACTTCTGCCGCCATCGCTCCCACACGCATAACGTGGTTTGCTGTTTCCGTTGGGTCACGTAAAGAAGACGTCTCAAGCATACGCACAAGCAATTCATTGGACAAACGGCTACGCTCAATGGAGTCCGCCGCTGTGATTGCTAATTGCTCTAAGTGGTGTTGTGCATCGGCAGTGAACGCAGATGGCTTTCCATTTTTCAAACTATTAATAAGCTGCAAAACCCCTACAGTCTTATTATTACTACCAATAAGAGGTACTGCAAGTACGGATACTGTGCGATAGCCTGTGCTTTTATCAAAAGAATCATTAAACGTATAAGGAACATGCACAGGAAGGCGATACACATCTAGAATATTTAATGTTATTCCAGAAATTGCAACATAACCAGCTATTGATTGTTCATTCTTAGGTATAGTGGAATTAAGGTACGTCATTCTATTTGCAGCAGAACCAGGGAATAAGGTTTCATTTTGTGCATAAGAAAATGCAAGCTTATCATCGCTTTCAAGCAAATATATAGTCCCTGCGTCTGCCTGTCCAAGTGAACGAGCTTCCGTAAGCACGCTACCCAGAATAAGACCAGGATCTGCATAACGAGAAATTTTACGGCTAAAATCACACATTGGGCAATAAGTAGCAGGAAGAACAACATCAAGAGGATGTGTTTCCGTTTCTTTTGTAATACACAAACCTTCACGTGCTAAAATAGTACGCAAGGGTAAATCAGGATGAGCACGCCAAATATCAGCTACACATTTTTCTAACATAGTATCTGTATAATCAGGGTGGTGATGCGTGAAGACAACACGCTGTACCTTGGTTTTGAGCACATGCTCCACCCACTGATTCATATTACTATGTCCCCAACCTTTACAGGCGGGATAATCTTCATTTGAAAAATGAGCATCGGCAAGAATAACGTCTGCACTGCCCATGAACTTTTCTAAAGCCTCTTGCTCTGCTGGGCTTGCGGTCTCCCATTCATGATCACCAGAAAAGAAGAACGTCCAACCATCAGCCGTAATTTTATACGAAACACAACCATTAGGGTGAGAACATGCGCAGGTTTCAATAAGTGCAGTCCCCACATTGAAACTGTCACCAACACGAAAATCTTCCACCTTATGTCGATGCCCGATATCTTTCCATGACAAAGGAAAATAACACGTATTAAATATAGTGCAAATCGTATGTGACCAAGACTCAAACTCCAATTGTGGGCCAAAAATCGAAATATTCCATTCAGGATTATATAGTAAATCAAAGGAAGTTAAGCCATGCACATGATCCCAATGCCTATGGGTAAAGAAAAGAGCACACTTCCCACCTTGCTGAGATTTTTGCAATTTCTTACCTAAATCACGAATCCCTGTCCCTGCATCAATTATAATAATATCACCAGCATCGGTGCGCACTTCAATACAAGTAGTATTACCACCATAACCGCTGGTGCCACCACCAATTCGAGGAAAAGAGCCCCGTGTGCCCCATAATGTAACTTCCATAATATGCCTTCTCAAAAAAAAACAGTTAATAAATATTCGATGTAACACCGTTCCATAAACAAAGAGCTTTGTCAATTAGGAGAGTGGCATCGAAATAACTGAAGAAAAACGTAAGCCTCACCAAGAAAATACTGAACATATAATAATTTTTGAATATTATTTTCATTTATTATAAATATACTTCATTATTTCAAGCTCAATTAAGGATAAAAATAAAAATATCAAAATAAATGAATTAAATTATTGACATTGAATTTCAATTTTATATACTAACAAAAAAGAGGAGCTACAAAATGAAAAAAATACCCATACTCACCATCACTCATCAAAAAAATCCACCCATGTTTTCATCTCAAAAAGAAGCATGTGCACAGTGCACCACCCATTGTCCACACTTTGACCTTTGTAAAAAACGTATTTTTATCATTGGCGGAGTGGAAAGAATGGAAGCTCTCTACCGAGATTTTGTGGAAGGCAGCGGCGGACTTTTAGACTATCATTCAGGATCAATGCAAGGCGGTACAAAGAAATTGGAAAAATGCTTACAAAGAGCTGACCTTATTATTTGTCCCATCAATTGCAATAGTCACGGTGCTTGCGTGAAAGTCAAAAACATGGCGAAAAAATTTGGTAAAAATTTTCATATGTTACCTACGGGTTCACTCTCCGCAGTTAAGCGCTTATTGCAAGAATCTTCTCTATAAAACATTGCATACATAAACCCATAATATGATCATATTCATGTTTAATAAAAAAATAAGGCTGTGTTCTTCACTTCGTTCCATATCCCTTAGGAAAAAAACGATTGAGAAACACAGCCTTATCAAATTAATAGAAAGTATAATCCCCTAAACACTAAAACTATTTCAAAATAAACAGCAATTAAACGACATAAACACACAATGTGCTTTAGGAAATTACTCGTACATACAATATATGTATGACTACGGACGGATAATTTTGAGTAAAAGCGCCGTTTTTTCTTCCATGAGTTTTTTGTTATTTCTGCTTTCTACATTCAAACGCAAGACAGGTTCTGTATTAGAGCCTCTCACATTAAAACGCCAGTCTTCAAACTCAACAGACAAGCCATCAGTACGAGAAACAGACAAAGCACCTTGTGTGCATTTTTCTTCAATGTCCCATAAAGTACGATGTACATTTTCTACTTTGGAATTTATTTCACCACTGCAAGGAAACGCCTCAATGCGCTTTGCCACAAGGTCAGCTAAAGACATTCCTGAAACAGACAAAAGCTGTGCTACAAAAAGCCAGGGGAGCATGCCAGAGTCACAATACGCAAAATCACGAAAATAATGGTGTGCGCTCATTTCTCCGCCATAAATAGCGTCTTCTTTTCTCATACGCTCTTTAATAAACGCATGCCCTGTCTTGGACTCAACCGCAGTACCATTATTACTTTCCACTAAATCAATGGTATTCCATGTAAGACGAGGGTCATGAATTATTTTTGAATGGGGATTCTCCTTGAGAAGTGCACTCGCAATCATTCCAACTATATAATATCCTTCAATGAAATTCCCATCTGCGTCATAAAAAAAGCAGCGGTCAAAATCCCCATCCCACGCTATACCAAAATCAGCTTTATTTTGACGCACCGCATGGGCGGCCTTTTCTCTGTTTTCAGGCAAGATAGGGTTTGGAATACCATTAGGAAAATTACCATCAGGTTCTTTATCAAGAAAAATAAAATCAAATGGAAGGTGGGTGCTCAATTCTTTCAGCGCTAATCCTGCACAACCATTACCAATATCTGCAACAATCTTAAAAGGACGTAAACGATCAAGATTAATATAGGAAAGCATTTTTTCGATATACGCCTTACGGTAACTGCGCTCTTGAAAAACACCACTCGCCACATCGGGAATAGCTTGCCCTGCTTCTATGCGAGCTTTTAAAGCAAGCAAGCCTGAATCACCACTCACAGGAACAGCATTAGCACGCACAATCTTCATGCCATTTTCATCGGCTGGATTATGACTACCTGTAACCATAATCCCACCATCAAAAGGGACAGAATCAATATCAGTAAAGGCGGTTGCATGGTAAATTTCTTCCGTACCACACATGCCAATACCCACAACATTTACCCCTGCACTTTGCAATCCATTAGAAAGACTCTTATAAATTTCAGGACAAGATAAACGAGCGTCATGCCCGATGACGACATTTCTTGTGTCAAACTCCTGCGCAAAGGCAAATCCAATTTCACGGGCAAGAGCAGGACTCAAAGAAGAGGGAACTTTCCCACGAATGTCATATGCCTTAAAGCAATCCAAATTCATATCATATCCTTTCTAAAATTATTAACCACGTCATTCCAATCTGAAAGGCTTTGCCTCTCGTGTTGCTCTTTATTTCCCTAAGTTTTTTTCAAAAGCTAAAGAAACAAAACTCCATAAGTTTGCCAGTTGGGTGGCTGGAAACTTCATACTTTAGTGTTTTTTGTAAACTTTGTTTACAAAAAACACATAATGTGGGGGTGAGGGGGAGTTCAACTCCCCCTCAAAAAAAACAAATAAAAACCCAAGACGGGAAGTTCAACTCCACCTCAAAAAAACAAATAGAGAACCAAGACAGGAAGTTCAACTCCCCCCCAAAAAAAAGCAAATTGGCGTGACGTAAGCATGAAGCTATCTAAGCACGTTCATTGACAAAAACAACTTGGTTACCCGTTGCTGGGGCTACCCTGCCACAAAAATTCTTCTGCTCATGCATTCTAAAATACATCAAACTCATTATTTATGCGGACAAGGAAAAATTAAGCGAAAAACGCTATCCAAAAAAATGGGACTCCACATATTCACACATGATATGCCCACAAGCGATATGCATTTCTTGTATATTATTGGTAACAGTGGCAGGAACATTGAGACAAATATCAGCGATATTTTTCATTTCTCCGCCTGTTTCTCCCGTAAACGCTATACACATTATCCCTTTATTTTTCGCACTTTCAAAGGCTTTGATGATATTCTTGGAATTGCCTGAAGTAGAAATACCCACAAGTATATCTCCTTCTTTCCCAATACCTTCCACTTGGCGTGAAAAAATACATTCAAAACCATAATCATTAGCGATGGCAGTTATGGCTGATGTGTCCGTGTTTAAACTTATGCCAGCAAGTGCATCACGATTCAATTTATAACGACCAACAAGCTCTGCGGCAAGGTGTTGAGCGTCTGAAGCTGAACCACCATTGCCACAAAACAGTATTTTATTCCCACTTTTAAGCACTCGTATCCATTCATGACTAATCGCCTCCACAAGGGGTGAAAGCTTTCTAAGCGCTTGAAAATTACCTATAATGGTATCAATTGATGCATTAATATCCACTTTATATTCCTTCTTTTCTAAAATAAGTTTTTATGCAAGAAGCGAGATTTATTGAAAGAGCAACAATATTTACACATTTTCTCTTTTATTGGTCTGCCTTACCTTGGCATTCTTTTCTTATTGTTCTCTTATTCTGGTATTCTTTTCTTATTGTTCTGCGCCATGGCATTTTTTATATTTTTTCCCACTACCACAAGGACAAAGGTCATTACGCCCCACCTTTGGTAAGTCCATATTGAGAGCATGCGATTCCAAATTTTTTCCTGCATTTTCTCTCACATTGGGAAGCTCTTTATGTTGCAAGCCAAGAGATTGTTTTTCTTGTGTATTATCTAAATTCTGAGCTTCGTTTTGTCCTTGAGCAGGGTTTTGAGTGCTAGCACCTGTTTCATTATTGCCCTCAGCACTGGTGTCATCTTGCTCATCTTGCTTTTGAATACGAACCCTTGTGAGCGAACGAATAGCGCCTTCTTTTATACCATAGAGCATTTCTTGGAACATATCAAAACCTTCACGCTTATATTCAAGCTTAGGGTCTCTTTGTCCGTAACCACGCAAGCCAATACCTTCACGCAAATGATCCATATTACGCAAATGTTCTTTCCAAGAACGGTCGAGCTCCTCAAGAAGAAAATAGCGAAGAACATCTTCATATATTTTATCAGCATTTTCTTTAAGCTCTGCAAACATCTGAATAAGCGCCGCCATAGCTTCTTCTTTTGTTGGTATTTGCGTTTGATTCTCTGCTAAATTAGGCAGTATTCGCCCAAGATTCGCAAAGTCCAAAAGGCGTGCACCAATGATACTGCGGTTCTCGTTCGTATTATGTTCTTTATCTTCAATGGAAAAATACACATTTTCTATAACTTCATGCATAAATTCTAAAAGCACGGGTTCAAGTTCAGAATCCCTAATAAAATCACGACGTAAATTATAAATAACTGTACGCTGTTGATTCATAACATTATCATAATCAAGCAAAGTTTTACGAATTTCAAAGTTATGGGCTTCTACACGTTTTTGTGCGTTCTCAATGGCTTTAGAAACCATACGATTCTCAATAGGTTCGCCCTCTTCCATGCCAAGTTTTTGCATAAGATTAGAGATACGTTCTGAACCAAAAATACGCATAAGATTATCTTCCAAAGAAAGATAAAAACGGGAAGAACCAGGGTCACCTTGGCGACCTGATCGGCCTCTTAATTGATTATCAATGCGTCGGCTTTCGTGGCGTTCTGTACCCAAAATATGCAGGCCGCCCACTTCTTTCACGCCTTCACCAAGCACAATATCTGTTCCACGGCCTGCCATATTTGTCGCAATAGTGACGTGCCCTTTTTGACCAGCTTCCGCTACAATTTCAGCTTCTTGGGCATGGTGTTTTGCGTTTAGAACATTATGAGGTATGCCCACCTTAGTTAAAAGAGTGGAAAGATATTCAGAAGTTTCAATGGAAATTGTACCCACAAGCACAGGTTGCCCCGTTGCGTATAACTCTTTAATAGCAATGGCTATAGCGTCGTATTTTTCTCTTTGAGTGCGATAAATAAGATCAGCAGAATCTATACGAATCATAGGCTGATTCGTCGGTATACTTATGGTTTCTAAGCCATAAATTTCCATAAATTCTACAGCTTCTGTTTGGGCTGTCCCTGTCATACCTGAAAGGGTTTCATACATACGGAAATAATTCTGAAAAGTGATGCTGGCAAGAGTTTGATTTTCTGCCTCAATCTTCACTTTTTCCTTAGCTTCAAGCGCTTGATGAAGCCCATCGCCAAAACGACGCCCAGGCATAAGGCGACCCGTAAATTCATCAACAATAATAAGCTTGCCTTCATCATTAACAATATAATCTATATCACGTGAATAACAATTATGAGCCCGCAATGCCTGCAATACGTGGTGTTGCATAGTAATACTTGCAGGGTCAAAGAGATTATCAATTTCTAAAATACGTTCACATTCCATAACACCATCTTCAGAAAGCAAGGCAGTGCGTGCTTTTTCATCAATAGTGAAATGCTCTTCAAGCTTTAGGCGACGTACAATATCGTCCATTTGGCGGTATAAGCCCGTAGACTCTGCGCCTGCACCAGAAATAATAAGAGGCGTTCTCGCTTCATCAATAAGAATAGAGTCAACTTCATCCACAATGGCAAAATTATGTTCTCGTTGCACCATATCTTTTTCATAAAACTTCATATTATCACGTAGATAATCAAAGCCAAATTCATTATTAGTACCGTATGTGATATCACAAATATAAGCATTTCTGCGCTCTTCCTCAGAAATACCATGAACAATCACACCACAAGTTAGACCTAAAGCATTATAAAGCTTGCTCATCCATTCGCTATCACGTTTTGCAAGGTAATCATTCACCGTAACAACGTGCACGCCTTTTCCTGAAATAGCATTCAAAATAACAGGCAAGGTCGCCATAAGGGTTTTACCTTCACCAGTTTTCATCTCCGCTATTTTGCCTTGATGCAAACTAATGCCACCAAGCAACTGCACATCATAATGACGCATTCCTAAAATACGCTTACTGGCTTCTCGAACAAGCGCAAAAGTTTCAGGTAAAAGCTTATTGAGGCTTTCCCCTTCTGCGTAGCGTTTTTTGTAAGATTCAATAGCAGGAGCAAAATCATCATCACCAAGTGCCTGCATAGACTCTTCTAATATATTGATATTTTTTATGATTGGTCGCAAAGATTTAAGATAGCGATCATTTCTTGTACCGAAAATTTTACTCATGAAAAACTTTAACATGTATGGCTCCCAGTAATCTAAATAGCAGAATTTAATAAATTATCTCTTGTCTGTAACATAAATAATTCAAGCGTTCCCGAAACCTTAGCTTTTATTCTAAAAATTTTCCATTCTTAGCAAAAAAGTTAATCGGACAAAATATCTACTTCTTTCATAAATATTTACGGGACAACAAAAGATAAGACATGAACGGCACTTTGGCAAATTACTTTTTCATAATTTTTCTAAAAAAAGAGTGTTTTTTCTATTTCCTTATCCACCATAATCATAAACATGTCTAAAATCAATATCTTATCATTATAATTTGTACTTGACGCAAAAGTCTTTATAAGGAATACTTTCAAGGGTATTATGGATAAATAATCCCTTCAAAAGCCATAACTCGCATAAAATGTAGACATAAGCTACGCAACATATTAAATTTAGGTAAATAAATGAAAGATCGTCCAGTTTTATTAACGGCATTCCCAAACGGGGAAATTATAGCAGACTCTGAGTACCTCATGCTTTGCAGACGTGGAAAAGAATGGACTTTACCTAGACCAGATGAGCTTATGCCATTACCGCCAGAAAGCGAACTTTTTCTACTACCTGGCAGACACGCCGTAGGCCTTGACGAAGAAACAGGGGAAGTGGTTGAGCTAGAAGAACTCGCAGTTGCAGCTTTTGTTGCCCCTGCCCACACCCTCACAGGACACCCCGTTTACGCCACAGAAGAAAACGCCCCTACCCTCCCACTTTTTGCCTACGCTGCCGTTGGCATGATTGGGGACAGATTTTACGTTTGCGCAAAAAAAGTAGATGAAGACTCTCGCCAAGTTTTTAAAGGTATTTCCCCTTTAAAGATTGAGAAATCTGCAAAAAATATTATGCAAAAATTCCCCAAAAATCGCCTCATGCAGCACCTCATGAACCATTGCGTGCTACGCTATTCTTGCCCCGCAGCAAAAAACCTCGCTCTAGGGCGTTATGAAGCACCAATTCCCACTTCAAACACATGCAATGCTCGTTGTGTGGGCTGTATTTCACATCAAGGCGATGACTCTAAAATTTGCCAAGCACCGCAAGATCGCTTAAATTTTACCCCTACCGCAGATGAAGTTGTGGAAGTCATGCTTTACCACATGCAAAACGAGAAAGACCCAATATACTCTTTCGGTCAAGGTTGCGAAGGTGAACCCCTCACCCAAGGGAAACTCCTACTCGACAGCATTAAGCTTTTCAAGAAAAAAGGTGGGCAAGGCACAATCAATCTCAATTCCAATGCCTCCATGCCAAACGTCATTGCTGACCTCAGCGATGCAGGGCTCAATTCCTTACGTGTCAGCATAAACAGCGCAAGAGAAGACGTATATTTACGCTACTATCGCCCCGTCAATTACGCCTTTCAAGATGTGCGAGAATCCATAAAAGAAGCTCGTGCAAGAAACGTATTCGTTTCCCTCAATCTGCTTTATTTTCCAGGTATTACCGATTGTGAAGAGGAAGTGGAAGCCCTCATTGAACTCGTTAACACCTACAAAGTCAACTTTATTCAATTACGCAACCTTAATATCGACCCAGAAATGTATCTCGGACTTTTAGACGGTATTGAATTTGGGCCATGCGCAGGGCTTATCAACTTTAAAAAACGCCTCAAAAAATCATGCCCGCATCTAAACTTTGGCTATTTCAACCCAAGCCTTTGCACAGACATACAAGAAGAACCTGAAGAAGAAAGTAACGAAGAAGAGTAATTATTGTTTTGTTGGGAAGGGAAACTCCTTTTTTAGGAGTAGAGATTTTGTTGGGAGGGGAAACCCCATTTTGTGCCACAAAATGAGTTTTCCCCTCCCAAACCCTCCCCTTCCTGAAAAAGCGTTTAAGTATCTCTATGGCGATTACAAGAAAAAAACAGGAGAAGAGACTTTATGAGACGTAACGAAAGAAATATTACTGACTTCAATGAGCGTATAGAAGTTCTCAAAAAATGCCGTATCTGTTCTGTTGCTTTTTTTGACAAAGATTTCCCCTATATCCTTCCTTTGAGTTTTGGATTTATAGAAGAAAATCAAGAGATTTCTTTATACTTCCACTGCGCACATACTGGCAAAAAATTAGAGCTTCTCAAATCAAACCCCCATGTGGCTTTTTCTACCAATGTTGATTGTAAGATTATTCGAGGCGATTTACCCTGTGATACAGGAATGCTGTATCACAGTATCTGTGCAAACGGTATAATGGAAGTCATCACCGATAGAGAAGAAAAAGTAAAAGCGTTAAAAAGCATCACAAAACAATACACTTTTGTCGGGCATATTGACACCGCACAATTACAAGAAAAAGGGGCAAAAAGCCAAGAGCCTCTTGTGGCCTCCCATGGATTTCTAGAACATGAATTTTCCACCGCACAATTGGACTCCGTCACTATTCTGCGCATGAAAGTGAATGAGTTCACAGGAAAACGCCATCTTTAACAAAAATAAGCATTTTGTTTCTATAAAAACACAAACAAAATACGGACGGATTCTTTATGAACCATACAAAAATAGAAGCCCTTTTTGTTGATAGAGACGGAACTCTTATCGAAGACAAGCATTATTTGAGCGACCCACAAGGCGTGCAATTACTAGAGCATGTAGGCGAATCTCTCCAAAAAATACAAGCACAAGGTATCAAAATATTCATTGTCACTAACCAATCGGGTATTGGCAGAGGATATTTTGCAGAAAGTGATTTTTTCGCTTGTCAAAAAGAATTAGAAAGACAACTGAGCGCATTCGATGTCCACATCACGGACACAGCCTTTTGCCCTCATGACCCCAATCCCCCCCTTAACCCAAAAGACGGCTGCACTTGTCGCAAACCTCAAATTGGAATGTGGGAAAAAATAGCAAAAGAACACCATTTGGACGCCTCAAAATGTGCCATGATTGGCGATAAAAAAGAAGACGTCGGCTTTGGTGTTAACGCAGGTTTTGCTCTTTCCTGTCTTGTAGCGACTGGTAATGGCTTGAACCATGCGGAAAAACTCGGCATCACCTTCAAAAACGAAGCGAGTATTTTTTCCGCTAGTCTTTTGAGTGATATTGAAATAAATATTGATAAAACGAGTATAAGTGAACACGGTACTAGCGATATACAATGCACCCGTAAAATCAACGGCGTCAACGATAAAACAGGCACAAAAACCCAATGTATGAGCGCACAAACTTTTGCGGATTTTGCAAAACACCTATTAGAAAAACAAAGTTGATTATATTTTTCATTCAAATAAAAACCATATATTTCAGGTTACTTGTATGGTAATATATATGAACTACTTAGTTATTGATTAATATGAAGAGTTCGTGCGTAACGTCAAATGCTATATTCAACATACGTGGATAAAAGTTTCAGTTAACTTTTTATTATGAGCACTTTTTGACTTATAACATAGCAAATACAAGGAATCAACATGTTAAATAAGAACAAAAACCAAGAAGATATCAACGCACGAATAGAAGAACTCAAAGCAGTGCAAGAGTATTTGGCAAACATAGAAAATGAATACAATGCCCCATTCAAAAGAGTTTATTTTGAAATTAGCGGTACTTGCAATGCTATCTGCCCATGGTGTGAACGTGGAGCACGAGCACGCAAGCTACTCCCACCACTTCCACCTTCTCAATCTCCAACATTCATTAGTCTAGACACATTTACCCATCGTCTTCAAGATTTACTCCAACGTAAAATTATAGACAGCGACGCAAGTATCCATTTATATAACTGGGGAGAACCTTTACTCCACCCTCATTTCAACGAGATTGTCACTATTACTAAAGAACTTGGCTTATCTTGCGGCATAAGCACTAATGGTTCTCATGTTTTTGATAATCCTCCGGACCTCAGTCATCTAAGCCATTTATGCCTTTCGATGCCAGGTTTTAGCCAAGCATCTTATGACCATGCCCACGGATTTCCCTTTGAAAATACCATCAAAAATATAAAAACACTCATTTTAACTGCAAAAGCAGCAGGTTGCCCACCTTCCGCTATTTATATTTATGGGCATATATATCGACATAACCAACACGAAGTGCCATTATTGAAGAAATTTGCCAAAGAGCTAGGCGTGACTCTTCAGCTTTGTGCAGCAAATTTCAATGCTTTCACTTTCTTTACAGAATACTTACAAGGCAAACTTCCACCCAAAACACTAGCGAAAGCAAAGCAAGATTTATTTTTATTTGACCCAGAAAAACTAAAAGGCCTACGTCCAATTGACTATCAATGCCCACAATTCAATTACCTCACACTTTCCCACACGGGCAAAATGAGTACATGCTGTGGAACACAGCTTGGTATTAAAGAGGAATACGAATTTCTTGACTTTGATGAGTACCCAAACCTAAGCTTAAAGGATATATACAAAATGAGAAAAAATAGTCCCGCCTGCGTACACTGCCAAAACAATTCTTTAGACTGGCTCGTAAACAACTATGACAAAGTCATCGACTCCTCCTTAGCCTCAGAGTAAACACAATCCCCAAGAACAAGGGGCTTATTTAATTTTACATTAGCCACCTGAAGCGCTTGACATAAACGGCTAGCATGCTAAAAATAAAAAGTATTCTGCACATGTGGAGATAATATTATGTTGAGCCCTTCATTATCAAAAATATTCTATACAAAGCCCTCGATTGGCGAGCGTGAAGCAGAGCTCGTTGCTGATGCTACGCAAAATGGTTGGGGAGATGCTTGCTACGATTATATACATAAATTTGAGAATGCATTCAAATCACACCTCAATGTAAAATACGCAATCGCCACATCAAGCTGTACTGGCGCTCTACACATGGGATTAGCTGCTCTTGATATTGGCAAAGATGATGAAGTCATCTTAGCAGATATAAACTGGATTGCCAGTGCTGCTCCCATAACATATTTAGGGGCAAGCCCTGTTCTTGTTGATATTCTTGAAGATAGCTGGTGCATTGACCCTAAAAAAGCAGAAGAGGCTATCACACCAAAAACAAAAGCTATTATTGCCGTGCATTTATACGGTAATTTATGTGCTATGAACGTACTTCTCGCACTTGGTAAAAAATACAATATCCCCGTTATTGAAGATTCAGCCGAAGCCATTGGTTCCATATATCATGGAAAACATGCAGGCTCCATGGGTACATTTGGCACTTTTTCCTTCCACGGAACAAAAACAATCACCACGGGCGAAGGTGGCATGTTTGTTACCAATGATGACGCACTCTATGAAAAAGTTCTTACCCTCTCTAATCACGGTAGAAGTAAATCCCAAACAAAACAATTTTGGCCAGACATGATTGGATTTAAATATAAAATGTCCAATATCCAAGCCGCCATGGGCTGTGCTCAAATGGAGCGCATTAACGAACTCATAGCTAAAAGAGGTACTATTCTTGCATGGTATAAAGAAGCACTGCAAGACCTGCCTATCGCCATGAATCCTGAACCAGAAAATTGCCAAAATGGCGCATGGATGTCCACCATGGTAGTTGATGCCTCTGTTAGATTTGACCGTAACCAACTCTTACAAGAATTTAAAAACAATAATATCGATGGGCGTGTTTTCTTTTGGCCTTTGTCCATGATTAGTGCTGAGCTTAATTCAGAACACAGCCCAAAAGAGTTTACGCTAAGAAAGCCTAATCCCATGGCATATTCACTGTACGAAAGAGCTATCAATTTACCAAGTTATCATGATATAACCAAAGAAGATATTGAAAGAGTTGTAAAATGTGTAAAAAAAATACTAGCATAATTCTATCATATTTTATCAAGGTCTTCATCAATATTATCACCGGGCACACAAAGGTCGCACATGACTAAACAATTCATATTATGGGGTGGAACAGGGCAAGCAAACGTTCTTTATGAAGCCTTACTTGCACAAGAATATGAGGTTGTTGCTATTGTGGACAAGCATCTTATCCCCTCCCCTGTAGAGGGGTTACCTCTTTTAGTAGGAAAAGAAAGCCTTATGCAATGGCTTTTAACGAACAAAGGAGAATATTATGGGGCGGCAGCAATTGGCGGAGAATACCGAGGGAAAGATCGCCTAGAAATATTAGCCCTTTTTGCCCTGCTTAATATTAATACCGAAAGTATTATTCACCCTCACGCATTTATTGCCAAAACAGCAACTATTGGCACTGGCTCGCAAATTCTTGCAAAATCATGTATTTGCGCTAATGCCTCACTAGGGAAAGGAGTTATAGTCAACACAAGTTCGATTGTTGAGCACGACTCTATTATCGAAGATGCTGTTCACATAGCACCAGGAGCGACACTGGCAGGATGTACACACATCGGCACACAAAGTTTTATTGGTGCAGGAACAACTATCCTCCCGCGTGTAAAAATAGGCAACAACTCTATTATTGGAGCTGGATCTGTAGTCACTTGTGACATCCCTTCTAATGTCATAGCAATTGGCTCCCCTGCAAGAATCGTGAAACTAATACAAAAAAGTAAATAACGAATAATCCCTCTATTTGTACAAAAAAGGCAGAATATCTATGGACGACAGAAAAGAATTCAAGCAACAAGTAGCGCAAGAAATACAAAACATGCACACTAACCAAGAATTGCATACCGCAACAAACACGTGGATACAAGCAAGCCTAAAAGATAATTACTCATATCATTTCAACTGGATGGGCGTCCCTATCATTCAGTACCCACAAGATATGATGGCAATGCAAGAAATAATTTGGGATGTAAAACCTGATTGTATTATTGAAACGGGTGTCGCTCGTGGAGGATCTGTTATTTTTTATGCTGCCATGATGAAAATGATGGATATCAAAGGTAAAGTCATCGGCATTGATATTGATATACGTTCTCACAATCGTGAGAGTATTGAGGAACACCCTCTATCAAATTCTATCCACCTCATTGAAGGCTCGGCAATTGAAGCGAGCACAATAGAAAAAGTAAAAGTTTTAGCTAAAGATTCTAAAAAAGTCCTTCTCGTCTTAGACTCCATGCACACCCATGAGCATGTACTTAAAGAATTGGAATTATATACGCCTTTTGTAAAGAAAGGAAGTTATTGCGTTGTATTTGATACTATTATTGAAGATATGCCAAAAAATACCTATGACAGACCTTGGAATGTGGGCAATAATCCCAAAACAGCTGTTTGGGAATTTCTAAAATCCAATGACCGTTTTGAAATCGACACCCCAATTCAAGATAAACTGCAAATAACCGTTGCTCCAGATGGTTATCTCAAATGCATTAAGGACTAGAACTATGCAAACTGTTATCCTTTGTGGCGGGCTTGGAACAAGGCTTCGTGAAGAAACAGAGTTTCGCCCTAAGCCTATGGTGCCTGTAGGTGGCTACCCTATTATATGGCATATAATGAAAACATATGCCCATTATGGGCATACAGATTTTGTTCTTGCCCTTGGTTATAAAGGGGAAATGATTAAAGATTATTTCGTCAATTATGAATGGATGAATAACGATATCACCCTTGAACTGGGTAAACCAGAAAGCTTGGAAATGCATAAACGCCATTCAGAAACAGGTTGGAAAGTTACCCTCGCAAATACAGGTGCAGAGAACCTCAAGGGTAGCCGTTTAAAGCAGGTTGAAAAATATATAAAAGGTGACACTTTTATGATGACTTATGGTGATGGTGTTGCCGATATTGATATCAATGCTCTTCTTGATTTTCATAATGCTCACGGCAAACTTGTAACCTTAACTGGTATCAACCCTGCCTCTCAATTTGGCGAGCTCAAGCTTGAAGGCGATAGGGTTACTTCCTTTTTAGAAAAACCAAAGCATAACACCGGTGGTCTTGTAAGCGGTGGATATTTTGTTTTCAATCGGAAAATATTTGATTATTTAACAGAAGATGAAGATTGCGATTTAGAATTTGGTGCCATTGAAAAAATAGCCTCTGAAGGTGAACTTATGGCGTATCGTCATACAAAATTTTGGTCTTGCATGGATACTATTCGTGATACAGAAAGATTGAATAATCTCTGGGACACAAATAAAGCAGAATGGAAAGTTTGGTAATGGACGGCTTTACAAATTTTTATGCTGGAAAAAAAATATTTTTGACAGGCGGTACGGGTTTTAAAGGCTCTTGGCTTTGTCTTTTGTTGCAATCACTTGGAGCCGAAGTTTTTGATTATTCCTTAGCTCCTCCCTCAAGCCCTTCCCTGTGGGAACTGGCAAATATTGAAAAAAGCATTACTCATAAGCAGGCAAACATACTTGACCGAGAAACACTGAAGCAATCCATAAACGATATCAAACCCGATATGCTTTTTCATCTTGCCGCTCAATCTTTAGTACGCCCATCCTATGATGCGCCGTATGATACGTTAGAAACTAATATTATGGGAACAGCTTCTGTTTTAGACGCTGCCCTTTCCTGCCCTTCTGTGCATTCCACGCTCATCATAACAAGCGATAAATGTTACGAAAATACGGAAAAACCTTCCCCATATACCGAAGAAAATCGCATGGGTGGCTATGACCCGTATTCTGCAAGTAAGGGCTGTGCGGAACTCATCACGCATGCCTACAGAAAAAGTTTTGTCAATACGACAGAAAAAGGTTTAGCAACTGTTCGTGCTGGCAATGTCATTGGTGGCGGTGATTTTGCCGTTGATAGACTTATTCCCGATATGGTGAGGGCTTTTTGCAAAAACGAAGCGGTTAACCTTCGATATCCTCACGCAACACGACCATGGCAACATGTACTTGAGCCTTTGCATGGCTACCTCATACTTGCAAAAGAGCTATACCAAAATCCTGACGCCTATAGCGAAGCATGGAACTTTGGGCCTCTCAAAAATGAAGCCCATACTGTTGAAGAAGTGGTTAAACTTTTCTCTAAAGAATGGGGACAAAATGCGAAATATACTATTGATACGAATGCCCAAGCCCATGAAGCGCATTTTTTAGGGCTTGATTGTCAAAAAGCAGAAACAAGACTAAACTGGGCGCCTCGTCTCAATTTCCTTGAAGGCATTGAGTGGACGGCTGAATGGTACAAAGCATGGAATAAGGGTAATGATATAAAATACTTATGCTTCACCCAGATTCAAAAATTCATGGAAACGCGATGAATATCCATACAACTCCCCTTGAAGGCTTATACTGTCTAGAAGCAAGTCCCTTTTCTGATAAGAGAGGTGCTTTTGCTCGGATTTTTTGCCAAGATGAATTGAAGCAAATGGGACTATCCATGTCCATAGCGCAAATGAATATTTCTTTAACATATAAAAAGGGTGCGCTTCGTGGTATGCATTATCAAGTTCCGCCCTATGCAGAAATAAAAATAGTGAGATGTTTGCAAGGTTCATGCTACGATGTAGCCATTGATTTACGCAAAGACTCCCCTACTTTTTTGCAATACCATGCAGAAATTTTATCTGCTGAAAATGGCAAAGCGCTTTATATTCCGAAAGGTTTTGCACATGGTTTTCAAACACTTGAAGACAATACTCAACTTTTATATGCCCATTCAGAACTTTACGCACCGCATGCCGAGGCAGCTTTGCACTATAACGATCCTCGTATCAATATTGACTGGCAACTTCCTATCACTGAATGCTCCGATCGAGACGAAAACCACCCCTTTATCCAAAATAATTTTATGGGAATCACTCTATGAAATGTCGTCATTGCCAACAAGAACTGAGCCATATTTTTGCTCATTTACATCATCAGCCAGCATCAAATTCTTTTTTAACAGAAGCACAACTACAAGAAGCGGAGATGTATTTTCCCCTTAAACTTTTTGTTTGTGAAAATTGTTATCTTGTGCAGGTTGATGAATATAAAAGCTGTGAAGATATTTTTAATAACGATTATGTGTATTTTTCCTCCATGTCGAGTTCATGGCTGCAACACGCTGAAAAGTATGTTCATATGATGATTAATCGCTTCGCTTTGAATAAAAATTCTCACGTTGTGGAAATAGCTTCAAATGATGGATATCTCTTACAATATTTCCAGAATGCGAATATACCCTGTCTAGGAATAGAACCCACTCACTCAACAGCTTGTGTTGCAAAAGAAAAAGGCATCGAAACATTAGAAGAATTTTTCTGTGTGGAATTGGCACAATCCTTAGCAAAAACACGCAAAAAAGCAGACCTCATTCTAGGCAATAATGTTTTAGCTCATGTTCCTGATATCAATGACTTTGTTGCTGCGTTACCTTTATTACTTAATAATAATGGCATCAGCACCTTTGAATTTCCCCATCTGCTCAAACTTATGGACGGGAATCAATTTGATACTATTTATCAGGAACACTATTCCTATTTATCTTTTTCAACGGTTTGCAGAATCTTTGAATCCCAAAATATGCGTATTTTTGATGTGGAGGAACTCCCAACCCATGGTGGTTCTTTACGAATATTTGCGTGTCGTACAGACGGCACAATGCATAAACAAACACCTGCTGTTTCTCGTTTATTAGAAGAAGAGAAACAACGAGGTATGTTAACAATAGAATTTTACCATGGATTTCAAACTCAAATTGAAAAAACAAAAAATGCTTTGCTTTTGTTTTTATTAGAACAAAAACGTTTAGGCAAAAAAGTAGTTGCCTATGGTGCAGCGGCCAAAGGGAATACCTTTTTAAATCTATGTGGTGTAAAGCCCGACCTTATTTCTTTTTGTGTAGATAAAGCACCGAGCAAGCAGAATAAATTCATGCCAGGTTCTCATATCCCCATCTACGAGCCTCAAAAACTCTATGAAAAAAAAGCGGATTATATCCTCATACTTCCTTGGAATATCAAGCAGGAAATCATGGAAGAATACTCTGCCCTTCGAGAAAACGGTACACAATTTGTCGTCGCCATTCCTGAGCTTCATGTCTACAAGTAAAAACAAAAAGCTATTTCAACTGGCAAGGAAAAGACATTTTCACGCTTTAATGCGCACGTTGGAGCGTATTTTTAGCTTCCTTCACAAGCCATTTATGAAAAAGTAAATCACTTGATAGCTCAGGGTGAAAAGAACACGCCACCATATTATCTTGTTGCACCGCTAGAATCTTATCCTCTTGCTGGGCTAAGATTCGCACATTATTTTCCACAGAAAATATCTGCGGAGCTCGAATAAAAATAGCAGGAAAAAGATAGGCTTCATTTTCAACCATTTGCATAGCTTCTATAGTTTGCGTGCCTTGCATACCTTGAGCACATGCAAAAGCCACGGGTATCTGAATAGGAATATGACTGCTAAAACTCTCTTTTTGTCTACCAAAGGCGTTGCGTTCAACAACAATATCCATAAGCCCAAGACGTGCTTGATCTGGGTGACTTTTTATCTCTTTGGCGAGTAAAATAAGTCCTGCGCAGGTTGCTAAAATAGGAATATTTTGCTGACACAGCTCTTTTAGTGGCTCTAATAAACCTTGCTCACAAAGCAGTTTTATCATCACCGTACTTTCACCACCAGGCAAAATAAGTCCCTGAATATTTTCTAAATCCTTGGTTTGGCGTATTTCGATCGGCTTTGCACCGCATTTATGGATAGCAATACAATGCTCAGAAAAAGCGCCTTGTAAAGCAAGCACTCCAATTCTGATTTCCTGTTCCTTATTCGTTTCTTTCCCAGAGCTTAATTCAGAATTACAGGAAACGTGTGCAGAGGAAAGATTATGCATGGCATGGATTAAACCCATGGAAGAATTTTCAGCTAAAGACTGACTAGCTGAAGACTGACTAGCTAAAGACTGCCTAAGACCTACGCCAGCCCCCACGTTCTCGGTAAGGCTTGCGCCAATATTCGGAATAAACGTAACGCCAACAGAATCTTCTCCATTGGCGTCACTAATGGTTTTATCGAGATGATTTTGAGTGCTTTTTCTGTTTGACATAATAATGACCTCTATTTTTATAAAAGAAAAAAAGTGAAACAAAAAAAGACAAATTCATCAATTTTATATATTACCAACAATTTTTATATCTTACCAACCACGGTCTTGCATGCGATTTTCAGGCGCTATATTGGCAATTTCAAGCCCAGCCATAGCGCTTCCAAGTCCAGTTGAAATTTCAAGAAGCACTTTAGCGTCTTGGTAATGAGTAACAGCCTTCACAATCGCAGCAGCTTGTCTTGCAGGGTTTTGTGCTTTGAATATTCCAGAACCAACAAAAACACCGTCGCAGCCAAGTTCCATCATGAGAGCAGCATCAGCAGGCGTAGCAATACCTCCAGCAGCAAAATTCACTACAGGCAAGCGCTGTTCTTGACGTGTAAGCATAGCAAGCTCTAAAGACATACCATTTTCTTTTGCAAAATTAGCCACTTCGTCTTCAGGTAAATTACAAAGAATACGTATTTCTTCATTCACTTTTCTGCAATGATGGACGGCTTCCACTACATTTCCTGTTCCAGGCTCCCCTTTTGTGCGTATCATGGCTGCCCCTTCAGAAATACGGCGTAAGGCTTCACCAAGATTTTTTGCACCGCAGACAAAAGGAATGCGGAATTTATTTTTATTGATATGAAAGCGCATGTCCGCAGGGGTAAGTACTTCACTTTCATCGATATAATCCACACCAATTTCTTCTAATATACGAGCTTCCGTGTTATGCCCAATACGAACTTTTGCCATAACAGGGATACTCACGCTTGCCATAATACTAAGAATAAGTTCAGGATCTGCCATACGAGCAACGCCGCCTTCTTTGCGTATATCGGATGGAACTCTTTCAAGTGCCATCACGGCACACGCTCCAGCGTCTTGTGCAATTTTTGCTTGTTCTTTTGTGGTAACGTCCATAATCACGCCGCCTTTCAGCATTTGAGCTAATCCGCCCTTAAGAGCAAAAGTATTCTTTTCCATGATTTTATCCTTTTATTTATTTTAAAATTTTTCCCAAATACAAATTGTGGGCTTTGTGCTGTCCTAGTAGAAACAGTAACAAAGATTTTTATAAAGAAAAGGCGTGGAGTTTTTACGCTATCAAGAAATAATTGTATGCATACAATTATCATCACGATAGGTACAATATTTTCTATTTTTTCCTTGTTGACTATAGCTTTTCTTAAATATAAAATATCTCTATGGATATTGTCACACTCATAAAAATAGAACAAAATAATAACCCTCGTGTTGCATTGTACCATAATATTGCCAATGCCATCGCCAAGGGTATCTCTACTCATGTTTTAAACTCAGGCATGCTTTTGCCCACCCACAGAAACCTTGCTCATGCGCTTGGCGTAACCGTTGGTACCATTAGCAGAGCCTACGCCGAAACAAGCAGAAGGCAACTCACTATAGGAATCACAGGGCGAGGCACCTACATTAATGCTCCCTCCCAAAATGTGGATATTCTTTTGGAAGGTGGTAAAATATATGATTTAAGCTTCATATCCCCCTTTGAATATTTGAATCCCTCCCTTGATAAAGCTTTGAAAAAAATAGCGACTAAAAGTGACCTCTCCCTGCTCATGCGTTATCATGAGCCAAGAGGTTTATTGCATCATCGAGAAGCGGGTGCAAAATGGGCATCCCGTTTTGGAGTTCGGGTGGGGGCAAATTCTGTGTTAGTGAGTGCTGGTGCGCAACATGCTCTTTTAGTTTTACTTTCCTCGCTCTTTCAAGTGGGTGATAAAATTGTGGCAGAGCCTTTAACCTACCCTCTTCTCAAACAGCTTAGCAATAGGCTATGCCTGAATTTAGTTCCTGCTGCCATGGATCAAGCGGGGATTTTGCCAGAAGCACTCGAAGCTCTTTGCAAAGCAGGTGACATCAAAGGGCTTTATTTAATGCCCTCGTGCCAAAGCCCTACCCTCGCCCAAATCCCCGATTATCGCAGGCATGAACTTGTAGCTATTTGTCGTAAGTATGATGTGCTTATTATTGAAGATGATGTTTACGCACTTTCTCTTGAAAAAAGCCCTGAGCCCCTTATAAACCTTGCACCAGAGCGATCTTTCTTCATAGCCTCCACAAGCGAGGCGCTTAGTGGTGGCTTGCGAGTGGCGTATATTTGTGTGCCCGATGCATTTTATAGCGATGTAGAACAAGCCATAGGTTATACTGTTTCCATGGCCGCACCGCTCATGGCAGAACTCGCCTCTTTCTGGATTGAAGACGGTACAGCAGACGATGTTTTATGGAAAAAAAGAGAAGAAGCAGCCATGCGCAATGTGCTCGCTCGGCGCATCTTAGACGGTTTCGCCCTTGAAACACGCAGCACAGGTTTCTTTGCATGGCTAAAACTACCAAAACCTTGGAATAATACGAATTTTACAGAAATCGCCATGAAAAAAGGTTTAAGACTAGCAAACAGCTCACATTTTGCATTACCGAGTATCACGCCAGAACCTGCTATTCGCCTTTCCCTTGGTGGCCTAAGCGATAAAGAAGAATTATCTAAAGCGCTCAATATCATTGCAGAAATACTTCATGGGCATATCTAAAAATAGGAATACTATCCTTCAATACTATTTTCAGAAAAAAGAATAAGCCAAAAATCTGATAGGAAAGCCCCTACATTACCCTTGACTTAAGATAATTTGAGAGATATTTTATAAGCATGAAAACAATACAAACACAATCCGAATTTAAGGCCCTGTCAGAAGATGAAATTGTAAAAGCATTAGACGAGTTTGAGAATCTTTTCCCTGAAGACGAAGAACTTGATGTTGATGTAGAACCTGAAAACCCCATCGTTGCAGAAGTTGCACGCCTCATCAGCGAATATACCAATCGCTTTGATGATTATTGCGAAAAAGCAGAAGATGAATTACCAGAAGAAATCTTCAATTATGAACCTGAGGTGATGATTGAACGGGTAGCGTATGAAATATTTATGGACGCAGTCCATGACGCTATGCAAGAAGAAGACGAGGCTGAGTAAGATTTTCACCCCCTTTTAGGGGGTTTTTTTCAAACCACACATATAATGACACAAAACAGCATTCCCACTACCCACCCTCCTTTCAGCAAACACTCTGATTTCGCATTAGATGGTTTTGTTGCACTTCAGGCTGGCCAAAAATCAAATAACGAAAATTTACAAACTTTTCTTATCATTATAAAAGAACATAACGATGACGCATTAGAGCTTGGGAAAATTATTTCTATCTGGCTCAAAAATCAAGGAAAAACTGTTTTTCTTGAAAAGGCCATGACAGGAAAAGAAAATACTCGGGAACTTGCAAAAAAAAGTGACATAGCCCTTGTGCTGGGTGGCGATGGTACTATGCTTGGTGTTGCCAGAAATTTATACGGCATATCTATCCCAATGCTTGGTATCAACTTTGGACGAGTGGGCTTTTTAACAGATATTTCACCAACTAATTGGCAAAATTCCCTTAGCGCACTTCTAAGCGGTGCCTATGAGATACAAAACTACACGCCTTTAAGTTGGGAACTTTTTCGAGAATCAGAATGCATATGCAATGGCATAGCGATGAATGACGTGGTCGTTGCACGGGGTTTAGTTGCTAAAACCATTTCTATAAGCCTTTCTATTGATAATATTTTTCTAAGTGACCTTTATTGCGACGGGCTTATATCCTCTACTGCTTTAGGCGCTACAGCCTATGCCGCTTCTGCACACGGCCCTCTAGTTTTTCCTTCCCTTGATGCGCAAATACTGACACCTATTAGTCCTTTTGCTGGAGCTTTCCCCCCGCTTGTTTTACCCAAGGAATCCTTTGCACAAATCCAAGCTCGCAAAGGGGGAGACACAGCCATAACTATTGATGGGCAAGATTGCCACCCTATGTCACCCAATGATTTTATTCACGTAAGAAGCGCACGATACCAAATTTCTATGTATGTGCAAAATCCTCATTGGTTTTGGCAACGACTTTCAGACCGAGGTTTTATTATGCCTGGCCCTGGAAAGTATACACGTTAAATGTGCCTGCCTTTATAATTATAGATTCACAAGTACATTCAAAAAACAGTAGCCATTTAGAGATGGAAAACAATGAAAAATATGATGAAAAATATATTGACACGACGTTGATATGTTTTTATTAAACCTTATATACAAAACGCATACGCACAAAAGGGTGAGGAGTATACCGATGAGCCAGTCCCCATTATCCATAAAAAATATTGATGAACAAATTAAAATTATTCGCCGTGGTATCCACGATTTAATCAGCGAAGCCGATTTACGCAAAAAACTGGCACGGAATAAACCCCTTGAAATCAAAGTAGGCTTTGACCCAACAGCACCAGATCTGCATCTTGGGCATACTGTTGTTATGCATAAAATGCGTCATTTTCAGGAGCTTGGGCACAATGTAACTTTTGTTATTGGCGACTTTACAGGACGCATAGGCGACCCCTCAGGACGTTCCGATACCCGTCCAGCCCTTACAGAAGCGCAGGTTCTTGACAACGCAGAAACCTACAAAAAACAGCTCTTTAAAATTCTTGACCCAGAAAAAACCATTGTTGCTTTTAATTCTACATGGCTCAACGCCCTTACACCTATTGAATTTCTAAAGCTCATGTCGAACTGCACTGTAGCACGTATGATGGAAAGAGACGATTTTTCAAAGCGTTATAAAGAAGAACGCCCTATTGCTATCCATGAATTTTTCTATCCATTGGCTCAAGCCTATGATTCCATTGCCCTTAAAACCGATGTAGAAATGGGTGGAACAGATCAAACATTCAATTTACTCATGGGGCGTACTTTGCAAAGCCATTACGGACAAGAGCCGCAGTGCATTATCACCCTCCCTCTTCTTGAGGGGCTTGACGGCGTGCGCAAAATGTCTAAATCTTACGGTAATTATATTGGTATAGCAGAACCTGCCGCCGATCAATTTGGAAAGACTATGTCTATTTCTGATGATCTTATGTGGCGCTACTATGAACTCCTTTCCGACAAATCATTAGAAGAAATAGCAGAACTTCGTAAAGCAGTAGAGATAGGCGAGAGACATCCAAAGACAGTGAAAGAAGAACTTGCCTTTGAAATTGTGTTTCGCTATCACGGAAAAGACGCAGCAGAAGAAGCACGACAAGGATTTAACGCAACTTTCGCTGACGGAGGCGTTCCTAAAGACGCGCCTCTTTTTACGTGTGAAGAAGGCGAAACAAGTAGCCCTGTGTCTTTTCTAACTGAATCGAAACTTGCACCATCAAAAAGTGAAGCAAAGCGATTAGTTGCACAAGGGTCTTTATCTATAAATGACGAAAAATGTAACGATGCTCTTAAGTCTCTACCAAAGGGCGAATACACTATACGCCTTGGAAAAAAACGATTCTTATTACTCACCGTAAAATAGTATCTACTTATAAGAAGTAGATTGCAAAAAGTTAACACTATGCAAAAAATAATTGTTAGTCTCTGTGCTCTCGTGCTATTTGGCGCCTGCACCCCAGCGGTAAAAGTAGCTGTACCAACGAATGCTCATGTATTTATGGCTCCATACGACGAACTGAGAGACGCCGCATTAAATCATATATCCTCTCACTATACGATTACTCATATAGATATGGAGGCAGGCATTATTCAAGCATCCTTCACTACAACTATTCCAAGTAGTGTGCTTGATTGTGGAAAAATACAAGATACAGGTACGCTGGAAGATGGAACATCTTTCACGTATACGTATAATGGCGCTGATAGCCCTGTGTATACGATGACAAAAGTAGATGATGCCTACATGCACAATACCAGAACATTGCAACTTACTGGTAATCTTGAACTTGTGCTAACGTCTCTAGACAAAAATACAAGCGCACTCACTATTAAAACAGAATACACACTCAATAAAACTAATGTTTACACTTCTGCAAAGAAAACTTCACGTTATGCATCGACCCAAAAAAGCACGACAGAAAAGCAAAGCATGACTTTTCATAGTGGTGAAGTGGGAACATTCTCGAAAAATGAACAAAAAAATAGTGAACATACGGAACAAAGCACGGAAGAAACACCTGACAGTGTTTTCAACCAAACAGACGATTTATCAGAAAACACCATGCAATGTGTTGATAATTCAAACATTGAAAATTCTATTATAGAAATCCTATCAAAACATCTGCAAAATAAATAAGAATACTGTCTTTCTGTGTCCTTCGCCTGCCTCCTTTAAAAAGAATTGCGTCGCATCATCAACAAAGTTCGATACTTTTTCGTATTTCAAACTTAAAGCAGCTCGCATTCTCTTAGAAAGGGATTTATATTAAAAGGTCATATATTGCCAGTTGCAGGTTTTATTTTTTTTTGTTACCCTTTTGTCTAGAAATAACTATTCATTTTATTTTAATATGAAAATTAAAATAATGTTTATAAACTTAAGAAACGGCTGGGTGAAAAATGAACATGTATAAAAATCTTTGTGTGTATCTCAGCGCACTTTGTATCGTATCATTTTTAACAATTTATCTTTTATCCATGCCAAAATTTGACTGGATACATATTGCGTTTTTTAGCGCCCCTGTTTCCACCTTTGCAGTAAGCCTTGTGTGTTTAGTCGCAAGCTTTGTTATGTATAAGAGCACGCAAGCAATATTACTCATAACGCTGAAGCGTCGTGCTGCTCGTGTTTACGGAGAACTTTTGCACCATAAAATGCGTCTGATTGACGTTATGGACGGTAAAAGAACTTTTGTTGATATTGAAAAATATCTTTATCCAGAAGACGGTTTCCTTAAAATCAAAAAATTTCTCTATGAAGAGTATTTTGTACTCTCCACCTATGATCCTTTTTATAAAAAAACCAATTCACACCTTGCAGTAAAAGACTTTAGAACCTTGCATAAAGACCTTGAAAACTTTATGAGATCACAAAACTATGACATCATAGAATACAATAAATTCAAGGTATTATATCAAAAGATATATAGACAACCCATTGTCGCAGACACACCTGAAGAAAATTTTAGTCACCCAGAATTGATTGAAACACTTGATAATTTTAATACAGGGCTTGATTATGCATTAATCAATGCTGATACACTTATGACCTTTATTGAAACGCATCTCACTGTCCTTGACCAACACTTTTCAGCAGGAGTTCCTTGGCCCATCACGAAAGCTCATTTTGATCATGAGTTTCAACTTTGGATACATGCGAACAGCTAAAGCATAATGGACGACACCTTACTCAAAATACAAGAAAAAATAGGCTATACCTTTAACGATATAGCTCTCTTAAAGCTCGCTCTCACCCACAGCTCCTTTATCAACGAAACACAGCGCACAGAGCATAATGAACGCCTGGAATTTTTAGGTGATGCTGTGCTTGAGCTGCAAATATCGCAAACACTTTTCCATAAACACAAAACGGAAAGAGAAGGCGTTCTTACAAGTTTACGTTCTCAAATGGTGAATGAAAAGAAACTTGCGTCACTCGCTAAAAAGCTCTTCATAGGTCAAGCCCTTTACATGGGAAAAGGAGAAGAAAGTCAGGGAGGTAGAACTCGACCTGCACTACTGGCGGATGCGTTTGAAGCAATACTTGGCGCTGTTTTTTTAGATGGTGGCTATGAAAAATCACAAGAGGTCATTATGACTCTCTTCAAACAATCATGGCCAGAGCCAGCATCTCATATGCAAAAAAAGAGTTACAAAACCCTTTTGCAAGAATATACACAAGCTCAATTTCATTTCACACCAGAATATCAGCTCATTTCAGAAGATGGTCCAGAGCATGCAAAAATATTCACGGTATCCTTCAAAGATAGCCAAGGTTATTTCGTCACAGGTTCTGGCAATAGCTTAAAAAAAGCAGAACATGAAGTTGCCCGTCTTGCCCTTGAATATTATCAAGCAGATTAATAAAAATACGAATAAAAGAATCAGAATATATCATTAGGATATATCATCATGATATACCATCAATTTTAAAACAAAAATCCGACTAAAATTATTAGTCGGATTTTTTATTATTCCTTTTGTTCACAAACTATAGCCTCCTTTTCATATTTTTATGAAGACATATTCGTGCCTATTGCGATTTGGCAACATGGATATTTTTTCACCTCACACACAAGATGTAAGGTGAAAAAATCCACTATACCCATACCTAGGATTTCTCAGAAGAAGCTTCAACACCGTATTGAAGGCTTTTCCAAAAACTAAATATATTATCCCAATAGCTTCAAGGCCATTTGTGGCAATTGGTTTGCTTGACCAAGCATAGAGTTAGCAGCATTAGCAAGAGTTTGGTTACGCACAAACTCTGTCATTTCTGACGCAACGTCAACGTCTGAAATACGAGATTCGGCCGCTTGTAAGTTTTCTGCTTGAATTGTCAAGTTACTGACAGTATTTTCTAGACGGTTTTGTAGTGCTCCAAGGTGAGCTCGGATATTATCCTTTGAAACAATCGCCATCGTAATAGCATCAAGAGATGCCTGCGCATTTGCCTGTGTGGAAATATCATGACCACCATCGTTAGGATTCGACTGGTTACCAACACCAAGTGCGGATGCAGTTGAATCACCAATTTTAATATAGTAGTAATCTTCTGTACAATCGTTACCTGTACCAAAGTGGACTTTTAGAGCCCCTTTAGATTCTAAGGCTGTACCATCGTGCTCGCCTGACAAACTACCATCAAGAAGCTTAATTCCGTTAAAGTCTGTTGCTTCTGCGATACGGGTAATTTCTGAGGCCATTTGTTGATATTCTGAATCGATAAGACCACGCTGAACAGAGTCATACGTACCAGTTGACGCTTGCTCTGCAAGTTCTTTCATACGAATCAATTTTTCATCGATAACTTGAAGTGCGCCGTCGGCGGTTTGAATCAAAGAAACTGCGTCGTTGGCATTACGCACCCCTTGACCTAGTGTAGCAACGTCAGCTCGCATGAGCTCACGAATAGCTAGTCCTGCAGCATCATCGGCTGCGGTTTCAATACGCAAACCAGACGATAACTGACGTGTTGAATCTGCAAGGCGACCATAATGAGTGTTCAAATTTCTTGAAGCATTCATCGCCATCATATTGTGATTAATAACTAAAGACATAACTTACCCCTCCTAAGGTTTAGGTATACTGGACAATAAGCAATTCATATGCCAAATAAAAAATCAATAATAATTTCGCATAGATATAAAACACAATTTACTAGGTATGCACTTTTTTCCTAGATGATTACAAAAAAATGACAGTTAATGCATGCATGTTTTTCTCATTAATTTTTTTCTTATTAACATATATAGACTTTAAAAGACTCGTCAAAACTATAGAGGAAAAATAAGGAGCTTTCTTCATCTATAGCTAGAATACTATCCACCTAAAACGCTTCTTTAAGATAATCTCCCGTTTTGAACCGTATAAAGGTATAAAAATATAACTTTTTCCCTTTACACTTTAGAGAAGCACGTTTATTCTCACAATCAACAAGGCAGGCATATAATCACTGCAAACCTGCATTCTTGAATAAAATAGAAGACGAACCCATATAGTTCCGTCAAATAAAATCATAATGTGATAAACGATGTTTAGATTGGCAAAATGCCAAATAGAGGTTTTTGTGAAAAGTGCACCTAAAAGAAATTCAGCGAATACAAAACGCAATAGCAATGATAAGCGTACCAGCAGCGACAAACGTGGTACTGGCGAAAAACGCGGCAGCACCGAAAAACGCGGTACTGGCGAAAAACGTGGCAGCACCGAAAAACGTGGTACTGGCGAAAAACGTGATAGTAATGATAGAAAGCCATCTCGGTTTAGTGATTCAAGAGGAAAAGGCAGAAGCTCAAATACAAGCCAGCGCCCAAATCACTTCAGTAGAGACAATAAAGAAGAGATTGTAGAAAAACGTGAAGAAAGTACGCTCCCTTTCGGCTTGCCTGAAATGGAAGAAGACACTCTTTTATTTGATGCCAAGCCCCAGTTTATACCAAAACGTAGCACCAGTGTCTCGTATGTTGAAGATAACAGTAAAGCAACATCTATCTTTAATATAGAAAGTCTTGAACCTATTCCTGGTTTCAAACCAGAAATCCTTGCACCTGCTGGTGATACATCGTCTTTTCTTGCAGCTCTAGCTGCGGGTGCTGACGCTGTGTATGTTGGACTAAAACACTTTTCCGCAAGAGCTGGTGCTGACAACTTTAGCATGACAGAACTTTCTCGCATGGTGAACCTTGCCAACGAACACGGAAAAAAAGTCAATATAGCTTTCAACTCTCTTGTTAAACCTAATGATATCGCAGCATCTGGTCGTCTTATGAAGCGCCTTGCAAGAGACGCAAAACCAAATGCTATTATTATTCAAGATCCAGGTCTCATTGATATTGCAAGACAAGCGGGCTTTGCAGGTGAAATTCACCTCTCCACCCTTGCCAATATCACCCACCCAAAAGCTTTAGAAATCGCTTATTCACTCGGCGCTGATCGTGTTATTTTACCACGAGAAATCAATATTGATGAAGTGCGTCAAGTGGCAAAAACATGCCCAGAAGAGCTCAGCTTAGAGCTTTTTGTACACGGTGCGCTTTGTTATTGCGTTTCAGGGCGTTGTTACTGGTCAAGTTACATGGGTGGTAAAAGTGGCTTACGTGGTCGTTGCGTGCAACCATGCCGTCGTGTTTACAAGCAAAAATCCCGTGAAGGGCGTTATTTCTCAAGTCAAGATTTATCCCTTGATGTACTTGTAAAGTCACTACTTTCCATTCCAAAAGTTAACTGTTGGAAGATTGAGGGACGTAAAAAAGGCCCACATTACGTTTACCATGCTGTCATGGCGTATCAACTATTAAGGGACGAAGGCAATTCAGCAAGAAAAGAAGCAGAAGGCCTTCTTAACATGGCACTTGGCAGACCAAGTACCCACGGTCTTTTCTTACCACAAAATCCTCAAAAAGTGACTGCCCCTGAAGAAAATACAGGTTCAGGACTTTTAGTCGGTAAAATTCAATTCGATGTGGTTGAAGAAAAATCTACTACCAATAAAGGCAAGCCAGAAGGCAAAAGAAATAAAACAGAAACAAGACAAAATACTTCAGCACCTTATTTCAAACCACGCATAGCACTTGTCCAAAAAGATTTGCTTCGCATTGGCTATGAAGATGATGCATGGTACAGCACTCTGCCTGTGACCCGCTCCACGCCAAAAGCTGGTAGTTACACACTTCGCCTTCCACGCCACAAGACACCGAAAGCAGGTACACCTGTTTTCCTTATCGACAGGCGTGAACCAGACCTTATAAAAGAACTTGCTTCATGGGAAAAAATGCTCGCAAAAGCACCTGCAAGCAAGAGTACAGAAGTCAATTTTGTGCCACATTTACCAAAACCTTGTGGCGCTAAACGTGGTTTCAATATTCGAGTCCGATCAAACTTACCACAGGGTAAAGAAACAAGAGCTGCACGCGGCTCTCTTACAGGTTTGTGGATGAGCCCAAGCACAGTACGAGCCATCTCTCGTACTCTTGCACCACGAATTTCTTGGTGGTTACCACCCGTTATTTGGCCAAACGAAGAACATATATGGCAAAGAGCCATTAACGAAGCCGTGCGAAATGGTGCGACTCACTTTGTGTGTAATGAACCATGGCAAATTGGATTTTTCCAAGACTTACCTGCTTTTCAAGCGCATTATTCCCAAATGGAAGCAAATGCCTCCATGGAGCTTCCTGAAGAAAGCGTAGAGAAAAAAGGAAAGCCTAATAGCCCCTCCCATAAAATGAGAGTGCCAAAAGGTGGCAAATCCAACGCAGATAGAAATAGCGCTTTTCACTTAATCGCTGGCCCTTTCTGTAATATTGCGAATGCTTCCACCATTGCTCTTATGAAAAACATGGGCTTTAATGCTGCGATTGTTAGCCCTGAGCTTTCACGTGATGACTTTTTGCTTTTACCTCGTCAATCTTGTTTGCCTTTAGGCTTCGTGATTGAAGGCTTTTGGCCTATGGGTATTTCACGCCATGAGCCTTTGTATATTAAAAATAATCTTCCGTTTACAAGTCCAAAGGGCGAGCAATTCTGGTCACGTAAATATGGGCAAAACTTATGGATTTATCCATCTTGGCCTATGGACTTGACAAAGCATCGCACAGAACTTGAACATGCAGGTTATAGCTTTTTTGCAAGCCTAGAAGAGCATTGCCCAGAGGAACAAGAAAGAGCTGCTAGTGAATTCAACTGGAATATTCCATTACTATAAAATCATATATTCTAAAATGCACTTTCAGCACATACTATACTGTCTGTAAGCGTTCTATTTAGAGAATACACATTTGAAGGAAAAACCTGTTTTGTTATGCAAAATATGTTTTTCCTTCATTATTATTCTTTGCCATAAACACCTGTGATAAATAATTTATTGGTCTTATCTACTTGCTATATAATGCTATAAATAAGCGCCTCACCTCCCTATATCTCTATTTCCATCAAAAAACACCATGATTTCCAACTTTTTGACATTTGCCGTATAGGAATTAATCTCCCTGTTTGATTAATAATTAATAAAATCGCAAAGCTCTATAGGAAAAAATTGCCTTAAAACCATTTTAGATACCAGAGATACAAACACAAATGACTATGCCGTTATTAAAAGAACTTATATCCCTAAAAGCCTATCGGGATTACTCCTTCAAGAAAATTATGCTTTTCATAATAAGCCCGCTTCTCTTGAGTGTACTTATGGGGTTTCATTACGGCTTTTTATATGTCGCTGACCCCTTCCTCTCGTATAGAACGACATACCCTACGCTTACCATACTCATTCAATTTATTACAGATTACGGCGCAAGCCCACTTCATTTAATATATACATACCTCCTTTTTGACGCCATCGGCCACAAAAAGAAGGCACAGGGAATATTTTGCCTGCGAGGCCTCATTATTATTTTTATCACCCTTGCCTGCGTCATTATCCTCAAAAATGCGTTAGGAGTGCCACGCCCAGGCTTTAGCTTCCCCACCCAACCGTGGTCAGGGTTGTGGGAATATCAAGCCATTCCTTCGGGACATACCGTTGAAATTATTGCATTTACGCTCACCTTAGCCCTATGGTTTTATTCTAAAAAGAACTTTATCATTCTCGTATTACTCGCAAATTCCGTTATCTTTAGCCGAATTTGGTTAGGAGCGCACCACCCCTTAGATGTGACTATTGGTATTTT
>CAMQVJ010000012.1 GCA_947038175.1 uncultured Desulfovibrio sp.
ATATCACAACTTACGGGGTTTCCAAAGGGATTCAATCCCTTTGGCGGTGGGTTTGGGAGGCAGAGCCTACCAAAAATATCACCTTGTCACGGTGGGCTTGGGAGGCGGAGCCTCCCAAATAAAAAGCCCCGTTTTATTTACTTGAGTCGTAGTATTCTTGTAGGCATTGCACTGAGCGTTCGTTGTTTTGCATAGACTCGATAGCTCTTGCAATGGCTTTTGCGCCTGAAAGAGTTGTTGTGTATGCTACACCGTAGTGCAGGGTTGCTTCACGAATGGCTTTGGAGTCATTCACGGTTTGCTTGCCTGATGCGGTGTTGATAACGAGGGCAATTTCGCCATTCTTTATCATGTCTACTACGTTAGGTCTGCCTTCGTAAACCTTGAGAACGGTTTGCGCGCTGAGTCCTTGATTGCGAAGTAGGGTTGCAGTTCCTGACGTAGCCAAGATTTCAAAGCCTATGTTGGCTAAGGATTGTGCTACTTGAGCAACTTGTGTTTTGTCTCTGTCATTTACAGAGATGAACACTTTGCCCCAGCGAGGGAGTATTTGGCCCGCAGCGATTTGGCCTTTAAGGAAGGCTTCTTCGAAGGTGAGGCCTATGCCCATAACTTCGCCTGTGGAGCGCATTTCTGGCCCAAGCAAAATATCAACCCCTGGGAAGCGCTTGAATGGGAAGACGCTTTCTTTTACAGAAACGTAGCCGCTCTTGCGCATGCTTTCAGGCTTGAGGTCTGCAATTTTTTGCCCAAGCATAACGAGGGTTGCAAGACGAGGAAGCGGAACGCCTGTTGCTTTTGAAACAAAAGGTGCGGTGCGAGAGGCTCTTGGGTTCACTTCAAGAAGATAGACTGTGCCATCTTTGACAGCGAACTGAATGTTCATAAGCCCGATAACTTGTAGTTCTTTTGCAAGAGCTATAGTTTGACGGCTGATTTCGTCGATAATATCTTGCGGTAAGGAGTGGGGAGGAAGCACACAAGAGGAATCTCCTGAGTGTATACCTGCTTCTTCGATATGCTCCATAATACCAGCAACATAAACATCTGTTCCGTCGCAAAGTGCGTCCACATCTACTTCGATGGCGTTTTCTAAAAACTCATCGATAAGAATAGGATGTTCTGGGGTGTCTGAGCCAACGATATTATTGAAATACTCGTCAAGATCTTCAGGTGCGTAGACAATTTGCATTGCACGGCCACCAAGAACATAACTTGGTCTTACAATAACGGGATAATTTATTTCAGCAGCCACTTTCTTTGCTTCTGCAAGGGTGGTTACTGTTCCGTTTTCAGGCTGATGCAAAGAGAGTTTTTGTACAAGGGCTTGGAAGCGTTCACGATCTTCTGCTCTGTCGATGGCGTCTGGGCTTGTGCCAAGAATAGGCACGCCTGCACGCATAAGAGGAACAGCAAGATTGAGAGGTGTTTGCCCACCAAATTGAACAATAACGCCATCTGGCTTTTCTTCTTCAATGATATGCATCACGTCTTCAAAAGTGAGCGGTTCAAAGTAAAGGCGATCGGAGGTGTCGTAGTCAGTGGAAACGGTTTCAGGGTTTGAGTTCACCATGATGGCTTGCACCCCTGCGTCACGAAGAGCAAAGGAGGCATGGCAGCAGCAATAGTCAAATTCAATACCTTGTCCAATTCTGTTTGGTCCGCCACCCAGAATAATAACTTTTTTGCCTGTATGTTCAACAACTTCTCTGCCACTTTCGTAGGTAGAATAGAAGTATGGAGTTTTTGCTTTGAATTCGCCGGCGCAGGTGTCTACCATATAATAGGCAGGATTTATGCCTAATTCTTTGCGAAGTCTGCGAACGTCTGATTCAGGGCGCTTCCACATTTGTGAGAGCTGTCCATCGGAAAATCCGTATTCTTTTGCTTTTTTCATGATGCTTTTGAGTTCATCGTTATCGGCTGTCATGGAATTTGCAAGGGCAAAATCTGCCAGTACGTTTTCCATGTTCACGATATCTCTGATTTCACGCAAGAACCATAAATCGATGGCGCACGCTTCATAGATTTCTTCAAGACTGATGCCTGCTATGATAGCTTGACGAAGAGCAAAAATACGCTTTGAGTTCGGTGTACGAACTTGCAGCATGATTTCTTCTTTTGTAGGAAGCTCTGCTTTGAAATTACTTCCAAGACCTTGAACGCCAACCTCAAGAGAGCGCATACCTTTTTGTAAAGCTTCTTTGAAGGTACGGCCAATAGCCATGGTTTCACCCACGCTCTTCATGGCGGTGGTGAGTTCGTCTTTTGCGCCTGGGAATTTTTCAAAGGTGAAGCGAGGTATTTTGATAACGCAATAGTCAATTGTTGGTTCAAAACTTGCTAATGTGGTGCGTGTGATATCGTTAGGAAGTTCGTCAAGAGTGTAACCTATGGCGAGCTTTGTGGCGATTTTAGCGATAGGGAAGCCAGTGGCTTTTGACGCAAGAGCGGATGAACGAGAAACACGAGGGTTCATTTCGATAACGATAAGTTCGCCATCAACAGGGTTCATAGCAAACTGTACGTTTGAGCCGCCTGTTTCAACACCAATTTCACGCATGATGGCGATGGTCGCTTCACGAACTTTTTGATATTCAGGGGTTGAAAGCGTTTGAATAGGGGCAACAGTGATAGAGTCACCTGTATGTACGCCCATAGCGTCGAAGTTTTCAATGGAACATATAATGATGCAGTTATCGTTTTTGTCACGTATAACTTCCATTTCAAGTTCTTTCCAACCAAGCACGGATTGCTCAAGCAAAATTTCACTTGTGAGACTTGCGTCAAGACCTGCTGCGGCAATATCTTCAAGGTCTTCTTGGTTATACGCAATACCACCACCAGCTCCACCCAAGGTGAAAGCAGGGCGGATAATAATAGGAAAAGGCACTCGTGCGGCAATTTCTCTCACATCATCCATGGTTCTTGCGATATCACTTTTAGGAACTTTAAGCCCAATGCGATTCATAGCATCACGGAAAAGCTCACGGCTTTCTGCTTTTTCAATAACGTCAGCACGTGCACCAATAAGCTCTACATTACATTCTTTTAGGACGCCCATTTTTTCAAGAGCAAGAGCAGTGTTTAGCCCTGTTTGTCCGCCGAGTGTAGGCAGAATTGCGTCAGGTCTTTCTTTACGCACAATAGCCGCAACGGTTTCAGGCTCAATAGGTTCAATGTACGTTCTGTCTGCAAGATTAGGATCCGTCATAATGCTTGCAGGATTCGAGTTCACTAAGATGACCTCGTATCCTTCTTCTTTTAGGGCTTTGATCGCTTGTGTTCCAGAATAGTCAAATTCACAAGCTTGTCCAATGACGATGGGGCCAGACCCAATCACCATAATACGTTTCAGGTCGGTACGTTTAGGCATTATTCACTCCTTCAATTATTGTACTAAATATGTCTTATTGGATAATAAGACGTCCTTAACCTTGCGTTTTACCGCTTTATGTTTTTGAGGAAATGCGTTGTCACCATTAGTGATTCGGCATATCTCTCAGTTTGAGAATACTGTTATCTAAAGTATAAGGGACAATCTCAAAAAAAAAGGCACTGTGTGCCTTTAAAATGGAGAAAGATTAACCCGATACTTTGGAAGCAGGAAGAATGGGGATATCCTTCTTCTGTAAAACTTCAAGAGCCGCTTCGGTGTGATCAAAGCGGAAAATCAGTGTTGCAAAATTTGTTTTTGGCTGCACGTAGGCATACATATATTCTACGTTAACTTGTGCTTCGCCTAAAACGCTCAGAATATAATGCAAGCCACCTGGGGTGTCGTTTACTTGAACAGCAACAACGCTCGTTCTGCCAACAGTAAAGCCACGCTCACGCAACATGCTTTTTGCTCTTTCAGTGTCGTCAACGATAAGGCGCAATATGCCAAAATCGGAAGTATCAGCTAAAGAAAGGGCTCGTATATTAATTTTAGCTTCGGAAAGGGCTGCGGTAACTTCTACAAGCCGTCCCGCTTTATTTTCTAAAAAGATAGATATTTGTTCAACAATCATTGATTACCTCCCACAGAATATGGTTTTAACTTTTATGCTCTTCTGCTTGTTCAGCACGAGAGCTTGTGGTTTCTGATTGTTTATGGTCAATATTGTCCATTTTTTCAGAAGGCTTTTTTGCAGAAATATCAATTTCATCAGGCTCACTAGCCCCTTGACGAAAATTACGAATGGCTTTACCAAGTCCGCCACCAATTTCTGGCAAACGTTTGGCGCCAAAAACAACAAGCACAAGAACTAGAATTATAAGCAGTTCATGCATGCCAATACCAAACATAGAAGCCTCCATTTTTTCTGTGAGTTTTTTTAGACGCTTACACTTTGCTTATTGGTAAATAAACCACGCAAGTCGCGCACTCACTCGGTGAGTATACCCATCAAGTTTCATTTGGTCAAGAAAAGTATGAGGTTTTTAAGGCAAAAATAGAAAGAGGACGGAGGGAGACAGGGCATTTCAATTTACTTTTTTGGGGGAGTTGAACTCCCCCAAAGCCCCCACATTACGTATTTTTATAAACAAAGTTTCCAAAAATACTAGTCAAAATCACCAATGTGTATGGTGGCTGTTTTTGTAAGATATTCATCACGTTGTTTTCTTTTGCATTCTCTGTATTCGGAAAGTACATTAGTAAGCTCTTCTTCCCCTACGAGAGGGGCGAGAAAGCCTAAATAGTTTTCATCAATGGGAATAAACGCTTCAAAATCTTTTGCTTCTTCTATTTCACCAGCGTGTTCAAGGCGGAAAACTTCATCGAGAACAGATTTACCAAGGCTTCTGAGCTTATCGGTAAGGCCTTTTTCTTCTTCACGCATGATAGCTAAACCTAATTCGTGGCGTTCTTTCGTTGTCATGATCGTATTCCCTTTTTTATAGTGATAATGAATCCGCACATGTTTTTAGCATTGAACGGTAAAGCTGCATCAATCCATAAAACCAGTATTGTAAGGCTTTTTACATATCAAATGAAATAAAAAAACTAAGGCTGTGTATAAAAACGAATAAAAGAAATAGCTTATGAGGTTTCCAAAGGACATCATGTCTTTGGTGGAGAGTGTGAGAGTCCCCCTCTCCATTATGTGTTTTTATAAATAAAGCTTACAAAAAACATTAAAATATGAGGTTTCCAAAGGACATCATGTCCTTTGGTGGAGAGTGTGAGAGGCAAAGCCTTTCACATTTACCATACGACCATACTACCATAACAACTTAATAACATATATTAAAGACGCATGCTGTTTTTGCGAACTTCGGCGGCTTCGGGGAAGCGGCCTTGCGCTTCAAGGGCTCTTGCAAGTTCGGCCCAAGCGGATCGCCTCCATGGAAGTAGTGCCACGCTTTGCCTTGCGAGAACTTCTGCAAGTTCTGCGTCTTCACCACCGTCAAGATATAAACCTGCAAGTAGTTGTAAACTCACCGCATCTTCTGCGTTTTTTTGCAGGGCTAATTGGAGAAGCTCACGTGCTCGTTCTTTTTGATTTTGTAAGGAGTAAAGTCTTGCTAGACATCTAAAAGGCACGGAACTATTGGGATTGTCGATACTTGCTTTTGTGTACTGCTCGAAGGCATCGTCGAAGGTTTTTTCTTTTTCTGCGATTTCTCCGAGGCGAATACGGGCAAAGAGGTGATTCTTTTCTTGGTTGAGGCAAACTAAAAAATATTCTTTTGCTTTGTCTCTGTCATCAAGGGCAAGGTTTGCTGTGCCAAGATTATAACAGGTTGCGGCGTCTTTGCTGTGCCTAGCGTAGGCAACCTCAAAGGCGTTTCTTGCTTCTGTATGCCTGCCTAGTTCTGCAAGGCAAACTCCAAGAGAATTCCATGCAAGAATATTGTCACCGTCGGCTAAAAGGGCGAGGCGGTATTCTTCAACAGCACCAAAGGTGTCGCCTTGGCTGAATTTTCTATCCGCACTGATATTGATAGCTAAACTATTCAAAATCCCCACGTGTGGTTCTGGTAAAAGCATGGCGTAATCAAGAGCTTTTCTGCAAGCGTCCCACATATCCGCAGGGCGAAAACGTAGAAAAGGATAAGAGGCTATGCCGACGGCGCAGGGCACGTTGAATCTTTCTTCAATGAGTACGCCTATTTTTATGTAGATTTCCTCAAGTGCTTTTCCGTCCATATGCGGATGATAGAGAATTAAACTATTAAAACTCATACTACCTATAATGGGTACGGTGTTATTTACGGGGAAGTCTTTGAAATAAATATCCAGTTCTCTGGCGATATCTTTCATGGAAAAATCATGGGAATTTTTATCGTGATCTATTTCATTAAGGGGATTGCTTGTGTCCGCTAAATGATTTTTTTCTCCACGGGTAGCAGTAGTGCTTTGCGCTTGGGAAAGAGATTTATCCGTGTCTGTTTGATTTGATAAGGCTTTAGAATATTCGTTAAACTTTGTTGTTTTTGCGCTTCTACTTTTCTGCTTTTCCCATTGGATACGTATAAGAGACAGGGAGAAATCTTTTATTTTTTCTACACTGACTTGATCCGTCACAACGCTCATAAAGTCTCGGTAAGCGTAGAATAATGTTCCGTCTTCGTTTAGCACTTCGCTTTGTGAACGGCTTTGGGGAATATATTGTAAAAAATCGCCTTCTTCAATGTTTTTTGCAGGATCGCTTAACATGAGAATTTCAGCTTCTGATAACCTTTCCCCTATTTTGCGTAATAAAATTTCTCCTTTATAACGCAAATGCTCAACGTCTGCCCATACACTAAAACACATGCTTTCTTGCGCGCCGTCTTCTTTTCCTAAATTCACACGGACTTGAGAATAGGGCAAAATGTCTTCAACACTACCACCCTGTAGTAATATTTGTTTGAATGCAAGGCTTGTTCCTGCGATATGAAGGGCTTCTTTGTCTATGGCAATACCCTTTTTATTGGGCATGCTTTTTAGTCGTTGCGCCGCTGTGCGGGCTTTATGTAAAAGTAGGTGAGGAATTTCTGCGCTATCTCTAGAATCTGCCGTGCCGTCCCAGTCTTGTGGGAAAAGAGCATAACCTGCGCAGAGTTTTGCTTCCACAAGTTCACTCAAATTTTCCATACTCGCAAGCATAGTAGCCACGGGCATGGCGTCCATGGATTCTTCAAGAAAAATACATTGGCTTGTGAGATTTTCCATCATGCGTCTTGTGGCACCAGGAAAAAGAATGGCAAAGCTATCGTTATCAAGCATAGTGCAAAGAGCATCTTCTGGAATAATATCTTGTATTTTTTGTGAAAAAGACACAAATATTTGCTCTGCTACTGCAAAACCATAAAATTTACGAATATAATCAAGGCCAAGAACAGGCAAAACCATAAGCCCAACACTACTTTGACGTTCAACATGCCCGTCTTTTAGATAGTCTTGCGTGTCTTCTAATAATTCTGAATAAATATTAGTGGCAAAACCATTAAATACGTGCTCATTATCTGTTAGGATGTTGACGTCTTCGCCGTTTTCACTATGCACATTAGCCGCCGCAGAACGGAAAAAAGATTGCGCATAAAAATCTGTTATTCCTGATATTTCCCTTTGCAATCTTGCCATGAAATATTGGGAGCGCATAAGGTGACAAAGTTCGTCAAGTTCGCTGAGTTTTATATAGTAGAGTTTATCAAGGCAAAGCTGTGCAAACTTAGGAAGCTGTGCTATTGCGTGTTTATCTAAAGAAACCTCACGCAGAAGCAAAACACCAAGCAGAGCGTTTTCACGGCGCAAAGGCAAAAGAATTTTTCTTTCGTCTTCTAAATATTGAACATCGGGTAATTCGTCTTGTGTTGGAAAATAGAGAGCATGGGCTTCAAAACTAATGAGTTTAGAAAAATCACGGCAAAGCACATCCTCGTATTTGAGAAGATCACGGCGAACAAGGGAGGGTTTTCTTCCTTTCACAGCGCCCGTTGTAGCGGTACTTAGCGCCGCCCCTAAGGATTGAGTCAAGGTATCGGCATAACTGAGGTTTGCGTCAGAACCTTGTTTTTGAGAATCCTGTGTTTTTTTTGCCATGAAAATCTCCGAGTCGTAAGGTGTTCAAGTCATAATATATTAAAATTTATGCAAAATAAAGTAGAAAAGAGAGCAAAAGAGGCACAATGAGCGTGAGAAAAACTCCTGAAAAAATAGCGATGATGGCGTAACGCTCACCGCAGTATTTTGCGATAACAGGCAGTGAACTATCGTTTGATGTTGCTCCGCCAGCCATAACAGGCCCTAAGCGTCCGAAATAACGCACCATAAGCGGGGCGAGTACTAAAGTAAGAATTTCTCGTATCATATTAGCAAGAAGCGCCACTGAACCGAGCGCAGGGCTGATTTCTTGAGAAATCATGGTGGAAGATAAACTGTAATACCCTAAACCAATACCCACCGCCATGGCATCAATAATCCTTAAATCAGGAAAAATCAAACACGCAAGGGGGCTGGCGAGTAATGTGCAAACAACGGTTACAAAAGGAACGAGTAATATCTTGCCTTTAAGTTCTCGTAAAATACGAAAGGCTTGTAAGTCAAAACCAACGCTCATACCTGCTAAAAATAAAAGAATGTAGAGCGTCCATGCTGCGGCGTTGCCCATTGCCCATTCCATTGGAATCATAGGGTATGCGCCTAACAAAATTCCGCCTATAAAAAAAGTAAGTACAATAAGTGAATCTTTTAAGGCGCTGAGCTTACTTTGCTTTTCACTGTCGCTGTTTTTTGGTGTGCAATCGTTTTTTACCAGTTCTGGTGCGATGCCTTGTTTTTTTTCTTCTCGATTAATACATTCTCTTTCTTCCCATTCTCTTGCTTCTTGGTTTGATAAAAAAGCATCGGGAAAAGCATAACGGCCTAAAACGCCACCGCCCATAATAGTGCCAAGTGTGGCAAAAAGACTGATGAGAAGCGCTTGTAATCCAAGGCTGTCTAACTGCCCCATAAGGGTGGAATCAAGCCCAAGCCCTATTCCTAAAATAAAGAGCAAAATCCAAACAGAAAAGTTAAGCGCATGCCCGACAAATACTTGTGTAGCAGTGCTTTTTCTGAATAAAAAACCAACAGGCATACCTGCAAGAATGGTTAGAATAGCAATTATCATCATGGCAATTTAGTCTCGACTTTTATAAGGTATGTTTGAATGCTCTGTTTTTATACGGTGGCATCAATTTTTATTTTCTTCGTGCTTATTGGTCTCTATATTGTCTGTTTGGGTGTTTTTTGAGTGGTGTCACTTGGCGGAGTGATATCCTTGGGAATGTTGTCTTGACTAACAGTATGAGGTTTCAATATGGATCGTATAATGGTTTTTAAGCCCATGCTATTATCTGGTTTATATTTTTTAAAAAGCCAGAGTCCCACAATAATACCAATGCCATATAAAAGAGCTGCGATGCTGACACGTACAAGAGGGTCGGCACGCATGCCCGTCCCTAAAAGAGCGCTCACTAAATTTTGAGGGATATAACCTATGGCAGAACCAAGGCAAAAAGGAATGGTGGAAATTTTAGTGACACCTGCGAGCATATTTAAAAGAACATTACTTCCCACGGGAATAACTCGAATACTCAGCGCCATGCCAAAGGGGTTTTTTGAGAAAAGATGCTCCATCCATGCGATGCGTAAACCGAGCTTTCTTTGTACTATTTTTTGTATCATAAACCGTGAATATATAAAGGTAAGGAAGCAACCAAGTGTAACACCTACGGTCACAATAAGCGTCCCGAGCCATACACCATATGCATAGCCTCCGACAAATGCGAGCAATTGCCGTGGCACAAAAAAACTAGAAAGCACGGAGGAAAGAATCGCAAAAGCAAACATGCCCCAAATACCATAGCGGAGTATGTGCGTATCTACAAAGGTGGAAAGGGTTTCTGATGTAGGGTTTATCTGCTTTAAAAGCACAACGGCAAACGCAACAATGGCGAAGAGACTCAGCACTTTTATAAGGAAAAGGGCGTATATTCTAAACTGTTTGTTTTTTACAACAGACGACATAATTTAAATCACAATATATATAAATTTAAAGAGCTATTTCAATAATTTACCGAAAATAAAAGGGTAAATAAAAATAAAAAAAAGGCACTGAGCCACAAGAAGAATATAGTCGGAATCAAGAAGCGCAACAATACCTACAGAAATCACACCGAAAACCAAAAAGCAACGGGATATAATAACTGTATTGCTCATAAAAGGAAAGCTTTTATTTAGGAAGCGATAAACCAAGAAATCTGTTTTGAGAAGGGAAGTCAGAACGGCGAATGCTTGTGATAAAATACCGAGAATAAGGAATAACTGCCCCGTTCTTGTGATGAAAATGCTGTCCATAAGAAACCCTTTTTAGCTCAATAAATATGTCGTGAATGTGTTTTTGATTTTTGCCTGTCGCTTATTTGTCTTCTGTTTGCTCTCTGGCTATTCTTTGCCCATTGTTTGCCTATCGCTTTATGTGTTGATTTTTTGTGTGTCTCTTCTTTATTCTTTCTTTTACGTCTTCTTTTGGAAAAAGAAAAGTCTTGAAAAAATATGGGCAAAATTGTATTTTAAGGGAAGAAATACAGAGTTCGGCTTCTTTTTGTCCTCGTTGCTTAAACAACCTGTATAAAATTAAGCGGAATCATTTGATAAAAAATTTGCTTGCTAGTCAGGTAACTCTCCACAAAGGGATATAATGTCCTTTTGAAGCCTCGTATTTTAGTATTTTTTGTAAACTTGTTTACGAAAAATATATATGTGGGGGTCAGGGGGAGTTCAACTCCCCCTGAAAAAAAGTAAAAAGTAAACTGAAATAACATATTAAAAGGAGGTTTCATGCCCATAAAGAATACGCTTAAAAAATACATTTTTCGAGAATACGATATACGTGGCCTTATGGATATAGAAATCGATTTTTCTTTTGTGTCTGTGCTTGGGTATGTTCTTTCAATGTATTATAAAGAGCTGGGGCATTCTCGTGTTTTGCTTGGCTACGATACAAGAAGAAATTCCAAAGCCTATCATGATATTCTTTGTGAAGTGCTTAATAGAAATGGGCTTGATGTGATAAGCCTTGGAATGATTCCAAGCCCTTGCCTTTATTTTGCTGTGCATCATTTGCAAATTTTTGCTGGTATTGTGGTTACTGCTAGTCATAACGATGCCCCCTATAATGGCTTCAAAATATGGGAAGGTAAAAGCACTTTGTATGGTGACGCTATCCATGATATTTACCTTCAAATGCTTAAATTTTATGAAAAAGATAAAGAAAATTTAGTCAGTCCTCATGTTTTTTGCCAGCAAGAAGTATGTGAAGATAATAAAAAATCTGAAAGTTTTGGAATCACCTCATTTTTTGATATAAAAACCCCGTATGCCCGTATTCTTCATGAACAAACGGGGGAGCTTGCATATAAAATTGTGGTTGATGGCGCTAATGGTGCTGCTGGTGAATTGTGTTGTGACGTTTTGCAGAACATGGGAGTTGAGGTTATAGCTCTTTACTGCGAGCCAAAGAGTGATTTTCCTAATCATCCTCCCGATCCTACTATTCTTGAAAATTGCAAAGATTTGCGTGAAATGATTCTTTCCCGTGGTGCGGATTATGGCATTGCTCTTGATGGTGACGGCGATAGGGTAGTGATGTTAGATAGAAACGGGCGTATGCTTTTTTCTGACGAGCTTCTTTCTTTGCTTGCAAGGGACATGCTTTTGCGTGTGCCAAAGGCGCGCATATTGGCAGATGTGAAATGTAGCCATCATATTTTTAAGGAAATAGAAGACCTTGGAGGAATTGCGCTTATTGCTCCAACGGGGCATTCACTTATGAAAGCGAGTATGCAAAAAGAAAGGGCTCATATTGGCGGTGAACTTTCTGGGCATTTTTTCCATGCAGAAAATTGGTTCGGAACAGATGATGGCATATTGACCTCAGTGCGAGTGCTTGGAATTTTGCAAAAGCGAAATTGGGATTTGACACAATTCCCTTTTTGGGCAAAATCCTATGCGAGCCCTGAAATTCGTTTTGATTGCCCAGAGCATAAAAAAGAAGCGCTGATTAAAAAGGCTCAAAGCTATTACGAAGAAAAATACGCAGATTCTTATAAGGTGACTTGTATAGACGGGGTTCGTGTTGATTTTGGGTCAAGTTGGTTTCTTGTACGTGCCTCTCATACCTCGGCTAATTTGACTTTGCGCTTTGAAGCAGAAACGCAAGCGGCTCTTGATACACTCAAGGAAAAAACGCTGCAACAAATCACAGAATGGATTAACGAATTATAGTATCTCTTTGTTTGACGAAATAGGGCTCTTTTGTTAGAATGCTCCGCATTAAGAAATGTTTTTCAATTCTATAACGCAGATGGTGGCATGATGTCAGAAGAAGATACGAATCCCAAGGGGCAATACCTAGGTAGACACAAAGATCTTGCCTATGAACCTTGTGGTTTGCCCACTGAGCGTGTTCGCCGTTTACAGTATGAGAATAGAGTCTTACCAGCGCCGCCAGTAGAAATAAAGCGTCATAGAGAGATTCCAGCTCATATGCCAGGTCATATGGTGGGTGATATTGCAGGCGATTGCGCGCTTGACGCTCACCTCAATAATTCATCCCATGACTTTAATAAGGCTGATATTTTTAAATATTCTCGTCGGCGTATGGTGCAAGAACAGCTTGTTTCTAGAAATATAAATGATAAACATGTACTGCGAGCGATGGAAAGTATACCTCGACATCTCTTTATTTCTGAGGCTTTGCACGCAACGGCGTATGAAGACAGGCCTTTACCTATAGCGAATGGGCAAACTATTTCACAACCTTATGTCGTTGCATTTATGTGCCAACTGCTTTTGGCTGAGCCTCTTATGAAAGTGCTTGAGATTGGAACAGGTTCAGGCTATCAAGCTGCGGTGCTTCATGAGATGGGGCTTAAGGTTTTTTCTGTTGAGCGTATTCAAAACTTGTATGAAAACACCCGTGTTTTGCTTCAAGAAAAATTTCGTTATAAAAATATGGTGCTTCATCTGAGCGATGGAACTCTTGGCTGGACACAGCATGCGCTTTATGACCGTATAATAGTAGCGGCAGGTGGCCCAAGCGTGCCACAAGCTTTAAAAGATCAATTAGCGGAGGGGGGAGTTATGCTTATCCCCATCGGTGATGAGCGTAAAAAGCAAAGAATAGTGCGGGTATTTAAGATTAATGGGCAATGTAAGGAAGAGGACTGTGGCCCTGTTTCTTTTGTGGACTTAGTGGGCGCAGATGGTTGGCGTTAAAACAAATAAGCAAAAATTCTTTCTAACTCAATATATGCAAGTGAGCAAAACATGTTAAAACGCCGTTTATATGATTATCCTCTTTGGAATCTCTTTCTCCTTACTATTGGTGGTTTTTTTGTTGCCCTTGCTGTTCAAAGTATCACCGCTCCTCATGGCTTTTTGACGGGTGGGCTTTTGGGGCTGAGTTTGCTTGCGGAATATGGCTTTGGACTTTTTCCTAGCACGACATGGAACCTTTTTCTCAATATTCCACTTCTTGTTTTTGCTATGTTCAAAACAAGCAAAGAGTTTGTTTTTTATAGTGTTTATGGTGCGGTGAGTATCACTGTTACGGGTATGTTTTTGGATGGTGTGGTTATTCCCGTGCAAGATCCGCTTTATGCTAGTATTTTGTCTGGTGTATTATTGGGGCTTGGGGGCGGGCTTATGCTCAGAACTCGTGGGTCTGCTGGTGGGCTTGATTTGGTCACCGTTTATATTTATCAGCGATGGAATATTCAAGTTGGTAGCTCCACTTTTGCCTTCAATGCCACTCTTTTTTCTCTCTCCCTTATTACTATTCCTATTGATCTTGTTATTGTTTCTTTTATTCAAATATTTATTATGAAGCAGGTTTTGAGCTACGTTATGACGCTCTTTAACCAGAGAAAAATGGTGTTCGTCGTGACCAGTAAAGGGCAAGAAATTTGTTATGCCATCGCTGAACAGGGGGGTAGAACCACTCTTTTACCTGCGTATGGCGGTTATAGCCACGAATCAAAAGAACTTGTTATGACCATCACTACAAACGCTCAAGTTAGAAGCCTTGAAGAGCTCGTGTTTAGACATGACCCACAAGCTATATTTTCTGTGGAAAATACCTTCTATGTTTCTGGGGGGCAGTATAAACGAGTTAGTAAGTAACGTGTCAAAATATATGTATTATTTATTACTAACACTTGGCTATAGAATAAAAAATAGGTTGAAGACTTTCCATATAAACTTTCAAAGTTCTCTCTATCTTTAGATTGAAGTACAAAGATCCCCTTTACGGAGAACACTATTTTTTTCAGGAAGGGGAGGGTGTGGGAGGGGAAAACTCATTTTTTAAAAAAATGGGGTTTCCCCTCCCACAAAATAACAAAAATAACAAAAATAACAAAAATAACAAAAATAACAAAAATAATAAAAATATAAAAAATATAAACTAAACTAATAATAAAATAAAATTCGCAATAAAGGAGAAAATATGACCGCTTCCACAATGTCTGTAGATTTGGGTTTACCAACAGATTACTACGGGGTAAATGTTTTTGATGATAAGGCTATGCGTCAGCATTTGCCAAAAGCGGTGTATAAATCCTTGCGACAAACCATGGATAAGGGCGAGGGGCTTGACCCGAGCATTGCAGATATTGTTGCTACTGCGCTTAAAGATTGGGCAATGAGCAAGGGCGCTTCACATTATACTCATGTATTTTACCCTCTTACGGGGAATAGTGCAGAGAAGCATGATAGCTTTTTAAGCCCTGATGAGAATGGCGGTGCTATCGCAGAATTTAGCGGAACTATGCTTGTGCAGGGTGAAGCGGACGGCTCAAGTCTGCCTTCTGGTGGGCTTCGTTCTACTTTTGAGGCACGTGGTTATACTGCTTGGGACGTGACGAGTCCTGCGTATATTATAGAGAACGCTGGTGGTATTGTTCTTTGTATTCCGACGCTTTTTCTTTCTTGGACAGGACTTGCCCTCGATAAGAAAACCCCGCTTATTCGTTCTAATCAAGCTATTAGTAAACAGGCTTTGCGTGTTCTCAAACTTTTTGGAGCAGAAACAAACCTGCCTATCACCTCGAATGGTGGGCTTGAGCAAGAATATTTCCTTATTGACCGTGATTATATTATGAAGAGACCTGACCTTATGGTTGCAGGGCGCACTCTTTTTGGCGCACGCCCTCCTAAGGGGCAGGAATTTGAAGATCAATATTACGGCGTTATCCCTAATCGTGTTTTGGCTTTTATGGTGGAAGTGGAGAGAGAGCTTTATAAGCTTGGCGTGCCTGTTAAGACTCGTCACAATGAAGCGGCACCAAGTCAATATGAAATTGCTCCCATGTATGAAGCGGCTAATCTTGCCACCGACCATAATCAGCTTATTATGACCGTTTTGCGTCGTGTGGCTCGTTCGCATAATCTTGTTTGCCTTCTACACGAAAAGCCTTTTCATGCCCTTAATGGTTCAGGGAAGCATCTCAATTATTCCATCGGTAATAAGGACGTGGGCAATCTTTTTGACCCAGGCGATACACCGCATGAAAACGCTCAATTCCTCGTTTTTCTTTGCTCAGTTATTCGTGCTGTTCATAAATACAGTGGATTCTTACGTGCTTCCGTTGCTTCTGCTTCAAACGATTTCCGTTTAGGTGCACACGAAGCTCCGCCGTCGATTATGTCCCTCTTTTTGGGCGATCAACTTTCTGACGTTCTAGAGCAATTCCGCATAGGTGATGTGAAAGGCTCTCGCAAAAAACGCATCATGAATGTTGGTGTTGACACATTACCGCAATTTCCTGCTGACCCAGGCGATCGCAACCGCACAAGCCCCTTTGCTTTTGTAGGTAATCGCTTTGAATTTCGTGCCGTAGGTTCTTCCCAAAGTCCTGCGGATTCTATAGTTGCTCTCAACGCAATGCTTGCAGAGTCCCTTGATTTTGCCGCTACATTCCTTGAAAGAGAATTGCAGTCAAAAGAAGTCAAGAACCTTGGTGAAGCCGTTCAGCATTTTATCGCTCACGTAGTGGAAGAACACAGCGCCGTGCTTTTTAGTGGTGATGGCTATTCTGAAATTTGGCACAAAGAAGCGGAACGTCGTAATTTGCCCATCTATCCCCACACCCCAGACGCACTGCCTGTATACACCCATGCGGAAGTGATAGATCTCTGCACCCGTTATGCCATTATGAGCAGAGAAGAACTACGTGCACGCCAAGATATTTATCTTGAGCAGTACACAAAGACTATCCGCACAGAAGCTCTTCTTGCCGTGAACATGGCAAGAACCCTCATCTACCCAGCCTCCATTCGCTACCAAACAGAGCTCGCCAAAAACAGCAAAGCTCTCAAAGAATGCGGTATAGAAGCAAAGTCAAAGCTTCTCGTTGAAATTACAGAATGTATAACAAACCTCGACACCTCAATTAGAGCCCTAGAAAAAACAATAAAGACAGACCCAGTAGACACAAGAGAAAGAGAAATTGCAGCGAAAAACGCAGGCAACTCTTTCAATATTCAACTTGCAGAAGCAAAACACTGCAAAAATCTCATTCTCCCCACTATGCTAGAACTACGCAAATGTGTAGACACACTCGAACTCATGGTGGCAGACGATTTATGGCCGCTACCAAGCTATCAAAATATGCTTTTTGTTAAATAAGGGAGAGATTTTTACAGGGGTGGGGAGATTTTTTTTACAGGGGGAACCCCATTTTTTTGAAAAAAATGAGGTTCCCCCCGTACCCCCCTCCTGAAAAAACAAATGAGTCGGTATAGTTTTTTATTGTTTGATGAGTTATAAACGTGGATATAAGAAAAGGGAGCTAAACGCTCCCTTTTTTATTATTAAAAATCATGCCCGTATTTTATATAAAGTTCTTTGGAAGGGGGTTTGGGGGAAAGCCTTTCTTACAAGAAAGGTTTCCCCCAAAAAAATCGTCATTCCAAAAAAGTATTATTCAAAAAAAAAGAGAGGCTTTGCCTCTCTTTTTTATTATTAAACCATGTGTGTATTTGTCTTAAACTACTGTCAATTGGAATATGTCATATAAAGTTCTTGGGAAGGGGGTTTGGGGGAAAGCCTTTCTTTCAAGAAAGGTTTCCCCCAAAAAACATCACTCCCCAAAAAACATCACTCCCAAAAAACATTATTTCAATTTAGAATTTGTATCCTGCGGATACTACAATAGAGTTAGCGTAAACATTGGTAGATTTTCCTTCGTAGACGCCTTCGTGTGATGTTGTGTAATCAGCGGAATCGAGGTCATGGAAGACGTAGGCTGCATCGAGAGTCCAGTTGCCTTTTTGTATACCTGCACCGACGGCGTATTTCCAGCGTCCATTTGTTGGTGTCATGTATTCAGCGGTTGCATCTGGAACGGGAGAAGTTTCACGGCTGACACCTGCACGTAGGGTGAGCCATTCGAGGGCTTGGTATTCTGCACTGAGGGAGAAGAGCCATGAGTCTGACCAGTCTTTCTTGCTGCGCACTGTGCCCAGAGAACCATCAAAGTGGAGATTGAGGTTCTTGTATCTGCTCCATGTGTAATAGGCAGCTTGCGCTTCAAAGCTGAGTTTTTTGTTAGGAGCAAAAGAAACTGCCGCTGTGATTTGATCAGGTAGGCTCATAGTGGTTGTGCCATCTTGTTTGATGCTCACACCTGGCAATACTGAAGTGATATTTGCTGTGCCGTCAAAGTCAATATCAACGGCGGAGCGGTAGGTTAAGCCAGCATTCCATTTTTCATTAAAGCGATAATGGGCGGCTAGGTTGAAGCCAAAACCGTATTCAATATCTTCGTGATCGAGGGAGAAATCTGCATCAGGAAGGCCAGTCATTGTCGGGACTTTTTTCTTGAGTTCAACTTTTGCCCCTGTGATTTCAAGGCCGGCAGCGACGGAGAAATGATCATTGAAGCGCCATGCTATGACGGGGTTTGCTGTAACTGTTTGGAGTTTAACAAAATAGATGTTATTACGACCTGGCCAGTTGGGCTCGTATTCGTTGCCGAGTCCAAAGCGAGAAAATACACCAAAACCCAAGGAAAGGCTGTCGTTATACTTATGGGTAACATAGCCGTGGGGTACAAAGAATAGAAGGTCTTCTGTTCTTGTTGAGCTGAATCCTGTGGGGCCATTCATCTCAATAGTATTAGTAGGAGCAACAGCTTCAAAACCAAACATCACTTGCGTGCCAGGGAGTTCTGTAATAGCGGCTGGGTTGTAGGCTATGGCGGATGCGTCGCCACCACGGGCAACGAGACCACCAGCTAAAGCAGCGCCTCTAGCAGACCAGTCTTGTAATGCAAAGCCTTCAGCAAGAGCAGGGCTTGGCAAACATAAGGCAGCGCCCATTAGAAAGCCGATAACTTTCTTATTGATGGCAAATAAAGAGTGTGATGTTTTGTTCATTTTTCCTCCGAAGATATTAAACAAGTTTTAGTTTGTTCAAACCGTATATAGGAATATTTATGGGGAGTAAAGACTTATTTGTTTATTCTTACGACTAACTACTTGTATTGTCATTCGTATTCTATGTATTTGAAACAATATATTATTCTTTGTAAAATAAGTATGTATTATTTTTGCGTGTAATAAGAAATAGGGTGAGTTTCATGTGTATTTTTTACACTTTAATAGCTCAAAGATATTAAACAGACGAATAAAATTTAGAGTAAATCAATCGACTAACAGAGCTTTTTTAGCTCTAAAAGAAGCTGACGGGCTTTATTTTTTTTGTCGGTCGGTATAAGAATTCATGTGCCATTTAGTCTAAAATTTTATTTTTACCTATAAGCGTGGGGGCTTATGTGTTTTTTATCAAAAAATCACGTAATTTTCCACATATAGATTGGCATGAATATTGCTATACTCTTTTTATAACGAGAAGGTGAAAAAATTGCCTAGCAATTGATTCAAGCGATTCTTCCAAATAAAAGAGGTTTTTATGTCAATAAGTGGAATTAGCAATTCATATAATAATTATTATGGAACAACGTTCACTCGTAGCAAATCAGAAGTAAAAGAAGAAGATAAAAATACAGATGTGACTGACGGTTCTACGGGAACTGACGGTTCTACTGGGACTGATGGCAGCACAGGAACAGGCGGCAGCACAGGAACGGACGGTAGTACGGGAACTGATGATGGTACATCAACTGACGATAAAACAGATGGCAGCACAACAACCAAGCCAACTGTTACGCCTCCGCTTATCAATCCTTTCTGGTCTGGCAATGTCAGTATGGATGGCGTAGATAGCAGTACAAGTTCGGACAAGCCTTTTAATCCAAGCATGGAATATCTAGAAGCATTATCCGCATCAGCGGCAGAAGATCTTGGAAAAGAATCTGTTACTTTTTATGATTTGCTCAACCACAGGGACGATCTCACAGAACTCTTTGCGGCAAAAGTAAAAGTAGGGCTTGCAATGGAAGAGGTTTCAGAGGACGCAGACTTTAGAATAACCCTGACAGACAGTGGGCAAATTAAAGTACATTCCAATCACCCTGACAAAGCAAAAATTGAAAGATTCTTTCAGGAAAATCCCTCTCTCGCAAGAGATTATCAGCATATTGAATCCCTCAATCAATTAGACCAAACAAGAGCCCAAGAAGGCTATGACGTGAATTCAGCCTATACTCAAGGGAAACTTCTTTCCATGTCCTCTATGGTGATGGGGCAACCGTCAAGTACTATGGCAGTGACTGGCGCAGGTAGTCTTGCTGGTCTCATACAAGGTAATAGCTTGAATGCGGTGGCGTAGTTTCCTTTAGGTAAACGCTGTCCAACGCATTCTAAGTGTATTCCAAACGCATTCCAAGCGCCTCCCAGATGTCTTCTAAACGTCTTCCATGCAACGCTGAATAGCGTCTGAAAGTAGCTCAACGAGTACGGAAGATTGCTTGTCTTTATGTTCCACTCGGTAAAAAGTTCGTGTTAGTTCCACATCATGAACTTTTACGATAAATAATTCTTCAGCAGAAAGCTCTCTCCCTACGATATGTGGGGAAAAACAAGCTAAAGTGCCCTCGTTACGCAATAACATCTTGATAGGCTCGTTATGGTTAAATTCCATAAAGCGTTCAGGTCTAAGCCCCAACGAGAGGAGTTTATCGAGAAAAGCTTCCCTTGTTCCAGAGCCACCTTCACGCAAGAGCCAGTCGCTATCCATAAGAGAAGCAAGCGCATATTCGCCACTTTGAGCAAATTTTTTGTCGCCCGTTACTATTAATAAAGATTCCTGCACAAGAGGACTCACAATAACATTAAGACTGCGTACCTCGCCTTCAACAAAGCCAATATCATAAAAGCCGTCTTCAACTAAACGCACAATATCCGCAGTATTTCCTGCATCACATCGGATATTCACATTTTGGTGCTTCTTATTAAAATCATAAATAATTTGAGGAATGATAAAATCCGCCAGAGTTGTGGAGGCACCCACTCGAACATCACCCGCAAGCCCATCGTTACTCACAAGTGCAAGCACTTCTTTTATCTGTGCATGTATCGGGCTAAGGCGGTCTTTTAATAATTTTCCCTTCTCATTCAGAATGAGCCTATGGTTCACCCTATCAAAAAGCTGTACCCCAAGCGCTTCCTCAAAAGCATTAAGGGAGCTTGACACAGCAGCCTGTGAAAGATAACATCTTTCTGCTACCTGACGCATATTGGGTGTTCGAGCTAAGGCCAAAAATATTTCAAACTGTCGAATAGTCATGCCTACCTGCCGAGTATAATTGAATGGTATGAAAGCTCATCTCTGTCATAAATGCACAAATCTATGAGAATATCTTTCGTGATGAATATTGATAAGAAAAACTTATCAGCGTGAAAGAAAAGAACCGCTTGAAATTTATGGGATTAGCCCCTATAACCCCTATATGTGTCAGTCCCTTTTATGTGTCCGGAGGAAATTCTATGTTGAGCGTACAATATTTTAAAAGCGAACGCAATATACAGCTTGTAAGCGGTATATTTTTTGTCGTCATTTTCGCTAGTGCCGCATGGCAAATTTCGCAGATGTCTCTCTTTACTGCGCTTGGGATTAGCCCTCTTATTGTAGGTATTTTGTTCGGCATTGTCTATGGCAACACCCTACGCCAACATATGCCCGATTATTACGTGGGCGGAATTTCCTATTCTTCAAAGACTCTACTTCGCTTCGCCATTATCCTTTACGGATTTCGCCTTACCTTTCAAGATCTTCTTCTTGTTGGACTTGACGGTTTTGCCATAAGTGCTTTTATGCTTGTCACCACCTTTGTGGGTGGTTCATGGCTCGGGATAAAACTCTTCAAACTTCCTCGTCGTCTTGCTTTTCTCACGGCATCAGGTAGTGCCGTCTGTGGTGCGGCAGCTGTGCTCGCAACTGAACCTGTAGTAAAAGGCAGAAACTACGAAAGTAGTATAGCCGTTGGCACCGTCGTTGTTTTTGGTACGGTTTCCATGTTTATATACCCATTCCTCTACAGTCACGGTTTTCTTGATATGACTATTGAACAATATGGCGCATACGTCGGCGGAACACTTCATGAAGTGGCGCACGTTGTGGCAGCAGGTCAAGCTGTATCACCAGAAGCAGGAAATATCGCCGTTATCGTAAAGATGATGCGTGTTATTCTCATCGCACCCCTTCTTATCTCCCTAGGCTACTGGTTACGCACTCACCCCGATTTCACCGACTGTGACGATGATCCACAAGATGAAAATGCCTGTCGTGGTGGTAAATACACCTTCAGAACATTCCCTTGGTTTGCCGTGCTTTTTATCGTGTGTGTTGGCTTCAACTCCCTTCACCTTTTGCCGCAAGATGTCGTAAACGCCATAAACACCTTCGATATATTCTTGCTCACCATGGCAATGTGTGCCCTCGGTATTCAAACAAGCATCAAACAAATTCGTGAAGTTGGACCTCGACCTTTCCTACTAGCGGCACTTTTAGCCGTATGGCTCGGCGTTGGCGGTTACTACGTAACCAAGTTAGTTATTGTATAAACCTAATTTTGTTTTATTTATTTTTAGCTAGTTAGTTTATGGGGGATTTTATCCCCCTTTTTTTTTGGATTTTATCCTCCTTTTCTTTGGGAAACGGGATTTCTTTTTTCTTTTCTTTTTTGCGAGGGATTGAATCCCTCGCGCTCCCTCATATGGGGATTTCGGGGTAAGAAGTTTTTTGCTTTTTTACGAGGGATTGAATCCCTCGTGCTCCCCCTTATTATTGAGACGATATTTTGGTGTGAATAACAGGGTACTTTTTATTCTAATATTTGTAGGGGGGGATGGCGACATCATTGGAATATATGGGATTTGTATGCGAGCAAATGCTCGGTTTGGGTGATGTTCGCTATAGGAAAATGTTTGGGGAGTATATGGTTTATTTGAATGATAAACCAATTTTACTCATCTGTAATAATACGGCATTTATAAAAATGCGAGACGAGATAGCAGAACATATGTAAGAAGCGCAAACAGGTATTCCCTACAAGGGCGCAAAAGAACATTATATAATAGACGCTGAAGATAAGGAGATGCTTGCGACTATTATGGGGATTTTAGAGAAAATTACCCCAGTGCCAAAGCCTAGAAAAAAACCTGAAAAAGCAGATACTAACTAATATTAAGGACTTCTAAGCAGGTGATTGAACTGCGTGCAGGTATAGGAATATTCTTTGACAAATGAGCAATGAATCCGTATTATATTTCACAAGTCGTGATTAAGATAGGAGTTTTTATGAATTTTAAAACAGCAGTCAACACATGCCTCAAAGAAAAATATTTTGTGTTTGAAGGACGTGCCTCCCGTTCAGAATTATGGTTTTTTTCACTTTTCTTTAGTCTCTGTATGGTTGGGCTTTGGACACTAGTAATCCTCCTTTCCTCATTATTGCCAAGCATGGCGACCGTTCTTGTTGTCGTTTCCGCTCTCGCCTCTCTTGCTCTTGTTATTCCTCACTATGCTGTGTCTGCCCGTCGCTTACATGACGTCAATCTCTCAGGTTGGTGGCAACTATGCTCATTCATTCCTCTCGCTTTTTACCTTATATTGATGTTTGGGTTTGACTCTTTAGTTCAGGAAGAGTTTCTTATGTCCGCACTTGATTTTATTGGACTTATTCTTGTTATTTATTATGTGCGTCAAGGTGATAATGGCGACAACAGGTTTGGTTCTTCTCCTTTTGGCGATGCAGTGTCAGAGCCAGAAATAAATTTTGAAACATCAGCCAAGATTTGTTTGAGAGAAAAATACGCCACTTTTTTTGGGCGAGCCTCTCGTGCAGAGTTTTGGCAGTTTTCCTTATTTACCTATTTCCTTTCTGTGATAGTAATCCTTTTTGGTAGCGTGACTGGCGATGGACTTTTATACAATATTCTTCTTGGCTTAGTTACTATTGGGACATTTATACCCGGCTTGGCAGTAACTGCTCGTCGCTTGCATGACGTGGGTTATTCAGGCTGGTGGCAAATGCTGCCTATTCTTTTGAGTGGCTTTGCTATAAGCTTTTTTGTAAATGAGAATATAATGCTGGCTATTATTATATCTGTACTGTTGATTGTTTCATGGATTATTTTTATTCTTGTGCTTATCCGTAAAGGGACGAATGAAAAAAATAGATTCGGCATGCCAGCTATAGGCTTACCAATTGAGCAGCCTGAGCCAACAGAGCCAACAGAATAAGTCATACTCATGGATTTACCTACTAGAGTGTATTCTTTTTTGGCTTCAACATTCTAATTATATATAAGGCTTAGCTACGAATACCTTTAGAATAAATGGTTTATTAAAAAAAGTCCCCACAGAAAAAAATGTGGGGACTTTTTGTTTAACCAAAAAAGAAAGGGACAGCTTAAAGGGTGAAATTGTTTGAGGGAGGTCATAGATTCCTTATTTGCTCTTCGTTTGCTCACGGTTTGCCCGCTGTTTTCTCGGCTTATGAGAACTTGTCTATAGAATCTATTAGAAAGAGATTCTATAAATATACTTGTTTGTTCGTATTCTTTGTATTTTTATGAGACGGCAAAAGTAGTACTAAGCATAAAGAAGCATGAGGCAAAAGAAGTATGAGACATAAAGAAGTATTAAGCATAAAGAAGTATGAAGTATAAAGAAACATGAGGCATAAAAAAGTGTGAGGTAAAAAAGTGTGAGATATCAAGATGGTTAAGCATAAAAAAAGAGAGAGTAAAAACTCTCTCTTTTTTATAAACCAAGTTTGCATGTGATTTTTACAAATCACTTACAAAATATATACTATTCTTCTTCTTTACCAGAACCTTTCAAGCCGTACATGGTAGTAGAGCCTGAAGACCAGTACATGAGTTTTTCTTCAGCAATAAGCTTAGAAAGAACGTCCTTAACCTTACGTGCGCTTGCACCAGGAAGTACTGCAAAGAAGTCGTTGAAGTAATACTTAGTTTTAGCACCAGCTTTCTTGTTTTCTAAGAAGCTAACAATTGCTTGTTTTTCTTCGTCAGTGATAGCAGTAGCCGCAACCGCTGCTGTCTTTTCTGCGCCTTCATATGCATGAATAGCCGCATCAGAAAACTTGAACTGTGTGCTTTGACGCCATGTGTAGTACGCTGGGTCACGGAAATCATCGATGAGGTGATGAGTAAACTCAAGATCACACACTTCGAAGAACTTTTCCCAACCGATACGTTCTGCCCATTCGCCAAGACGTTCGTATTTATTAGCTTGTTCTGCATAGATATCAATAATGTGCTTGATAGTCTTAGTCAGTGTAGGCCAACGAGGAGTTTCGTTAGGGATGTAGTGAACTACAACCTTAGAGAACTTAGGCATGCTGATACGGTTAGAAACCTTACCACCTACCATGATAACGCAACCGTCTCCGCCTTGCCCATCAGAGATAGGAAGAGCTGGACACATGGTGTAGCAGTTACCGCAGTACATGCAGCGTTCGTTTTTGATAGCAAGAGTGTTGATTTTCTTGCCGTTGCTCTCTTCTTTGGTCGGACGCACAGCTGCAACAGGACATGCCGCAACAGCTAGTGGGATTTCACAAAGTTGGTCAACCCATTCATGGTCGATCATAGGAGGCTTACGGTGAATACCAACAATACCAATATCAGAACAGTGAACCGCACCACACATATTTAGGCAACATGCCAAAGAAATACGCACAGGTGCTGGTAAACGGTGATCTTGGAAATCAGCGAAAACTTCGTCCATAATCGCTTTAACAGGGCCGGAAGCGTCTGTTGCAGGAGTATGGCAGTGAATCCAGCCTTGGGTATGAACGATGTTGGTAACACCAGCACCAGTTCCGCCAATTGGGAATTTCAAAGAACCAGCTTCAAATTTACGTGAAGCAAGGTCTTTTTTCAAAGGTTCAAGCTTAGATTCGTCAGATACCATGAATTCTACGTTGTTACGAGTTGTAAAACGTAGGAAACCGTCACAGTATTTGTCAGCGATTTCGCAACATTCACGAATGTAAAGTGTAGATACAGTACGAGCCGCACCACAACGAACAGTGAAAACTTTGTCTCCACTTTCTGCTACGTGAACGAGTACGCCTGGTTCAAGTATTTCGTGGTAAAGCCATTTGCCGAAGTTCTTTTTAATAACCGGAGGAAAAAAGTTGTCATATGGACGAGGTCCAATGTCAGAAAAACGATTTTCCATAGGTTTTGCAGGATTATATCCAGAAGAAATGAAAGCCATTTTTGCTCTCCTCCTAAATTAGCGTTGGTGTCTATTGCGGTAAGCAACAATGTCACGGTCCCAACCACCAGGTACTTCTTCTTCTTTGAAGAAGATGTATGGGTTAGAACGAGGTTCCTTAACATGTTGTGGAACAGCAGGGATTTCAGTAACTTCAAGAAGCTTTTGGAATGAAAGACGCTTGATAGTTTCACCTACACGTTCACGGTTCTTACCTTCTTCCATCCACCAATCCCAAATCTTTTCGATTACGCCCTTGATTTCATCAAATGGCTCATCAGCAGGAATGAAAGGAACAAGTAATGAACCCATTTGTGCACCATCAAGGATAGGAGCTTTAGCACCTACGAGGATAGAAGCACCACGTTCGTCACCAATGCGAAGAGCGCGAGGCATTGTGTTGATACAGTGCATACAACGTACGCATTCTTTTGTATCAATACAAAGTTTAGGTCCGTTCATTTTCATTGCATGGCTTGGGCAAAGGTCAATAACTTCAGCTTGAATGTCAAACTTGCCCCAGTCACGACCGGAGTGCGCGCCTGCGTTTGGTTTGAAATTGCCAGCTACGTATTCTGCTACTGCGGATTGATCGATTTTAATATCGTCTTTCCAAGTACCAATTACGGAGAAGTCAGAACGAGCAATAGAAGCTACACAACCGTTAGGACAACCATCAAATTTAAATTTAAATTTGTAAGGGAATGCTGGACGGTGTAACTCATCTTGATAGTCCATTGTTAGTTGGTAACAAGCTTGTTGCGCATTGTAACAAGCATATTCACAACGTGATTGGCCAAGACAGGATTCTGGTGTACGTAAGTTTGAACCAGATCCACCAAGGTCAGTCGGATATGTTTTATGATGAGTAAGTTCCCAGAAGATTTCTTCTAGCTGTGGTGTTTGTGTTCCAAGAAGAACGATATCACCAGTAGCGCCGTGCAAGTTGGTAAGACCAGAACCACGTAGGTCCCAAATATCACAAATCATTCTTAAGAATTCAGAATTGTAATATTTACCAGCAGGCTGGTTCACACGTACTGTGTGAAAGTGTGCTACGCCAGGGAATTGTTGAGGTTGATCGCAGTAACGACCAATAACGCCGCCACCGTAACCGAACACACCAACGATACCGCCGTGTTTCCAGTGAGTTTCACCGTCGCCGTAAGATAACTCTAGAACGCCAAGAAGATCATCAGGTGAATCGACAGGGATTTGATAATCAATGCCTTTTGGATTCGCTGCACGTTCAGCAGCCGCCTGTTTGATGTCAGACACGAAGCTGGGCCATGGCCCGGATTCGAGCTGGTCCAACAGGGGGGTTGCATGTTTCGCCATTGCCATACCTCCAGATGGGTTAATGAATATGTCATGTTTTATAAAACTAAAACACGATTAACAACAATATTTATACGCATATGCGTTTATACTGGATGTCATGTGTCATCTAAAAGAAATACACAAAAGCTACTAGTACTGTTAAGCGCACACGCGAAGTATAGTAAATTTTTTAAATAAGCACAAGGCTAAAAGGGATTTATTTGTGAAATATTTCTGTATTTATTTAAAAGCTTCATTTTCACCAGCTTAGGCAGCGTCTTTTGAAATAAATAAAAATATCGGCTAATTCTGTTTCTCAGATAAAAATGCGTACTGTGTGGTGAAATTTTGAACTTTCCCTTTTTCTTGCTCATTAGCCCCATGAAAAAAGATATTATTCAAGGGGAGTCGTTTAGCCCATTCTTCTTTTAAACAGTTCTTCTCACCAAAAATAAAGCCCTGAAAATTTTTCGGTACATGTAATTCTAAATTTTCTAGCGGGGAGTCTGGTCTTCCATTATATAGAGAGGATGATGGATTATTGAGATGAAAACTTTCGTCCTGAAGATTCATTACATCAAGATTCACTGTATCAATATTCATAGTATCAAGATTCATAGTGTCGTTTTGCTTTGTTTCTCCAAGCATCTTTGTTTTATCTGATTCTTCCCTTTTATGTATTTGAGGGAATTGACGGTTTTTTTCCGCATCGAATGCGTAGAGTAATGCCTGTGCTTGAATGAGAGAACCAAGGGCAGGGTGTCTTACGCCTGCAAGAACATGCACATCAAACTCTTTTTCTGGGGCAATAGAAAGCCGTATGACGGGCACTTTTTCTTGCCACGCTCTACAAAGTGCATGACCAAGGGCGTCAACACAGGTGTTCAAATCCCATGGTGAAAATTTCCCTGCCTGCCAAAGTTTTGCGAGGCCTGTGCCGCTAGGTACTAAACAGGGATAGTAGCGCAAGCAAGAAGGTTTATAGCTGAGTGCTAATTCAACATCCTTGTGAAAATCCTCCACACTCTGTGAAGGAATGCTTGGCATAAGCTGTATGCCAAGTTCAAAGCCCTGTTCCTTTATATAGGCACACGCTTCTTGTGCGACTTCTGAGTTATATCCTCGACCTATGCCCGAGAGTAGTTCTGTGTTGAAACTTTGAATGCCAAGCTCAATAAGGTTGATACCCGCTTCTTTTAATAAAGATAAGACAGGGGATAGTTGGGATTTGTCGCCTGATACATTATTTAGCCCGAGACAATCAGGCCTCGTGGAGCAGCGCCCGAAAAGTTTAATGCATGCTTCTGACAAGCGAATCTTGTGTTTTTTAAAGGCATTAAGACAGAGCGTGAGTTCCTTTTCTTTTAGAGCTGTGAACGTTCCGCCATAGAAGGCTATTTCTAAGGTCTTTATTGTAGAAACCGAGCCTACGTTTTTTTTAATGACCTGATCGATGCGCATGTCTAATTCTTGTAGAGCGTCTGTTATCCCTCTATTTCCAACGCCGCTTTGTCTGTCTTGCACACAATAAATACAAGGAAAGGGACAGCCTGCAAAAGGTAGGAAGACGGGAATAAGAAGCCCTCTTTCTTGCTTTGTTCCTACGGGGAAATGATACGCTTCGATATTTGTATTCACGAGTTAAGCCTTTGTATAATAGAGGGATGTTGGAATAAAACGGCAAAAAGACTAGACAGGTAATAATATTTGCAGTAGTATTTGTGTTAAATGTCTTTTAGGTGTGGCGCTATTTGTGTTCTTATTTGCGTTAATAATATTCTTTTTTTTTAAGGTAAAGAATTATTTTGAAAATAATGAATGTACGTGTGCCAAAAACAAAAGACGGAATAAAAAAACTCTTTGGATAAACTAAAACAAGGGAAAAACAAATGACAACAAATACAGATGATTGTTTATTCTGCCGCATTGTCAAAGGGGAAATTCCTTGTGCAAAAGTTTACGAAGATGAATATGTGTTTGCTTTTCTGGATATAGCGCCTTTTAAGGAAGGACACACTTTGCTCATTTTAAAAGAGCATTCTAATACTGTTTTAGATGTAAACCCAAACCATATGCAGTATGTTTTAAAGGCAATCCAAAAAATTGCTCCTGCTGTGATGGAAGCAACCCATGCTCAAGGTTTTCATGTTTTGCAGAATAATTTTGCCGCCGCAGGTCAAACTGTTTTTCATACCCATTGGCATATTATCCCTCGGTCTGAAGACGATACCCTTTCCCTTTGGGCGCAAGGGGCGTATACAGATAATGGAACTATGGGCGCAATGGCACGGGTAATATCTCAGAATATTATACAATAATGCCTGTAATTATTTGAAAATATTAAGAGGTATTCCATTCGTTGGGGTTTACAGGAAGAAGCGCTCTTGAACAACGTAGCCCCTGCGCCAAAAATTTTTACTAAAAAATACCTACAATCGCTTGCCAGTACAGCATTTTCGGTGTACTTAAAACGTGACACACGGAGGATTTCATGAACAAAGCACTTACCAAGGCAGATATCGTTGAGGCCATTTATGCACAAACAGAACGTAACAGAGCGGAAGTAAAAACAATTGTTGAAAAACTTCTTTCTATTATGAAACAATCTATCAAGAAAGATCATGCACTTCTTGTTAGCGGTTTTGGCAAGTTTGAAGCATATGACAAAAAAGCACGTAAAGGTCGCAACCCACAAACAAACGCATCTATAACACTTCCCCCTCGTAAAGTGGTTGTGTTTCGCTTATCACGTAAATTTCGTGCAGAATTGAACGGCGAAGAAGCTTAACCTCTATTCATTTACTGCTTTTCGCAGATATTTTTAAAAGCGTGGCTTTATGCTGCGCTTTTTGTTGCTTAAAGCTGTAGAGTAGGGAAAGGCAGGCTTGCGGAATCTAAGTGAGAGTGAAGAATGATACATTTCGATTCTATTAAAAGAATAAGCCTACTTCGTGTGAAGCAGGCTTATTTTTTTTATTTTGAAAAAGGGGATTTTATTCTTCGTTTAATTCGTTAAGTTCATTTTCGAGCATGGAAAGTTCTGCTTGTATCAGGGATATTTTAGCTTGAGACTCTTCGCTATCGTCGCCCATGAGCTCTTGCAGTTCTTTCTGTTTTGCTTCTATTTGCTTCTCAAGGGTTTCTCTCATGGCTGCTTTTGTGTCTTGTTCTGTTTCGCCTTCGGAAGAGATTTGGAATGCTCCGCCTCCAGGCGCAGACTCAGCGGCTGTTTTTCCATTCGCACCACTGATGCTACCAGAAGGATTTTCCTCTTCTGTTTGTTCTACAACCTTTCTTTCCATTGCTTCTTCAGCTTTACGTACTTGCTTTACAAGGGCAGAAGTTTCTGCGGCATTGGCAAGATTACCACTATCAACTACTTTATTAAGAGAGCTGTTAATAATGAGTCTAGCTTGGTCAGAAATGGTTACTGAATCACCTTTTTGAGGATTTTGTTCAGCGCTTATTTTTTTATCTGCTTCTTCTTGCTTTGCATGCATAGCCTGCACAGAACCAAAGCCTCTGTCACGTTCATAAAGGGCGGTTGTCTGTGCATTGTTGATACCAAAAGTAGTCATATATAAATCCTTTTAAATGTGGCTTATTTTATGGTAATATATTGTCTCAAAAATATAAAAAGTATATTTAGCATTTGAAATTTGTATGTGCCTCAACGCTCTCGATTCTAACGGGAATTTCATTCTATAGAATATTTTTGTACCGAATGAAGTCCAAATCGTGCTGAGTTTTTTGTGCTCAATATATTTTTAATCGGTTCAGTTCTTTTAAACTTTAGGTTTCTTCTGCGTGTTTAGGTTCTTTTTCAACTTGAGATAAGAGAGGATTTCCCCCTGTTATTTTTTAGTATGAATATTGATATCAGAATAAATAAGGGTTAGGGTGTCATGTTTGCAACATGAGCAAAAAGAATCAATCTTCATGTCGGGAACCCTGCTTTGTCTTGTGTATAGAAATTTGTGTTTTAGAAACATATACGTTATAAATAGTTTCCTATTGCAATGATTATTCAGTCTTTTAGCTATGTTTTTTATTTCCTTTTTCACTTACTATTTGTTGTGACGAAAGAATGTGGGCAGCGCAAAGAATAGAAAACAGCGTATTACTAAATAGTTTGATTATTTCCTATACTGAACTAATTTTTCCTTGGAAAATGACGAAAAGATATTTATTACAAAAAATAATCCAGAGTATATGCGTTACTTTTTTAGCGCATTATTTGGAAAGAGGTCTTCCAATATGTCAACACCTTCGACTCCCTTACGTATTTTATGGGCTGCCCCAATCTGTTTGCATGATTCCTCTTCTGGTGCAGCTATACAAGTCAAGCTTATGTTTGAAAAATTAGTGCAACGAGGTTTTTCTTGTCATGTGCTTTCTGCACTTACCTTTGATTCACCTAACGGAGCACAGGTTTTTTCCCATGTGGCAGAACGACTTAAAGACAAAACGGAAGAGTGGTTTAGTATTCAAGATAATGGTATATCCTATAGGTATTTCAATACAAAATCCTATACTATTGGAGAGATGACACGGATTGAAGAGTCTACATTTTACCGAGGTTTTTTAGAAGCTCTCCACGATTATCAGCCAGATATGCTCTTTATTTACGGAGGGTCACCTCTTGAAATGGCTATTGTTGCAGAGTGTAAGCGTCGTGGTATTATGGTTGTGCTTGGTGTTTATAATGGATATTATGCCAAATATAATTTTCCTGGCGTGGATATGCTTTTTACTGATTCTGCTTTATCTGCACGTAATTATTATAATGACTCTCGTATCAATATTATGCCAACAGGGGTTTTTATTGATCCCGATAAAGTTGCTGTGCGGGGAAAAATTGAACCTAAATACATAACCCTTATTAATCCAAGTTCCGCAAAAGGTGTTTCCCTTATGATGCGCCTTGCTCTTATGGCTAGGGAAAAATACCCTGAAGTTCGTTTTTTAGTGGTGGAAAGCCGTGGAACATGGGCTTCTGCTCTTGCCTTTTATAGGCAGAATCCTGCTGATTTTTGGAATGTCGATGTGGCAACACATACACAGGATATCACGTTGGTATTTGCAAAAACAAAAATATTGTTGGCACCGTCCTTATGGTATGAAGGCTTTGGGCGTGTGACGGCGGAAGCCTTGCTTAATGGAATTCCTGTCATTGCATCAAAATCAGGTGGCTTAGCTGGAACCGTAGGTACTGGTGGTGTTTGCCTTGATGCTCCAGCAGAATGCACAAAGGCTGGGTACGAGTATTTTCCATCAGAAGAAGAAATGGGCCAATGGTTTGAGGCGCTTGAAGAAATGATGGATAAAGAGAACTATTTAGAGTGGCAAGAAAAAGCAAAAGAAGCCAGTAAAGAACATTATATTGAAAAGAACACAGACATAGTTTTGGGATATATTGATGGACTGTTTAAGCGCTTGGCACGGTATAGTCCTCACTATTTTATTAAATAGAAAGTAGGAAAATAGCGTATTTTATTGAGAGAAAATATTTGAAAGCTTCTCCGTAATTTTAGATTATGGAGAAGCTTTTTGTATTGCTAGAGGTTCGTGGGCTTTTGAATATAACAAAAAAGTGTAGTTTACTAAGAGTTGAAAATACGGTATAGAGCTTGTTCTAGGAAAGAAAGTTTACCTAAGGCATAAAGGATAGCATGCAATGACAGAAGAAATAATGGGCGAAATAATGGACGAGAGCATACCTGAAATCACACAAAAGGTATCAGCAAATACAGCAATAATGACAGGCACAGCACAAAAGACAATACCAAATGTGCAGCACTTAATAAGGAAAGAAAAAAACTTATCCTTCGCTTTGCGCACTTTGTATATCTGCTTTGTTCTTTTTTTTATAGGTGCAGTTTTTGCCCTTTTTATCATAGATTCTCAATGGCAATCTCTTTTTCTCGCTGTATTTTTAGGGGGCGTTCTTTCTTTTGTGATATGTCTTTACATGGTGATTGTGAGTCTATTAAAAACGCATAGAGAAATTGCCCGTAACTATCAGCAAATTTTTAGCCTTGAAAATGTTCCCAGTTTTCTTGACTGCAAGGAATATTTTAAGGGTGCAGGCTTTTTAGTCTATGAAGATGAAAATGTGATGATAGCAAATAAGCTTCTTATACAGAAAAATAAAGGCTATGTGAAAAGGGATTACCTTATTCAAGTGGTTGTTACGTCTAAAGAAATCTGCTTGGATACGTATTTTGAAACGCATCAGGACGCTATTAGTGCATACGCCCAAAAGTTTCAAGAAAGCCTTGATGAGACGCCTAATAAACTTGTGAAAGTTGGGGCTTATGTGCATTATGTGGAAGCTATTCCTAAGGAACTTGCCCAAGAATTTAAAATCCAAGCTCAGCAGCGCTACCTTTTAAAATTTGATATGATTATTGATGAAACAAATAAAAAGCTCTATTATCCGAGCCATATTGAAAGCTATAAAGAGAGACGCTGGTGTGGGCAATTGCTCCCTGCTCCTTATGATGAGGTGGCGAGTTTTGCACAGACACTTTATTTGAGGTAAGAGCTTTTGATGATGCGTTCTTTTCTATCTTGTTAAAAAAATAAGTTTTATCCATTGTTTTCATATGGATAAAACTTATTTTTTTATAGGATTATTTGATTTAATTATTTCGCTATGAGAATCGTATTAATTTGATTTAAGGCTCTCAATAATAGAGGATAGGGACTGTGCTTGATTGGCTAATTCTGAAACAGCAGCGTTAGCAGCAATCATGGCTTGAGTGGTTTCATTTGCTATAGTACTAATTCCGCTAATGGAAAGTGTTATTTTATCGGACGTCCTTGATTGTTCTTCACTCGCTATGGCGATAGCCTTTACGCCGCCCGCACTTTTATCTGCTATTTCTAGTATGCCATGCAAGGCTTCTCCACTTGCATCGGTTAGTGTTGTTGCATCTTCAATCTTTTGTATAACGCTATCCACATGGTTTACGTTAATACTGGTACTTTTTTGAATATCAGCAATGGTATTTGCAACATTAGTAGTTGAGACAAGTGTTTTTTCTGCTAGTTTACGTACTTCATCTGCCACAACTGCAAAGCCTCGCCCTGCCTCGCCAGCCCTTGCCGCTTCAATGGCAGCATTCAAAGCAAGCAGATTTGTTTGGTCGGCAATGTCGGAGATGACTCCCATAATAGTTGAAATAGAACCTGCGTGCGTGGCTAAAGTATTCATACTTTCTTTTAGTAGCGCAGAATCTTCTTGGACATCTGTGATTGCGTTTTTACATTGTTCTGTGATTTTTGAACCGTCTGTTGCTTGCAATTTTGTTGTTTCTGAAAGTTCAGCACTTGTACTAGCATTTCTTGCAACTTCAAGCACAGTACTGTTCATTTCTTCCATGGCGGTTGCCGTCTCCATAATTCTCACGGCTTGTTCTTCTGCCCCTCGTGAGGATAATTCAATTTGTGCAACAAGTTCTTTGGAGGCAGAGGCTATAATGTCAACTATGCCTTCTAATTGATTCGCAGCATCGAGAAGTCCTTCTTGTTTTGCTGTCTCTGCTGCTAGTTTTGCTGCTTCCGCTTCTTTTGTTGCTCTTTGTGCTTCATCTTTTGCGCAAAGCGCTTCTTGGTTTTGTTGATTTGCTTCTTCAATTTTATTTTTAAGAGAATCTACCATATATCTGAGTGTGTCTGCTAATTTACCAAGGTCATCCTGTCTATAGACGTCAAGCTTTGCATCAGCATTTCCACGAGTAATCTCATCTGTAAACGCGATGATTTTTCCAATAGGTGCTAATATTCGAGAAAGTATGATTAAACCGAGTATAACCGTAATAATAAACGTGATCACACACGCTAATATGGTCATATATATGGCTTCATAATACTGTTTAAATGCCGTCGAAAGGGGAGTGCCAATAAAGTGGATGCCGATAATCTTGTTGGCGTAATTAGTAATAGGCCAGTAGGTCGTTACAAAAGATTCGTTTGCTATATCACTAATGCTGTTAGTTATTTTTCCGTGTTCAAATATATTACTACGAATACTATCGCTCGCTAATTGTGATCCTGTAAAGCGTGATCCGTTAACTTCGATAGTGGTTGCTACTCGAATGTCATCTTTGAATATGGTCACATGGAATTGTGTTAACTCTTTGATATAATCTACAAAGTAAGGCGTTTCTGTGTCGATAGCAGCGAGTAATACAAAATCTGTATCGGTAATGGGTTCCATTGCGCCTAGCATCATTTTGCCAGCAAAATCCCCCGCTCCTTCTGGTGCAATAAAAAAGCTATTTTCGCTATCATCAAATTTTCCTTGTGTAATGCCTGGGGGGAATTTTGGATTGGCATTTAGTCCCGTGCTATCCAGAATAATACCTTCTTTATCAAGGAGGACAATAAAAGATGTTCCTAGTGTTTTTTGTAGAATTTCTAATTCTTGTTTGATATCATCTGTGAAGCCGTTTACGATGAGATTTTTAAAATTATCCATACTAGCTGTAAGGGATCTATCTATGGTGTCCTGCGCACCATCAAGAATAAAATCATGAAAGTGCTTTGTTACAAGATTTCCCGCTTGCAAATTGGACATGATAGGTTTTCGCATATAATAAATAGATGATAGAGTAACAACGCACGCAAGGAATAGTAAAAAACAAGCCAATAAACCTAGTATTTTTCCACGTGTACTTTTTGTCTCTAGTAATTTCATGATAAAACCCCTTTTGTTATTAAGATTTATATTCACCCTACTTATGAAATTATAGGAGGAAATAAACCTTCTATGGTATGGTATGTAACATTTTAGGGGGATAAAGACAATAGAAAAAATAATTGTGTCTCATAGATTTAAAGGCTATTTTAAAAACACGAGAGGAGAGCTTTTTAGATAAATGGTTTTAAAAATAAATCAAAAATCGCAGTATGTAATAAGCGATATATTAAATAGAAGGAGCTTTTATGCTTGAAAGATATGATGAAATTATGCGATTGAGTGAAGACGGGTATAATTGTGCACAAGCGATCGCCTGTGCGTATGCTGATATTACGGGATTATCGCATAAAGATTTATTTAAACTCACTGAATTTTTGGGCGGTGGCATAGGGCGTATGCAAGAAATGTGTGGAGCTTTGTGTGCTGCGTTTCTTGTGGTCAGCTATCTTAATAGCGACGGGGAGCTTGCCCAAGGCAAAACAAAAAATGACACGTATGTAAAGGTTCGTGCCTTGCATGATGCTTTTGTGGAGAAACTTGGCTCTTCTCAATGTAAGGTTTTGTTGAACGGCGAAACGCCAAGGAAGGGCATGTGCCGTGATAAGCTCTTAGTTTCTTGTGAGAACTTAGAAAAGATGCTTGAAGATATGAAGCTCTAAAGTCCAAAAATAAATTGATATATTAACACCCTCTCCGTAATCGTATTCTATACGCTTTTTCAGGAAAGGGGGGTACGGGGGGAAGACCTCATTTTGTGCTACAAAATGGGGTTTTCCCCCCGTTAATTCCAACTCCAAAAAAACAGATTATCGAAACTATGAATTATTCTTTATAGCATCGTCAAGACTAATGCCAATTGCTTTTGCGATACCTGCGCCGTAATCGGGGTCAGCTTTGTAGCAGTGGTATATGTGGCGTTCTTGTACGTCTTTGCTCACGCCTGCAATGGCACGAGCGGTGTTGCCAAAGAGTGCTTCTTTTTCTTTGGTGTTCATGACTCTGAATAATTTGCCTGGTTGCTCAAATAAATCCGCATCGTCGCAGACGTAGTTCCAGCGATCTGCGTTGCCGTCAATTTTGAGTGGTGGTTCGGAAAAATCGGGTTGTTCTTTCCATGCGCCAGTGGTGTTTGGCTCGTAAGAAGTTGTTCTTCCGTGATTTCCGTCTACTCGCATTTGTCCGTCTCTGTGATAGCTGTGGAATGGGCATCGGGCGGTGTTTACAGGAATAAGATGATGGTTGACTCCTAGGCGATAGCGCTGTGCATCACCGTAGGAAAAGAGTCGGCCTTGTAGCATTTTGTCGGGTGAAAATCCGATACCAGGGACGACGGAGGCAGGGTTGAAGGCAGCCTGTTCTACTTCTGCAAAGTAGTTTTCAGGGTTGCGATTGAGCTCAAGCACACCCACTTCTATGAGGGGAGCGTCTTTGTGGAACCAAACTTTTGTAAGGTCGAAGGGGTGGTAGCCAAGTTCTTCTGCTTTTTTTTCTTCCATCACCTGAATTTTGAGAGTCCAGCGAGGGTAATCCTTCTTTTCGATGCTTTCAAGGAGATCTTTTTGGAAGCTTTCTCTGTCTTTTGCTACAATGGCTTCTGCTTCTGCGTCCGTTTGGTTTTTAATACCTTGTTGTGTCTTGAAATGAAATTTCACCCAGTAGCGTTCGTTGTTGGCATTAATGAAGCTGAAAGTGTGACTGCCGAACCCGTGCATGTGGCGATAGGAAAGAGGGATACCTCGATCACTCATAACAATGGTTACTTGGTGTAGGGCTTCTGGAAGTCCTGTCCAAAAATCCCAGTTGTTTTGAGCGCTTCGCATGTTTGTGTGTGGGTCACGTTTGACAGCGTGGTTAAGGTCAGGGAATTTGAGAGGGTCTCTTAGGAAGAATACAGGAGTATTATTGCCCACCATGTCCCAGTTGCCTTCGTCTGTGTAGAATTTGAGAGCAAAACCACGAATGTCACGCTCGGCATCTGCCGCACCACGTTCGCCCGCAACAGTTGAGAAGCGTGCAAAAAGCTCTGTTTGTTTACCAATGTGTGAAAACATATCGGCACGTGTGTATTTTGTTATATCATGGGTGACGGTGAAAGTACCATAAGCAGCAGAACCCTTTGCGTGCATGCGTCTTTCAGGAATTACTTCTCTGTCAAAATGGGCTAGTTTTTCTAAAAACCATGTGTCTTGCATGAGAAGTGGGCCACGAGGACCTGCTGTGAGTGAATGTTGGTTGCTTGAAACGGGGGCGCCATTATTGTGGGTTAGTTTTTGATCCTTGCTCATGTAAACTCCTTTTGGTTGTAGATTGTATGCTAAATACCATTAATCCCATGGAATAGAATTAATATTAAAATGATATTTTTGAGGTGTTAGAATGATTTCTAGGGGGGAATATGAAGGGCATGGTTCTCAATGGTGAGATTTTTTTATTTGGGAGAATTGAGAAACATGCCCTTACTCGTGTGTGTAAGCGATGCTTCATCGCTTGATTAATAAACTACAGTATAACTAAGGACAGGTCAAGCTATTAGTAATAAATACTAATAAGGATGCTCTGCTTTATAGGATTGTCTTGTGAATTAATTAGTAATTTTAATGACTCACAGCATTATTGATTAATGTTGGAAAGTTTAGTCCTAATTATACCTTGCTTCTAAATTAAATCAAGGCTAGCATATTTTATGCAAAATTCATCTGAAACAAAAGATACTTTTATACAAAATTTTTCCCTAAAAGCCCCTATTATTAATATACTTTGGGACGCTGCTCCATTATGGGGGCATCTTGTTTTGAATGCTGTTATTCAAACGGGGCTTTCTTATGCGCTTATCCGCTCTGAGGATTGTAAACAGGGTGATATTCAAGCAAAAATACTCATTGTTCCAGGTGGTTCTGGAAGATTGAAAGCGAGTAAGCTTGGGAAAAAGGGTATCGAGACTGTACGGAAATTTGTTGAAAATGGTGGCACGTATATCGGGTTTTGTGGAGGGGCTGGTTTAGCCCTTACCGATGAAAATGGTGGGCTTGGTATTTGCCCATGGGGACGTAATTTTTATAAGAATCGCATGCAACACCTTGTTTCAGGGCATATTGTTTCCACACTTTATGATGATGAACTTATTCCAAAGAACCTCGCTCCTTCTGAACTTGCATGCACGCAAGGGATAGAGCTTCCCGTTTGGTGGCCAGGTAAATTCCAAGAACCAGAAACGGAAATAGCACGAGATTCCTTACAAGGGCCTGTTCGTGTTCTAGCTCGTTATAAGGATATGGGAAAGGATTTGCACGTTGCAGATTTACCCATGCAGAAACTCCCCGCCAGTGCGTTGGAAGATTGGCATACATTATACGGTGTTACTTTGCGCCCTAATCTTCTTGATGGACAGCCCGCTATTCTTACAGGTACATTTGGCAAGGGGCAATATATTATAAGTTACAGTCATTTAGAAACACCTGATTCTCCAGTTGCCAACGAAATTTTTGCCCATATGCTTTGCACTTCACTGAAGAATGTTGACTCTTATATTTCTGATGCAACAAGTGTGGCTTTTGATTCCAAAGGGAAAGGGCTTGTTAAAAACATATTAAATACAAAGCCTTATTTGCCCACATGGATTAATCCGTATAAGGAAAGTACGTCCCAAAGTCATTGGACTATCTTGAATGAATTTTATGGAAAGCTTGAGGATTTATTCAGGCTAGGCGTTGATTTGCATCTGCTCTTTTTTCGCACAGAATGGCTGTATGGATGGCATAATGCTGTTCCTGGGTCACAGCTCAATGCACTGCGTGTGGCGCTTTTGCGCTCTTTATTATTACCGAGCAATGCACGGCGTGAAAAATATATGCTTGAGCACGGTATGCATTTTGCGGAAAATATGCTTTTATTTATCACAAGTGCGGAAAGTTGGCTTTTGGCAAGGCGTTTAAGTGAAACTCTAGGAGAGGCTGGCATGATTCCTTTACCTATTTTGAACGCACAAAAGCAAGAATTATTTGGAAAACATATGGCCGGTGGTGGCTTATATGGAATTTTACTTGAATGGTTGGATGAATTTCTTTTTTTAGAAAGTTGAAGCTTGTACGGAGAATAGTATGCGTATTGTTTATATGGGAACACCTCAATTTGCAGCCCAAGTTTTAGAAAATATCGTGAAATTTGAGCATGCAGAAATTGTTGCGCTTTATGCTCAGCCCGATAGGCAAGCAGGGCGGGGTAAGAAATTACATGAGCCAGAAACAAAAATTCTAGCGACTAGCCTTGGTATTCCCGTTTTTCAGCCTCAAAGTTTTAAAAATAATCCAGAAGCACTTGCGCAGTTGAAAGAATTAAATCCCGATGTTTTAGTGGTGGCAGCGTATGGGATGCTCCTTCCGCAAGAAGTTCTCGATATTCCAAAATATGGCGCCTATAATGTGCATGCCTCTCTTTTGCCACAATATAGAGGAGCAGCACCCGTTCAACGTGCTCTTATCGCAGGCGATCGCCTTACAGGGGTGACTATTATGCGCATGGAAAAGGGACTCGACACAGGGCCTATTCTTTTGCAACAGGTTGTGGATATCAAAGATTCAGAAAGCTTGAGCGATAATTGCTATACATTACTTGAGGCCTTGGCTGACCGTGGCGGAAAACTCATGAATATGGCTTTAAATATGATACGGGACAATAGGGCAGACGTGGTTATGCAAAACCATGAAAAAGCTACTCATGCACCGAAACTCACCAAGCAAGAAGCTCTCATAGATTGGGCGAAAAGTGCCGAAGAAATTCATAATCATGTGAGAGGTTTTTCTCCAAATCCAGGGGCAACAGCTAAACTGCAAATCAATGATAAAGAACCTATACAAGTGCGTATCGAAAAAGGTTTTGTGCTTGAACGCCTTGGCTTTGATGTGGTAGAATGGAATACACAAAATACACAAAGCCCTTGCAGTGAAAGCCATGTAGGAAAAATAATGGGGATTTATAACGATTATATCCTTGTAAAAACGGGTAAGGGTTATTATGGAATAAGCCAGATTCGTTTGGCAGGAAAAGACCCTATGAATGCAAAAGCGTTTAATAATGGTTATTTCAAAAATAACGAATCTTTGCAGTTTTTACCAAAAGAAGCCGAAATCGTAGCAGAATAAAATCTTAGACGTAAAATATTAATTCCTCATAGGAGCAATAAAAATGGCGACATTAAAAGCAGAATATCTTGGTGAGCTTAGAACACAAGCGACACATGTGGAAAGTAATACAACTATTATTACGGATGCACCTGTTGATAATAATGGAAAAGGCGAAGCTTTTTCTCCTACAGATTTATGCGCAAGTGCCCTTGCAACATGTGCTATGACGATTATTGGGATTTATGCCCAAAGTCATGGGATGACTGTTGAAGGCACAAAAATGGATATTGTGAAAGTGATGGCTTCTGAGCCTAGACGTATAGCTAAGATTGAAATTACCTTCACTATGCCAGCAAATAATTATTCTGATATGGCGAAAGCATCGATTGAAAAAGCGGCTCATACATGCCCAGTTTCTCAAAGTTTGAATAGTGATTTAGAGCAGGTGTTTAATTTTATTTGGTTATAATGGGTTCTTTGTTTTTTAGAAGTATAAGTCAAAACGTATGTATAAAGGTATATAATGGAAGATTCCAAACAAGAACGAGGAAAGCTTTGCTCTCAAGTGCAAGTAAAGACACATAAAAAAGCAGACTCAAGCAAAAAAGAAAAGCATCTAGAAAGTGCTCGCCATCTTGCTGTTTTTGTTATTGGGGCGTCTCTTGGCTCGTCTGTCCCATTGCCTGTTATGCTCAATAATGCCTTTCAAGACCAAGAAGAAAAAAATCCTGCGGCGTATGCCAGTCGAAACAATGCATTTTGTACCCAGCTTGTTTATGGTTATTTTCGACATGCAGGGCTTTTGCGTTTTGCTCTTGCTGATTTTGTAAAAAAACCTCAGAGTTTGCCACAAGAATGCCTCATAGCTCTTTATCTTGGGGCTTATGAAATATTGTTTTTAAACGATGTGGAAAATTTTAGAGACAATAGCCACGCCATTCTTTTTGAATATGTGGAAATGATAAAAACAGGATTTGGGCAGAAACTTTCAGGACTTATTAATGGTGTTCTGAGAAATGTGCAACGTGGTAAAGAAGAAATTCTTATGCGTCTTGAAGAAGTGAAAAAAACATATACTGCGCCCATTCTTTCGCATCAAATTCCGAGTAAAAAAAGTATACGCAAAATGCACGCACTCGCTGATTTTCCTGATTTTTTTAGCGATGAAATACATAAAGACTTTTTGCAAGGCCTTGTTAGGAATAGTTTTTTTGCTCCTGTTCCTAGCTATCGAGTGAACGCAAAGTTTAAAGATATGCTCTGCGAAAATCTCCAAGATATTCAAATGACGCAAGCAGAAACTAAAAATTCAGAATATACTTTAATAGAAAATACTTGTCTTTATTGGGCAAAGCCAAAAGAGCAAAGTAAGGAATTAGTAAAAGAAATTAAGCAATGGGAAAATGATGGTTTACTCACAAGGCAAGGCGTCAGCTCTCAATTGGTGGCGAAGAAAATTGCTGAATTTATTCAGTCGCTCCCTAAGTTTAGAGGTCTTGAAAATCAAAATACTGATAATACATTAGCACAAAACGAATTTCTTGTGTGGGATGCATGCTGTGGGCGTGGCGGTAAAAGTAGCGCTGTTATGGAAACAGGAGTGCCTGTCCATCTTTGTAGTGACCCAAATGCGGAACGCCTTTCTTATGCAGAAGAAAACATGGGACGACTTCGCCTTTTTGATACTCATAATAGTCCTGATGTTCCTAGTTCCCCCGACTGCCTTGGCACCCCCCATACTCCCGACAGCGCTGCCTCTCCTGATAAACCTCTTTTTTGTGTGAAGTCTGCTGAGGAAATAGCCGAAAAGATAGGCTCAAAAGAATCCGAAGACTTCGCCCATAGATTCAGCAGTGAGAAATTTTCTTTTATAATACTTGATAGTCCTTGCTCTACATCGGGAACGATAGCGAGAAACCCTGAAGTTAAGCATCGTATTAATCCTGAAAGCCTTGAAGTGATCACGAAATTGCAAGCAGAACTTTTGAATACGACATGGGAATGCCTCCAAGAGGGTGGATATCTTATGTATATAACGTGTTCTGTTTTTAGCAAGGAAAATGACGAACAAGTTTCCCGTTTTATGGAAGAGCATAACGCTACGCTTGTTGAACAAAATTATATTATTCCTTATGCAATTTCCGAGGAATTTAAAGGACATGATATTTTATTTTATGCACTTTTACAAAAAACGCCCTAAGCGAATAAATGATTAAGAATTTTCTGAAAAATAAATATTCAAAAAAAGGCATTATTATCTAGCCGATAATATTGCCTTTTTTTAAACAAAATTTCTTTTCTTTAAAAATCTCATGCCCTAATAAATTATAAAGATTCCCCAAAGTAGGTCTCAAGAACGCTTTTGAGTTCCTCGTGGGTGCGGCAAGCGATAATGGCAAGGCGCAATGCTTTTGCGTTTTCAAGATGTTTTACGTACCTAGGAACTATGGTGCGCATTTGGAGAAGGGCTCTGTGTGGGTTAAATTCTTTGGCGTAGGTGAGATGTCTTTCTATGAGTTTGCCTAAGTCGTTGCGCATGTTTTCTGTGGTTTTAGGCATGAGGTCATTTATGTGTGGGATTTCTGAAGGCTTTAGTTTATTTTCTTGTGCGTAATTCCATAAGAGTACGTGTTCTTTGAATATGACAGGGTTTGACATGGCGCCACGTGCGTACATAACGCCGTCGACCCCTGTTTCTAGGAGTATACGAACGCCATCTTGTGCGGTGAATAAGTCCCCACTTGCGATAACGGGGATTTTTATGGTGCTTTTTAGTTTTGTAAGGGCTTCGTAATTTGGCACACCACTGAAACTTTGTTTTGCGTAGCGTGGGTGTAGGGTTATCCAGTCTGCTCCAAGGGCTTCTAATTCTTTTGCTAAATCAATATAAACATCATTTCCCATTTCATAGCCAAGGCGAATCTTAAAACCAATCTTTCCAGCTCTAATGCCTTCTTTATTTTCCTCATTCCGAGTGGAATCTGTCGCACATTGTTTTGTGTTTATATTTTTCGTCGCCTTTTCAGGAAAGGGGGAGTTTGAGGGGGAAAAACTCATTTTGCGCTGCAAAATGGGGTTTTCCCCCTCATAAAAATCTTCTCCATCTGAATTACACAAAATGGGGTTTTCCCCCTCATGAAAATCCTCTCTATTCCCAAAATTCCCAAAATCATCAAAATCTTTGCAGTCGGGATTGTGTACTTGTTTTATGACATGCTCTGCTATTTTGAGTAGATTGGGAATATCTTTGAGTAGTGCAGCGCCAGCGCCTGTTTTGACTACTTTGGCAACGGAGCAACCGACATTGACGTCGAAGTGCTGGAAGCCTTTTTTTTGTAGGAGTGCGACGCCTTTCGCCATGAAATCGTGTTCTGCGCCGAATATTTGTGCTACGACGGGGCTGTCTTCTGGGCAGGTGGCGAGTAGAACTTCTGTGTGTTTTCCACCGTAAACGAGACCTTTTGCGCTGATCATTTCGGTGCAGGTTACTTTTGCCCCTTCTTCTTTGCAGAGAAGCCTGAAGGGCAGGTCTGACCAACCAGCGAGAGGTGCAAGCCAAGGGGATTCTGGGGTGATAGTTAATGTGTTATCTGTTGTGTCTTTTGCTGTGTTAGCTGTTGTATTTTCTGTTGTATCATTGTGCATAGTTATTGTTTTTTGCATGAGAGAATCTTTGTATGTGTTGGATGATATTATAAGAGGTAGGATGACTTTTGATATGAGAGGGGATAGAGAGTTTTTGAGATTGTAGATATAATTGAAATATAAAATGTGAAATGTGAAATATGAAATATGTATGGGGGCTAAAAATAGATATAATAATAAATAACGGTAAGAATTGCCATGCTAATCATGCGGAAAAATTGATTGTATATAATGAGTTTTCCGGCAAAACGAGCGTTGAAATAGCCCATGTATGCGGGCAGTTGGTGGCGTATGCCACGCATGGGTGTTGAGAGAAGGTTGCCGATGAGCAGAGCAAAGACGACTTCGTGGGTGTTGAGTGCACCGTCGTGGTAGAGGGAGGCCGCAGCGATGAGAACGGCTTGCATTTCTGCCGCCATGTAGAGAACTATGAGGCCTAGGCTTTGTACTTTTAGGAAGTCAAAGCCAACGCTTGTGGCAAGCCAGTTTTCCATATTATCAAAAATACCAAAAAACTGTAAATAATAAATAATACAATAAATGGGAATACTTATATAGATAAGACGTGGGCATCTTTTGAGAAAGCGCTTGAGGCCTTTTTGCCAAGCGTTTTTCCAGAAATTACCTTCTCTTTTTGGTGCTTCGTAATGGGAGTATTCACGTGTGCATTTTGGCAAAATCATGCGCCCCACAAAGACTGTGACTATGGTGCGAAGGAGGGCTGCAAGCACTGATATGGCAACATAAATAAGGGCTGGCATGCCTAAAATGGGAACGGCGAGAAAGAAGAGACTCGGTAAATGTATAAGTGTTGATGGGAAGCTATTGAATATATTAGAAATAATAAGTTCTTTCTGTGATATTTCATTTTGCTCTAATTTTTCGCCCATGTATGCGTTTGAGGAAGCAGGGGAAAAAATAGAGATCGCAAAGGCAGTTGCTGAGATATCGCTTAGATGTGCAAAGCGCACGAGGGGTTTCGTCAATTTTGCTATAGGTTCTGTTAGCTTCAGAGCTTCTAGGAAAGAGGCGACGAAAAGCCCGAATGTTAAACCCATGAACAATTTGAAAAGGGGCGTAAGTGGGGGCAGATAATAGATTATTTCGTTTAGGTTTATCATCACGTGTCAGCTTTTAGGATTTAGGGATTAAATATTTTTTTATTGAAATTAAATATTTTTTTGGGTGTTCGATAGAACACGGTCGCCCTGTTTAATGCGCTCCGCCCCAGTCAACGCCAACGCCATAATCTACGAGTAATGGCACAGATAAACGCTTACCGCCTGGGGCGATATTCATCATAATTTCCGCCATGCGTTTTCCTGCTTTTTCTGCGTTTTGTTCTGGCACTTCAAGAATAAGTTCATCGTGAATTTGCAATAATAATCGTGCGTCCCATTCTTTTAGTTGCTCGTCGTTGTTGACGGCAAGCATGGCAAGTTTGATAATATCCGCTGCCGTGCCTTGAATCATGGTGTTCACAGCTTGGCGTTCGGCAAGGGCTTTAGCTTGATTATGAGTTGATACAATATCAGGCAAAGCACGTTGTCTGCCTGCTAAAGTTGTGACGTATAGGTGCTCACGAGCGAAATCTTCCACTTCCGTATAGAAGGCTTTTATTTGATGGAATCGGCTAAAATACACTTCCATAAAGCGTTTAGCTTCTTGGGTTGTGATGTGCAAATCTTGAGCAAGTTTTCGCACGCCCATACCGTAGAGCAATCCAAAGTTTATGGTTTTTGCATGACGGCGCATATCCGAGGTGACGGAATCAATATCCTTATCATATAAAAGAGCCGCCGTGCGAGAGTGAATATCTTCGTTGTTGAGGAAGGCTTCTCGTAGGGTTTCGTCTCCTGAGCAGTGAGCAAGTACTCGTAATTCTACTTGAGAATAATCCGCTGAAACGAGGCAATAGCCAGGCTTTGCGGTGAAGCATGTGCGCATGCGTTTACCAAGTTCGCCACGAATGGGGATATTTTGCAAGTTTGGATTGCTTGATGATAAACGGCCTGTCCCTGTTGCGAATTGGTTGAGGGTGGTGTGTATACGTCCGTCATTTCCTGTGAGGCGTGGAAGCGGTTCAAGATAGGTGGAGCGTAATTTTTCAAGCTTGCGATATTCTTGTAAAATCTCAATAACGGGGTGAGAGCCTGAAAGCTTTTCTAATACCTCGTGCGAGGTGGAGGCTTGCCCACCCTTTGTGGATTTTGTCATGGGTAGGTCTAGCTTTTTGAAGAGAATTTCTCCAATTTGTTGAGCGGAACGAATATTAAATTCTCCGCCAGCGACTTCGTAAATTTGACCTGTGAGTGTTTCAAGCTCTGCGTTTACTTCGTTGAGGAAAGTGAATAATGCACCCACGTTAACTTGTATTCCTGCTTTTTCTATGGAGTAGAGAACAGGCACAAGAGGCATTTCCATTTCAAGCATAAGCGTGAGTAGGGAACGGCTTTCCAACTGGCGCATCATATGCTCGTAAAGAGAGAGCGCTAGGTGGGCAGGATGGCTCGCAGGTAAGCGATTTGCAAAGGCGTGGCTACGGGAGATAGCCGCCCAGCTATAATCTTTTTCATCGGGTGAAAGAAGCCAAGTCCCAATACTAAGGTCAAAAAATCGTTGATGATTTTTGAATTGCGTCGCAAGTGCTGGTGTGTCGTGCATGAGTTTTTTTAGATCAGAAACAACAATGTGTGCCGCATTTTTTATGTAAGGAAGAAGGGACTCAAGGCTTCCCTTATAAAAAATATCTATTTTGCCTTCTGTGGGAAGAGCGAGGATTTTAGCCGCTTCTTCCACCATGTTCAGGCTTTTTGGAACAGGACTTGTTTCTTTTTCGATAAGGGCAAAGAGACTTTGCTGGGAGTTTTTTGCAGTTGTTTTTTGTGTCTTAGCTTCTGTTTTGTGCTTGAGTTCTTTACTGGTAACTTCGTTGGTGAGCATGGGGGCGATTGTGGTTTTATGCCCATTTTCGCTAAGAGCAAGCGCTCTTAAAAAGTCCACAGATTTTGGCAAAGGTGCAAGGGCGATGTAAATCCCCTCTTCTTTGTTTTGATCTTCTTTGTTTTGATCTTTTTTGTCACCCTCTATTTTGATGAGAGCTAAAACCTTGTCTGTGCAATCGGGTAAGTTTTCAACAAAATTAATTTCTAAGAGTGGGGCAGCTTCAATTTCAGGTTCGATTTTCGTTTCTATTTCTTGATTATTTTCGATACTGTTCTGTTCTTGATTTTCGCCAACAAGGAGGGCATTTGCGGAAGGCTTGTTGTTTAAAGAACCTTGTTCGCCAGAGTTTTCTATAATATTTATAACATTTTTGCGTACGAGTTCTTTAAAATCTTTCGCCAAACCGTGCAATTCAAATTCTTTAAAGAAGGTGAGAGCATTTTGTTCATGTGCGTCTTGAATAGTCATATCGTCAAGGCTTATATCTAGGCATTGCTCGGTGTTTAGAGTTGTGAGCTTGCGGTATAAAAACATAATATCAAGATTGCCTTCCATCTTCTTTTTGACGGGTAGCGGCAAGTCTTCATAATTATCACGAATAGATTCAAGGTTTGGAAAGTCTTGAAAAAGCTTCATAGCTGTTTTTTCGCCAATGCCACGCACCCCAGGAATATTATCGCTGGCATCACCAATAAGCGCTTGAACGTCAGCCCATTGATTTGGGTGAAGCCCTGTATTGTCTTTAAAATCTTGTTCTGTGAGAATCTTTTCTTCTTTTGTGGCAGGGTCCCACATGATGACGTTATTGTTCAGACATTGGCGTAAATCTTTATCCATTCCAATGATAACAACGGGGCGCTCTTTTGAATATCGCTTCGCAAGGGAGGCTATGCAATCGTCCGCTTCACACGCACAAGAAACCTCCACTTTAATGCCAAACTGTTCAAGCATGCGCTTTATGGGGGCAAATTGTGCTTTTAGCTCTTCTGGTGCGCTTGGACGTTGTGCTTTGTATTCGGGAAAAAGTTCATGACGGAAATGGGGCCCTTGCCCGTCGAGTACAAATATAAAATATTTAGGCAGCTCTTCACGTAAAATTTTAAGAAGTATGCGCCCGACGATATACATGGCGCCTGTGGGGAAAGAGTCTGATCTGGTCATTTTTGAATTAGCAAAATAACCTCTAAAAATAAAAGCATTCCCATCCATTATATAGACAGGTTCTTTATCAAAAATAAATGTTTTCTTTATTGGCATATTTTTCCCCAGTTCAAATCAATTGTGAAAGCCCGTATGTGAAAGCTCGGATTGACATTAACGTATTTCTTCCACTTAGAAAAGGTTTTTGTGCTTAGTATTAAATTATTTAAGCCGAGAATGTAAAAGCCGCGCACCTATCCAACGGGCGACGTAGTCGTTTCCGTTTACGAGGAACG
>CAMQVJ010000013.1 GCA_947038175.1 uncultured Desulfovibrio sp.
AAAAAAAACAAAGACAAAAAAGCATAAAGGTAATGACAAAACAATCTTAAATGCCTTTCCTCACCGTGTGGCGTATGCCACCCCCAAAAGCTACGCCAAGTATGCCAACCTATGCCAAGCACCAAAGCCCTACAGCAATATAAAAAGTTTTGAAGGGTGGGGTTTGGGGAGGGAAACTTTCTCAAAAGTCTTCCCTCCCCATGCTCAGCTCATATTTCAAAAATAAAATAAGCCCCCACAAAAAAAAGCCCTCATACGAGGGCTTTTTTATTTCTATCTATTGAGGCTTTTTATCTTTAAGCAAGAGCTTGCAAAAGAAGAATAGCAACAATGTTGATGATTTTGATCATTGGGTTGATAGCAGGGCCTGCTGTATCCTTGTAAGGATCGCCAACGGTGTCGCCAGTTACAGCAGCTTTATGAGCGTCTGAACCTTTACCGCCAAAGTGACCATCTTCGATGTACTTCTTAGCGTTATCCCATGCGCCACCACCACTTGTCATGGAGATAGCAACAAAAATACCTGTTACAATCGTACCCATAAGCATAGCGCCTAGGCAAGAGAATGCAGCAGCTTGTCCAGCAAAGCTAGTAATAACAAAATAAAGAACAACTGGAGCAAGAACAGGAAGAAGAGATGGAACAATCATTTCTTTGATAGCTGTTTTTGTAAGCATATCAACCGCTGCGCTATAGTCAGGAGTTGCTGTGCCTTCCATGATGCCAGGAATTTCTTTGAATTGACGACGTACTTCAACAACGACTGCTGCACCGGCACGACCAACACTCATCATGCCCATGGCACCGAAGAGATAAGGAAGAAGTCCACCAAGGAAAAGCCCAACAAGAACATAAGGGTCTTGCAAGTTGAAAGAAACATCAAGAGTTGGGAAGTAGCGTTCAAGATCTTCTGTGTAAGAAGCAAAAAGAACAAGAGCAGCAAGAGCAGCTGAACCGATAGCATAACCTTTGGTTACTGCTTTAGTTGTGTTACCAACAGCATCAAGAGCGTCAGTTACAACACGAACATCTTCAGGAAGCCCAGCCATTTCAGCAATGCCGCCTGCGTTATCAGTAACAGGGCCGTAAGCATCAAGAGCAACAACCATACCAGCGAGAGCGAGCATAGTAGTAGCAGCAATAGCAATACCGAAGAGTCCTGCATTGGAATAGGCAAACAAAATACCACCACAAATAACAAGAACAGGAAGAGCGCAAGATTCCATAGAAACTGCGAGTCCTTGAATCACGTTAGTGCCGTGACCTGTTTCAGAAGCTTTCGCAATACTGCGAACAGGACGGAATTGAGTAGCGGTGTAATATTCAGTGATCCACACAAGAAGGCCTGTTACAGCAAGACCTGTGAAGGCACAAAGCAGAAGATTACCACCAGTGAAATATTTACCATCAACAGACATGCTTTCCATATCCCAAAACAATGTGATAGTCACAAAAGTAATAAGAATACCAGAGAAAACCGCAGTCGCTGCAAGGCCTTTGTAGAGAGCTTTCATGATGTTAGTATCAGTAAGCTTTACAAAGTACGTGCCAGCAATAGAACCAATAATACATACCGCACTAATAAGAAGCGGATACATAAGCATAGTTTTTTGCAATTCGCCTGAAAAGTAGATGGACGCTAAAAGCATAGTTGCAACAATAGTTACAGCGTATGTTTCAAAAAGGTCAGCAGCCATACCAGCACAGTCACCAACGTTATCACCAACGTTATCAGCGATAACTGCAGGGTTACGTGGGTCATCTTCAGGAATACCAACTTCTACTTTACCAACAAGGTCAGCACCAACGTCAGCACCTTTTGTAAAGATACCGCCGCCAAGACGTGCGAAGATAGAAATAAGAGAAGCACCAAATGAAAGAGCGATAAGCGCTTGCATAAGTTCTTCTGTAGGTACTTGAAAAACTTCAAGAAGTGCATAATAGAAGGTCACGCCTAAAAGACCAAGACCAACTACTAAAAGTCCTGTAATCGCTCCAGATTGGAATGCGATATTAAGAGCAGGTGCAAGGCCTTCACGAGCCGCTTCAGCGGTACGTACGTTAGCACGAACAGAAACGTTCATACCAATATAGCCAGCAACAGCAGAAAGAACCGCTCCAATAACAAAACCAAGCGACACTAAAAAGGATAATGCAAAAAGAAGTATCACAGCAATAACAACACCAACAATAGCAATGGTGCGATATTGGCGGTTTAGGTAGGCTTCAGCGCCTTCTTGAATCGCGCCAGCGATGCGTTGCATATCTTCATTACCAGTACTTGCTGCAAGCACGGTTTTTGAAGCTTTGAATGCGTACGCAAGAGCCAAGCCCGCACACGCAAAAACCAAAAGTAAGGAAAGTGATGTCATAAAAACCCTCGTAATATAGGAAATACTGAAAAAAAAGCTTCCAAAAACGCTTTGTCCCTGTAGCTCATTAGAATGAGGCACTGTACACAAATAACAGACTTTATGCAAGGACTAAATTTAGGGTTCACCCCTCCCCTTTTCCTGCTTCAGTAATACACCGCATCTTTATCCTCTAAGAACATGCGCACTCTAGGCAAAAACAGAAAAAGCCCAAACTCTGGCGCCATACACTGCTAAAAATAGAATACCTCTCTCTTTTTAATAGCCATAAGATCACTTGACTTTTCCCTATTTCTCACCCTATAATACGCCACAAGTTTTCTCACTAATAATGTGAAGGGATTCACTCCTTATATTGGAATATTTGCTATGACGGCTCTGAATGAAATATCACTTGGAAGTTTAATCTTTATATCTGTTGTTGTTTTTTTATACAACTACTCGCTCTTTTCGCTTGCAAAAAAAGCACTGCTCAATGTTCACTCTGGAACAGTTAAAACACTAGTCTTCAGCGTTATTAATACTCTCCTTTTTCTCTATTTTTTCGGAGAAAGCAGGGGTCTTCTGTTTCTATACTTTGCTCTTTTTATTACTTTTTTCTTCGAATTTCTTTTCATGAGCTTCGAAGATATTTTTGATATTTTCTTTCTTGTCAATGCTGTCATGATTAACGTCATGAGTATTTTGTCTATTACTATATGTGTTTATGCATGGAGCCTTGACGTCTTTTTCTACTACATTATATACACACCAAAACATTACCTACACTTCTTCTTTTTAAGTCTTTTTATCCTTATCTTTTTGACTACATTTGTTGCGAAATGTTTCGGTCAACAGCATTTGCGGGGCATTCTCAATAATAAAGTACACAGGGTATACCTCTTTATTTACTTCCTTGTTGTTAATATTTATTTCCTCTATAATGCTCAGGCCTATACGGCCTATACCACAAGTTCTTTTACAGTTACCAATCAATTTCTCGCATCACTTGTATTTTTATTTTCTTTTTTCTATATGATTTCCTATGCAGTCAAAACCAATGGCATTATGGATCTTGTAGAGAAAAATTCCTACTATAAAGCAGAACTCGTCAATCAACAAAAAATAATGAGTAACTTTATACAAAACGCGAGCATTAAGTTTGATTTAAATTTAACAGAAGATACCATCCTCTCAGGCTTTGATTATAATGATCATGTCCTCATTGAGCCTGGGCATAGCTATACCGATACACTATCTAGAATAGCAGAGCAACTTATACACCCCGACCACCAAGAAAGCTTCAAAACAGCGCTTAGCCCTGACAAGTTACTTGCTAGATTCAAAGATGGAACAAATATACTTTCTTTTGAGTTTTTGCAAAAAAACAACGAAAATGAAAGCTCTTTTTATTGGTACAGAACCACCCTCTCCATGATTGAAGATGGCCTCACGGGTGACATCAAAGTTATTGCCTATATGGAGAACATTGATGAAGAAAAGAAACGCCACACAGAGCTTGCCCAAAAAGCCCAACTCGACTCGCTTTCTGGACTAAATAATAAAGAACACACAAGACTACTCATTGAGCGACAACTACGAAAAGGCGAGGGAGTCCTCTACCTTATCGATATCGACAATTTCAAGTCAATTAATGACTCCATGGGACACGGTATGGGTGACGAAGTTTTGCGAGCCTTGTCTTCCGATTTGAAGCGTATTTTTCGAGGCGAAGACATCGTTGGGCGTATTGGTGGAGACGAGTTTATGGTCTATGTTTCTACAGGCTTGCCTGACCGCATTGCCACCCAAAAAGCCGAACAAGTCATGGATGCTTTTCTCAACACATACACGGACATGGAAGGACAAGATCATATTATTTCAAGCAGTATTGGTATATATATTGTAGATACTGATACGTGCCAGTTTGAGGACATATACCACAAAGCAGACATAGCTATGTATCAAACAAAGAAAAATGGGAAAAATGGCTACACCGTTTATAATGGTGAAGAGTTTTCCACATATGTATCCGATAGAACGAAAGAAGAGCAATAGAAAGACTAAAAGGTATAAGACAAAAAGTGTATTTATTTTAGTTATCTTGAAAACGGTATAAATTCTTGCCAAGCATCGTCGTTACTTCATACGGTATTGTGTCCCACCAAAAAGCAAGTTCTTCCAAGCGTATCCCATTCTCACAACCATTCAAGAGATAGGCATTTTGCCCTGTTGTCACCTCGTGCTTCTTCACAAGGTCAGTCACATCTATGGCGGTCATTTGCATGGTCACACGCCCAATAATCGGGCAACGAGTATTGTGTATAACAACCTGCGCTCCGCCGTGGCCAAATTCATCATTAGCTTTTGTGTTTATTCTATAACCATCAGCATAACCCATACCTATCCACGCAACCACGCTATCACGTTTTGCGGTGAAACTAGTTCCATAGCTCACCCTATCGCCTTTATTGAGTTTTTGCACAGATAAAACAGGAGCGCTCAAACTCATAGCAGGATGAAAGGCAGTTCCAAGAGATTCTTGCTTTGTGGCATAAAAAGGGTTTCCACCATAAAGTAAAATTCCAGGGCGCACAATATCACCCGCAATCTCAGGAAATGCCAAAATGGTAGCAGAATTTCCAAAACTAGTAAGAATATCAGGGTAGGTATCTTTTAAAATATCCACAGCTCGCTTCATACGTGAGGCTTGAATCTCTGTGTACTCACTATCATCATCAGAATAGGCAGAGGAAAAATGGGAAAGCAACATGACAGGGCGAGCTTTTTTCCCTTTAAATTTTTGGGCAACCCATTCCATATCTTTTGCCCTAAAGCCAAGACGCCCCATACCTGTATCTATTTTTATAGCAATATCTAAATCGTAATCCAAAGATAGGTCAAGGGTTTCTACATTATGCACGACCGTGCATATTTTATAGACAGCGGAAAGCTCATATTCTTCTTTTTTCATACAACCAAGCAGAGGGACTATTGTTCCTGTGATACCAGACTTTCGCAACAGAACAGCCTCTCTGACTGTGCCCACAGCGAAGTATTTCGCCCCTTCTTCCTGCAAAGCGCTCGATACTTCAAAAACGCCATGCCCATAAGCATCGCTTTTAACAACAGGCATAATAGTTTTTTTATGCACTGTAAGCAGATTATAGTTTTTTCGTATTGCTTCAAAATCAATGGTAATAGAACAAAGAGCTTCAGTCATTATAGCTTATCCTTAATGCTTTTCAATAAATATATCTGTAACGCCCATGAGAACATGTTTTCCAAAAAAAGGCAAGTCTCTAGCAAGCACCATTATATGAGAATACATGTATCCACACAAGAAGCATTAGAAGAACAAATACAATTATTATAATGACTCGCCCCCCATTCTTCAATAAAATAACAGAAAAGATTTCCCTATTTCCCCATTTTCATCATCAAAAAAAAACAGCCTCTCTAAGCAACTATTTCTCGTATGAGAAATTTTAAAAAAATAGAAAAAGACTCTTTTATTTAATAAGGACTTATGATACAGTTCTCGTGCTTATGGATTCCGTGGTGAATTTTACTTTTCCTATTTATTTCTTCATATATTACGTAGGTTTATAATGACAAATATGCATATAATAAAGCAGTTTCTTTTTTCTAGAATAATTAACACCCTTAATTATCCTCCCGCTTTTTACAAAAAAATGGGATTTATTTTTTGTGCATGCATCATTAGCCTAAGTCTTGCGGCATTTTCATACGCTGCAAAATTCCCCGTATCTATCAATCAGGATGGAAAAACCCTAGAAACTGAAGATGAGCTCCCTTGGAAAATCTTTGCTGACCAGCTTGTCAGTTTAAATGACGGGCTTATACTTGAGGGAAGAGGAAATGTTCTACTTTCAAGAGGAACTGACTATTTAAAAGCAGACTTTGCTCGCCTATACACAAACACGCAATGGATTTTATTACAGGGCAATGTGTTTGCAAAACTTGGACAAGATGAAGTAAAAGCAACAGAAGCAGAATTTGATCTCAGCAATAATACGGGCTGGGTTAAAAACGCAAGCATTTTTATGGCAGGCCCCCATATGTATTTTTCCAGTGAGGAGTTATACAAAAATAAAGGGGATAGGTATTTACTAAAAAACGCGATTGTTACTGCTTGTGACGGAACAAAGCCCCTCTGGTCCATTGAAGCATCTGAAGCGGATGTTGAACCTGACGGCTATGCGAGCTTCACAAATCCTATTTTCAACATAAAAGATCAAAATCTTATCTATTCCCCATACCTTATCGTTCCCACAAAAACCACAAGACAAACGGGTTTATTGCAGCCTGAGTATGGCGTGAGCTCTCAACATGGCGTTTATTTTACCCAACCCTGGTTTTATGCCATTGACCAAAGCCGTGACCTCACATTTTATGGAACTATACTCACCAAAAAAGGCTTTTTACCTTCCATAGAATATAGATCTCACACAAAAGAAAACCAAAAACTTTGGGGTGCCGTCGATTTTCTTTACGAAAATGATGTGGTTCGCCATGATTCTGAGGATGACGTTGACTCAAGCGATGGCTATATTCGAGATAATAGAAGTCGCTACTGGTTAAGATCTATGGGAAATGGCGACATCCTAGAAACAAGCTGGAATTATAAATTCAACCTAGACTATGTTTCCGATCAGAACTTTTTACGTGAATATCAAAATCGCATGACTGGCTTCGATAATTCTCGCACCGCAAGTTATGAAATGTTTGGCAGAGATTTTGCAGAGCTCGATCAAAACAGAGTCAGCGAAGGCTATCTTTTTAGAGATTGGAATCGCCTTACCGTAACGGCTGGTATGCGTTTTGAACAAGACCCTAGCCTTGAAAACGGCAACAAAGACAGAGACTTAGACGAAACAGTACAGCGCTTACCTGAATTTTATGCTTTTTGGAATAAAGGAAGAATTTTTGAAAAACTTCCTCTTGAAATACAAACCAGTGCTCATACCGCATATATGTTTCGCCAAGAAGGTACCAGTGGTTTTCGCTCAGAAATCTACCCTCAAATTTCCCTTCCTGTCGATTTACGTTTCGCTACCATGGAGCTAAATACAGGCGTGCGTGCTACCCTTTATCACAATACCAGTGAAAACAGAAACTCCCCTGTAACAGCAACTAAAAATAGAAAAATACAAGATAGCACGGATAGAATCATTCCTGAATTTGGCGTAAATTTTTATACGCAGGCCACTCGAACATGGGAATGGCCAAAAGAACTCGATCTCACAGAAGCAAATGTGGGAGAAAGTACATACACAGGTATGCGACATTTCATGCAACCAAGACTCCGTTATTCATGGGTTGAGGACGTGAACCAAGAAGATAATCCGTATTATATCCGTGAAGACAGAATACAAGACACAAATAGCCTTTTGTTTTCCTTAGATAACCATTTCACTTTTCGTAAAGATTCTGTATCAAAAACAAAACAAGGATTGGAACTCAATACCAGCTATCAAGACCTAATTAAGCTTAAATTTTCAGGTGGTTATGATTTCCGTGAAGCAGATAGAGAACGCCTAACTGATGTTTTTGAAAATAGACCATGGCATGACCTGCGCTTGCGTGCAGAACTGAGCCCCTATTCTTGGATTTCTTTTAACACAGACTTCTTTTATTCTCTTTACGATACAGAAATTAGCCGTATTGACACAGGAATTTCCCTTATTCACCCTCGTTACGGCTCTTTTAGCTCAAGCTATAGCATGCGTGAATCTGCCTATAATTATCGAGAGCTTGTGAACTACGACAACCCTGCTGACATTATTCCCACAGAACCTCTTGATGTTATCACAAATAGTATCTTGTGGAATGTGACACCTAAATTCCAAATCTACGGTTTAGAAAGAACAAACCTTGAAACAGGTAAAAGCTTTGAACGCATGATTGGTGTGGGTTTCTTGCATCAGTGTGTAAGAGTTTTTGGGGAATATACCAAAGACGCTCAAGAAGAAGCTGTCCATCTGAATGTTGAATTTATGGGGCTTGGATTTTGATATAATAAAGGAACGCCAATGCTAACACGCCTCTATTGCGGAGCTTTACAAGGCATCGATGCTTTTACCGTAGAACTAGAAATCGATTATACACGAACAGGAATTCCTGCGTTTGTAATGGTTGGCCTTGCAGAAGGCGCTGTTCGGGAAGCAAAAGAACGTGTTTTTACAGCTATACGAACATCAGGCTATAGACTACCATCAGCCCGAATCACAGTTAATCTCGCTCCCGCAGACAGAAAAAAAGCAGGCTCTGCGTATGACTTGCCTCTTGCTATGGGGCTCTTATATGCCTCGGAAGCGCTGAGCCCCAGTATAAATTTAGGCGATTTCTTTTTTGCTGCAGAATTGTCTTTGAATGGTAATTTACGCCCTGTTCCTGGCATTTTACCTTTGGCTCTTCTTGCTCGATCTTTAGGAGTAAAGGCTATGGTGGTTGCAAAAGAAAACGCCATAGAAGCCTCAATAGTTGAAGGGCTTACAGTGTATGGGCTTTCGCATCTTTCTGAAGTAACGGCATTTACGTGCGAGCAGGAAATATTTGAACCCATAAAATATGCACACAAAGACAAAGAGTATGCCTTTCCCCTTGATTTTGCAGAGGTAAAAGGGCAAGAACAAGCCAAAAGAGCTATTGAAATAGCCACCGCAGGCGGTCATAATATTCTCTTTATTGGTTCTCCTGGTAGCGGTAAAACTATGCTTGCCAAGCGTATCCCGACAGTATTACCCCCCCTTTCTTTTGAAGAAGCTCTTGAAGTCACAACTATTTACAGTGTTTCTAGCAAACTAACAGAAAAAGGCCTTGTCACAGAACGCCCCTTCAGAGACCCACACCATACCGTGTCAGAAATAGCTCTTATTGGTGGTGGCAGTTATCCAAAGCCTGGCGAAGTTAGCCTTGCCCATAGAGGCGTTTTATTTTTAGATGAGCTACCCGAATTTCAAAGAGCAACCCTTGAAGTGCTGCGCCAACCCTTAGAAGATGGCGCTGTTACCATTGCACGAGCAGCACACACCATAACCTATCCTGCATCCTGCATGCTTGTTGCCGCTATGAACCCTTGCCCTTGTGGATATTATGGGGACTTGAAACGCTCTTGTACCTGTTCAAACCTCGCCTTAGGACGCTATCAATCCAAACTATCAGGACCTCTTCTTGATCGTATTGATTTGCATATTGAAATACCCTCCGTTCCTTATGAGGATTTCCGAGGCACTCTTAATTCAAGAAGTTCTGAACAGATGCGAGCTTCGGTGGAAAAAGCACGGAAGATACAAGCAGAAAGATACAAAGGCACCCCCTGCAGAACAAACGCAGATCTTTCAGGCTCAAGCCTTGAAAAATTTTGCGCACTTGGTGAGGCGGAGCATGAATTTTTAGGACGCACAGTAGAGAATCTCTCCCTATCTGCCCGTTCTTTTACTCGTATATTACGTATAGCTCGAACAATTGCAGACCTTGAAGGCGCTGAGAAGATAGAGAAAAAACACCTAGCAGAATCCATTCAATGCCGAGTTTTAGATCGAGCAAAAAGATAATGGGAAAGAGTTGACAAGAAAATTCGCCAACCCCTAACTGAACAATATAATAGTAGTATATAATAGACCGTATTTTTAGTTTATTTGAAGTTACAAACAAGGAGCACACGTGAACCCTTTAAAACATAAATTCCTCCCCATTTCCTTTGGAATAAGCCTTTTTGGTTTATTTTTTTCCATGTGGAATGTTTTAGATTTTACTGAATCTTTTTGCTTTGCAACCACGTCTTGTACGCTTTTCGCTGAATTTGCCCTATTAGGTATTTCTTTTTGGTGGATAGGCGTTGCCTTTTTTACGGTGACCCTCATATTAGCGCTTTTTGGGCTTGCCTATCTTGGAAAGTTATTGGCAGGGGCAGGCGTTTTCCTTGATTTTCTTTTACTTTGCATTATGTTCTACACAATGCCTTGTATTAATTGTCTTATTGTTGGGGCCATTATTACCGTCACTTTCTTTTCTTTTTGCTATGAAGGACAACGAAAATCACTCCCCTTCCCAAAGCCCTGGTTACTCTTACCTTGGGCTCTTGTCTTTTGCATGATATGTGGAAATATCATTATGTCCCATACACAGCTATGGCCTTTAGTGGGTGATAATAGCGCCAATATACGTGTCTATTTTTCAACGGAATGTTCTGCGTGTGCGCAACTTGTTAGAGCCCAAGGAAATAGAACAGATATAGCATGGTACCCTGTGCAAGAAGATGACAACGATCTTTGGCAAATTAAATTTCTCGTGAAAGAAATAAAAGAAGGAACGGGATTTATTGACGCATATGATAAAATGCATGAGACAGACACCCAAGGAAATATTTATGATATATTTTCCCTTTCCCACTGGAAACTACAGTTTGCCTTGTGGAAAAATGCCGCTTACGTCGTTAAAGGTGGAAATGGCCGCCTACCGTTTGTAGAATTTCAAGGATTGCCAAGCCAACTATTAAAGCATCAGAGCACGGACAGTAAAAACCCTGTCACGCTCAATCAGAACGAAACAGATACAATCGACGGCCTACTTGGCGATATCGAAGCGCTTTGCGGCGACGATGAAGTACCATGCCCCGACGGCGATACGCAAACGATAAATCCATAAGACAAACATATTTACCTTGTTTGTGATTGTTAACATCATCCAATTTTCTTTTTTTTGGGGGACTTGAAGTCCCCCAAACCCCCACATTATGTGTTTTATGTAAACACGTTTACCAAAACACACTAAAATATGAGCTACGCCACCCATTCAAAGGGTAGCGTAGCCGTTTGCGTTTACGAAGAATGTATAAAGACCCAAATAGAGAGAGCAACACAAAAGGTAAAGCCTCTCAAATTAGACAACCCTGCAATCTAGGGCATATTCTTACACACCTTACTTGACAAAAAGAGTATGAAAAACGTATACTTTAAATAAGAGTATACGTTTTTATTGTTTTGATCACGAATTTTATTTATTTTCTTATTATATTCCAAAACATTAGGTAGAATACTCATAAAGCAGCATGCCACATAAATCCCATTAGGTTATCGCGTTATCGTTTATACATAGTCGTACAATCACGCATTTATGCTAAACTCGCTAGGGAGATAATGATGTCAAACAATCTACAAAACCAACGTACATTTGCCCTTGTAGGCACTGGCGGATCTGGAAAAACTTCAATTGCCGAGATGTTACTTTTTCAATCTGGTATTATTAATCGCTTAGGCTCAATTGAAGAAGGCACAAGCGCTCTTGATTATGAGCCAGAAGAAGTCAAACGCCGTGGCTCTATCCAAACAGGCTTTGCCAATTATCTTTGGAACAAAAATCCTCACTCACTCATTGATATTCCTGGTGACAGCAATTTTAACGGCGATATGCCCTATCTCTTAAAAGCGGTGGACGGCGTTGTTCTGACCATTGACGCTATTGATGGTGTGCGCCCACAAACAAGAAAACTCTGGCAACAAATCCAAGAAGCAGAACTACCAAGTATTGTTTTCATTAATAAAATGGATAGGGAGCGTGCCAATTTTGATATGGCACTCAATGGACTTTCCGCTTCTTTGGAAATAAAACCCATTATCTTTTTTATGCCTATTTTAGAAAAAGAAGCCTTTGTGGGATTAGTTGATATTTTTGCCGAAAAAGCTCTTTATTTCCAAGAAGATGGCAATACAACAGAGAAGGAAATCCCCGAAGACTTGAAAGATGAAGCCCAATTGCTTCGTGATATTTCAGTAGAAAATATCGCTGAATCAGATGAAATTCTTATGAATAAGTATTTAGAAGACGGTATTTTATCCCCACAAGAAATTAGCGACGCTTTACGCTCGGCTGTACTTAAAAGAGAAATAGTTCCTGTGGTTGTGGGGAGCGCTTTGAGTAATAGAGGTGGCCGTCGCTTGCTCAATCTTATTGATAAACTTCTCCCCTCTCCCCTTGATAGAAATCCGTATCTTGCAGCTGATGGCGCAGAAAGAAAAGCGGACGATACACAAAGTGCTGCCTTCGTATTCAAAACTTTGCATGACCAATTCTCAGGGCAGATAAATATCATTCGTGTTCTTTCAGGCTCTATTTCTTCTGATTCTATTCTTCGTAATACACAGAGTGAAGAAACTGAAAGGCTTGGCACACTTATTTATCTCAATGGTAAAATCCAAACGCCCTGCAAAGATATTCTTACCGCAGGCTCTATAATTGCGGTGGCCAAATTAAAAAATACCGCAACAGGTGACACATTATCCGATGAAAAAGACCTGTTCACCCTTGGTTTGCCTGCCTTATCTCCGCAGCTCATCACCTACGCATTAGCACCAAAAGAAAAAGGGGAAGAAGATAAAGTTTACGCTGCCGTTCAAAAACTCCTTGAAGAAGATGTTACCCTCAAGCTCGCAAGAGATGAAGAAACAGGCGACACCCTACTTTCAGGCATGGGGCAATTACATATAGAAGTTTCTGTGGAAAAAGCAAAGCGTCGCAGCAAAATTGAAATTGAACTAAAAACACCAAAAGTTCCCTACAGGGAAACCGTGCGTGGCACATGCCAAGTTCAAGGTAGACACAAAAAACAATCAGGTGGACGAGGACAGTTTGGGGATTGCTTCATTGAACTATCAGGAACTAACCGAGGCGATGGTTATCAATTTGAAGACGCTATTGTTGGGGGAGCTATTCCACGTCAGTATATTCCTGCTGTTGACAAAGGTATTCAAGAAAGTGCGGCAAGGGGCTTTTTAGCAGGTTATCCCGTAGTTGATTTTAAAGCTAAACTTTACGATGGCTCTTATCATAACGTGGATTCCTCAGAAATGGCGTTCAAACTCGCAGGCTCGGCAGCGTTCAAAAAAGCAATGGAAACCATAAAACTCGTTCTGTTAGAACCCATTGCACTTATTACAGTTTCTATGCCTGATGAATACATGGGTGACATCATTGGGGATCTCTCCTCAAAACGGGGTAAAATCCTCGGTTCAGATTCCATTGCAGGAATAACTGAAATTAAAGCCCATGTTCCCATAAGTGAAATCCTACGCTATGCCCCCGATTTACGGAGTCTAACAGGCGGACAAGGAATATTTACTATGGAATTTGCCCACTATGATGACGCCCCTCAACCCGTTGTTGAAAAAATAATAGCAGAATACCAAAGCGCAAAAGAAGCAGAATAGTTCAAATAGTGGGAACTCTTTTGAGGCAATTGGATTTTTTGGGGAGTTGGATTTTTTGGGGGAGTTGGATTTTTTGGGGGAGTTGGATTTTTTGGGGGAGTTGAACTCCCCCAAACCCCCACATTTAATGCTCTTTGTAAACAAGGTTTACAAAGAGCATTAAATATTCTTCACAGAAAATTTTCCATCCCATTCAGGAAGAGAACAGAGTTCTTTCCATTTTGCAAAGTTCGTATTCAAAAGCTCTTCTTTTTGAAACACGGGAAAGTTTACACGGTAAGCGTGGAGTTTTAAGGTTTCATTGCTTTTTATACCGTATTTCCCATCTCCCACAAGGCAAAAGCCTAAATGCGCACACTGCACCCGTATTTGATGCTTACGTCCAGTGAAAATCCCAACTTTAAAGAGGCTATACTCCCCTTGCACTTTTAGGCATTCAAGTACACTGATTGCCACTTGCACACGAAGCCCCAGTTTCTCCAGAAAAACAGACACAGGAAGTTCGCTTATAAGGTGTGCATTCTCTTCATTAAAAGAAATGAGTTCGTTTATACGGGGAAAATCTTGCTCCGCAGATGCGTAATGATTCAAAGTTGACTTGTCTTGGCTCAAGCTATTCAAATTTGGCTTGTCACGTCTAGGTCGAATCATATTTGACTCGTCACTCCTTGGACTATTTCGACTATTTAGAATTGACTCACCATCTCTCTCTTGCTTGCCTTGATTTCTATATCGAGGGGAAAGAAAAGGAAAGCTTCTTACATCACACATTTTTTCATAAATATTAGCAATAAAAGAAATGCCTTCAGGTGTATCTTGCTTACCCAATCTACCTAAATTATTTATATTATTCAACTTATTTGGATTGTCTAAATCCTTTGATTTATTTGGCGTACAGGCGCAAGAGCAGACTTTCATTCTCGCCACGTCCTCTAGACTCAATGCCTGCATACGTCCTTGCTCTTCATCTTGATAAAGATAATGCACCATATAAAAGGACGAATTAGGACAAGGCAAAGCAGAATCTAGACTAGAATTCAAACCATAATCGAGTTTATACGGTAAGGCAGAATTAGAAACCTGACTAGAATCCTGAGAAGAAATTTGCTGAGAAGTTTGAGGCGATGCTTTACAGGAAGTGCTATTGTGGCGTTGTTCCTGCGGATTGAGCATATGGGATTTTCCACACACCCAAAGTAAGTATTCTTTATGCGCTTGTATGGGGTTTTTGAAAAATTTTTCTTCCGCCAACACATGAGCGTTTTTCTTCGTAAAAGATTCTTTTGGCAATCTTTCTTCTAGTAATTTTTCTTCTGGTAATACTTCTTCTGGTAATATTTCTTTTAGTAATACTGTTTCTGGTAGAGTTGTTTCCGTAAAAATATTTTCCTTCAAAGATTCTGTACCTTGAGCTTCTTTTTGGAAAGGTCTATTTTCTTGCTGCATAAAATCCGACAAAAAGCGCAAGCCCCTATAGGACTTACCAATAAGCACAATCCCCGTACTTTGTTTATCTAATCGGTGCGCTGGTGCAGGAATAAAACGCATATGTCCGTAGTGTTCCCTCAAAATTTGAACTAAATGCACCTCGTGCCCTGTTCCCCCTTGGCATGGGAGATTGAATGGCTTATTGATAACAAGAATGTCCTCATCTTCATATATTTTTTCAATACTCTTTCTCTGCCCATATTGGGTATACTCTAAAGTATTTGAGCTCATTCTTGCGCTCAATTTTTCGGTACTTTCTTTTGTACTTTGGCCCCTATCTTTTTGGGGATTTTCCTTAGTATTATTCGTAGCGTTTTCTTGATTCTCTTTGCCACGGGGATTCTTAACTTCGCTCTTTCTCTTAAATTCACTGTTATTTTCTGCAAAGACATCGTGATGACTTTCCACCGCAGAAGGCGGAATATTTTTCTGTTCTGCAAAGGGAGGGACTCGAACGCTATCCCCCATTTCCACCCTATCAAATGCTTTTGCTCTTGCGCTATTGATACGCACTTGCCCTGTGCGAATCCATCGGTGTAATTCCACCTTTTCATTAACAAGGCAACGCTGAAGAAAATTGAGCAATTTCTGCCCAGCTTCTTCAGCGTTCACGTTTAATAAAATAGCCATTTTAATATGCAGTTATTTAGAATGCAGTAAGGGTAAACAAAGGTGTGCCTAAAACAATACTCGTCAAATATGCAGTATAAAGCACGTAAATCATAATAAAAATAAAACCTTCGTAACGAGACAAGAGTCCATTCTTTTGTTTACCGACCTTAATACAAAAGATAAAGAGCAGAACGGTAAGCCCTAAAACAAGCCCTAAATCTCTAAATATTATTGTCTTATCCACAGGCAAAGGTGAAATCGTACCTGCTATCCCCACGACCACTAAGGTATTAAAAAAGTTAGAACCTAAAATATTACCAATAACAAGGGCATGCTCATTCTTTCTTGTTGCGGCAATGGCAGCGGCAAGCTCTGGAAGGCTCGTCCCGATAGCCACAATAGTCAGGCCTATAATAATATCGCTCACACCAAAAGTAGTCGCTATTCCAACCGCCGACCAAACAAGCAAGCGAGAGCTCGCAATAAGTAAGGCAAGTCCAATAAGCAGCCAAATCATGGCATGTTTCATGGGCATAACATCGTCTTCGGCGTCGGGCTTTATTTCTGCGTCTGCGGATTTTAGATCGTCGGATTTTTTGCCATCAACGCTATCATGAGTCCCACTCGCTTCTTTATTTTCACGCATACTTTTAGAAATACTATAAATCATAATAGCAGTAAACGTAGCAAGCAAAATAATAGCATCAAGGCGAGAAACATCTAAATCCCACAAAAGCCCTATGGACAAAAGAGTCACAGCGATTAGAATGGGAATTTCTCGTACTATGACATTTCGCTCAATATTAACGGGGCGAATCATAATTGTGATACCTAAAATAAGAGCAATATTAGCAATATTAGATCCATAGGCATTACCAAGTGCAATTCCAGGCTTCCCTTCAAGAGCAGCAAGTGCGGATACTACCATTTCTGGCGCAGAAGTACCAAAACCTACGATAACCATACCCACCAATAAACGAGACATGCCCATGCGTGTTGCCACAGCAGAAGCACCATCTACAAATTTATCAGCGCTCCAAATAAGAAGCAATAAACCAACAATAAGCCCAGCCGAATACTCTAACATTTTTAACCCCTTAAAGGTATTTTCTCAACTTTGAATATCTATATATATTAGAAAAATTCCCGATAATTTGTAAAGTTCCCGATAATTTGTACGGAAGGCATTCTATCAAAATACCTCAACCTTGAATTTTGCCCAAGAAAAAAGACGAGAAGTTTCCTTCCCCTGAAAAAGCAAAGAATAAACGAGTTCTAGAACATTCCAGGCAAATGAATTCCACCTGTAAGGTGAGCTACTTCTCTATCCATATCCGCTTTTGCGATACGGTTCGCTTCATTTACAGCGCTCACGATAAGGTCTTGTAACATCTCAATATCGCCAATAACTTGAGGGTCAATAGAGATAGATTTCATTTCTTGGCGACCATTAACGCTGACCTTAACCATACCACCACCAGCACTTGCTTCCACAGTGCGGTCGCCCATATCAGCTTGTAACTTTGCCATTTTATTCTGCATTACTTGTGCTTGACGCACTAAATCATTCATGTTTTTCAAGATTTTTTCCCCTTATCTTTATATTCTGTTTTTAAATCACTACAACGTAAAAGGCTTGCGCCAAATTCTTTTTGTAGCATTTGAATTTGTGGGTGTTCGTGCATAGCTTCCATCATTTCACCGAGGGTTCTGCGCTCATACACGTCAACAGCATAGCGAATCTTAACAGGCTTTCCAATAAAATCCACTAAAAAATTTTCAACGTCTTTTTTTACGAAATTGAGCTGATGCAAGGCGGTATCTGAACCAATCCGCACTATGCACTCATCAGCAAAAACCTTTGCAGTGCATAAATTAATATAAGGCATATACTCTTCTGGGAAATGATGAGACTCGCAATATTTCATGAACTCTTCCCAGTCAAGCTCTTCATACTCTCTAAGAGCATTTTCGCTAATAGCCTCGGCTCGCCCAGCGAATAAATCTATAGCATGGGGAGGAAAAATAGGTGCGTGGGCACTTTCAGAAAAAGCAGTATGCACTTCTCTAAAATCCGTTTCCACCTTTTCGTAGTGATTATTTAAATCCTCTAGAGGGATGTCAGAAAGCTCATAGTCTTCTTGCTCAAAACCAGACTCATAAAACGGCTGTACAAAGTCATGGGATGACTTTTCAGAAGTACAATCTAAATGAAGCGAAGCATCAAAAGTTCCCTCAAAATCGTTTCTAAAATCGGCCTCAAAATTACCATCAAAAGTTCCCTCAAAATCACTAGGCGGAACATCATGCAATGTTTCATGTAAACCGTCATCGCTGGCGTCAGCACTGGTATCAGCACTGGTATCAGCACTGGTATCAGCCGACACGGCATTATTTGGCAGAGCTTCAGTAGATTCAGCACCTAGTATCTTTTCTGATATATTTTCAGAAAAACCATCACTCTCCACACTTTCGCCATTCATATCACTATCATCTAAAATAACGTCATAGGGCAAAGTATAAGGTGGCGGTAAATTATCGGAATCTTTCTCTGCCTGTAGTTCGGCAAAGGAAGCGGGAACCTTATATTCTGTATTATTTGAAGGCGTTTGCTCAAAATCTGAAAGTTCAGAAACGAAATTTTCAGCAGGATTTTTTGCAAACGTGTCAGTAAACATTGCAGCAGAATTTTCGGAGCTATCGTGATAGTCGGGAATTTCAAAATCATGGTCTATGGCTGTAGCATTTTTGGGCACAGCATTTTCATGATAGCTTGATTCACCAGACACCCCTTTCCTATTATCAACGAAAGGGGATACTACTCCCCCAAATTATTTCCCCCATGAGTGGAGGGAATTTGCCCTACGTTACTATTCATTTCTTGGGGCGTTTGCACAGCCAATGCTTTTGGGTCAAACTCTTCTAAAGGTAATAATCGTGGTAATAAAGCTAAATTTAAAAGCAATAATTCAAGGGCTGCCGCAGGCTCTAAACTTTGTAAAATACGACGTTGATTATCAAGAGTCATTTGCCACGCAGCGTGTATAAACGTGAGTGAAAAACGGGCAGCGTGTTCTTGTAAACGCACCACTTCCCGTAGAGGAATATGTGGAAGAGCGTCTTTTCCTGCTTCACGTAAAACGAAAAGATTGCGCCATAATGATGCAAATTCCCGCAAGAAAAAGCTCATATCAACACCTTGTAAAAGGAGTTCTTTCAAAAGAAGAGTCACCCCAACAACGTCTTGTTTGCTAAGAGCTGTGAGGAGTTTATCCATAAGCTCTAAGCCTACAAGCCCTAAGACTTCACGAACGTTCGTTTCACTAAGCGTATCTTTTTCATCTGTCATAAAGGCTATGCATTGCCCAAGTAAAGACATAGCATCACGAACACTGCCAGCAGCACGCCGTGCAAGCAAGCGGACAGCCTCTTCATCGAAAGCTATATTTTCTTTTTCAAGAACAAAAACAAGATGCTTTTCAAGGCTAAGTTCAGACACTTGACGAAAAACAAATTGCTGACATCGGCTTAAAATCGTTATGGGAAATTTATGTTGTTCTGTGGTTGCAAGAATAAAAACAACTCGTGCAGGTGGCTCTTCCAATGTTTTTAGAAGTGCATTGAACGCCTCTTTAGTCAACATGTGGGCTTCATCTATAATGATGACTTTATAGCGCCCTTCAAGAGGCGCATACCCAACGGATTCACGAAGTTTGCGCACATCATCGATACCACGATTCGACGCACCATCGATTTCCACAACATCCACAAAAGAGCCTTGGGTGATGCGTTTGCAAACACTACAAACATTGCAAGGTTCGTTTGTTGGCGCTGTTTCGCAATTAAGAGCTTTTGCTAAAATACGCGCTAGAGTTGTCTTGCCCACACCACGAGTTCCACTTAGTAAATAAGCAGGAGCTATTTTATTTTGCTCTGATGCTCTTGAAAGTATGGATTTAACCGTGTCTTGCCCGACAACTTCTTCAAAGTTTTGAGGGCGGTATTTTGCTGCCAGCGATATGTTCGCCATAAAAATCTCTTTTATTCTTGATAGAATCTGCACAAATACTCCTCAAAAAAAGAAGCATGTACAGAACTATCTATGTTTTTAATCTATTTTTAGAAAGAGTAAGGAGCAAGCCATTCTGCGTATTTTTTATTATTGCCTTGAACAACATCAAAAAATGCGTTTTGCAATACTTTAGTAATCTTACCAGCTTTTCCTTCCCCGATCATACGATTGTCGTATTCACGTACAGGTGTCACTTCTGCTGCTGTTCCCGTAAAAAATACTTCGTCAGCGCAATAAACTTCGTCTCTTGTGAATTGTGTTTCCACAACTTCATAACCGAGGTCTTTAGCAATTGTAATAATAGAAGCACGATTAATGCCCTCTAAAATAGAGGTGAGCGGCGTTGTTTTGATAAGAGAACCACGCACGATGAAAATATTTTCGCCAGTTGCTTCAGACACATAGCCATTGGTATCAAGCATAATACCTTCATCATAACCATCTTGAACTGCTTCCATTTTTGCAAGCACAGAGTTCACATAGTTACCGCTCGCTTTTGCTTTGCCCATATGTGTATTTGGATGCATTCTATTGAAAGAACTGGTCTTTACACGAACGCCTAAATCAAGAGCTTCAGCACCAAGGTAAGCGCCCCAAGCCCAAGCAGCAATAATGGTATGCATAGGATTTTCACCAGGGTGAACACCAAGCGCACCATAACCAACAAAAGAAAGAGGGCGAATATACGCCGTTTTCATTTTATTAACAACAAGGGTTTCAATGGTGGCTTTGCAAAGCTCATCAACAGAATAAGGACAAGGTAAATTTAAAATTTTTGCAGAATTTACAAGGCGTTGCATATGTTCTTTCAAACGAAAAACAGCAGAAGTTCCATCCGCACACGCATAAGCACGTATGCCTTCAAAATACCCCGTTCCATAATGGAGAGCGTGGGTTAAAACATGAACTTGCGCTTCATTCCAAGGAACGAGTTTTCCGTCAAACCAAATGTATGGGGTTGGTTCTAGATTCGCCATGTAAATACTCCTTACTGTGTATACCTAATTTACTGTTCTTATTCAATAAAATTTTATAAAACACCACATTACCATAAAAACAAGGAAGCTTTTCTCACAAAATATAAGCGTCGGACGGGGTCATAAAGAAAAACCCCTTCAAGACACAAAGACCACGCGCATTTCAGTGGGCTGGCATATAATACGTATGCACTCTTACAAGGTCAAGCTTTAATGAGAAAGTCATACTATTTAAATAAAAAAAGCCCCTTTATTTTATGAAGCTTAATTTCTAAAATATAAAACAAAATATAAGCGCTACTTGCTGGATAATGAAACACAAATATTTCTCAAAAAAAAGCCAAGAGGAACAAGGTGTACGACTAAATAAACACAAGCAAAAGCCTAGACAGTATTAATCAGCATCATTCACTTGAAAAATGTGTTTTGCGCTTTTCCAATATTCTCTCCATGGAACGGGCTTGCAAATGTTCATACCTACTTTCCACAAGACAGCGTTGCGCATTATAGCTTTCTTCATGCTCCTTAATCTTCTCGATTGAAGGGGGAGGAAACAAGGCTTCTTGTCTTTTATGGATTTGTTCTAATACCTGTTGTGATTGAAGAAATGATGTAGCATCGGGGCGTTCTCGAAGCGAGCTAAACCACGGCTCGTTATCACTAATAGAAAAAATACCAAACCGAGCACCCAAAGAAAGAATATCGCCCAGTAGAGGATTTTTAATATGTTCCTGCATGCCATAAACTAAAGCATCATCAAGTTTTGTTGTAAGAACCGTCAGCCCTTGAATAAGATGTCCGCTGCCATTCTTGATAACAATAACGGAATCAGCTTCATCATTAATCACCTCAAACGTAAATTCTTTTCCCAAGGAGAAACTAATATCAATCCAGTCAGTCTCCATATCAAAAGTTGCCCAGAAATCATTATTTTCGGCGTACGTGATACTTTCTCCCATGTCTCGAGCATCGTAAGAACTGTCCCACATGGTATTATTTTTGGCATTCCCTTTTTCAAGGTACAATTCAAAAAAATCAATTTCGAGCAATAAATCTTCTTCTTTCACATACAAATTATCTGCATTAAGAAAAGAACCAAATGACGAATCTAATGACAAATCTAATGAGGAATCTAGTGGCGAATCTAGTGGCGCACAGCCTTCCTTCATAGCTCCTGGCATAGCACTTGGCACAACACCTGGCACAGCACTTGGCATAGCATCTTCCCAAAATCTTTGGGGTGCTTGAAGTATGTGGTCAATACATATGCTATTTAAATCTCCAAGCATGGAAAGCATATGTTCAGGAAAGGAAGATTCCGTACTCATCGCTTTCTCAGTCCTTACTTGTGATTGCGTATTTTGTGGAAAAACAGAATTTTCTACCCCGTCAATCCCTACATCAATCCCCCCGTCCACACCCAATTCCGTGCCTAATAATCCTGCAAGATTAATAACCTCAAAACTTTCTACAGGTAATGCCAGATGAGACAAGCGATCCATAAGACTATCATCCTCAGAAGTTGAGGACATATAGGGGTTGGTTTTTCTTTTTCGTGACTTTCCTGAATAAAGAATAAGCTCACCCTTATTCTGAGATTCTGAAAAAGCACCATAGGCCTCAGGCTCTAAAGCATGCGCCAATGTATTGGTCAAAGCATGAGTCAGGTCATCTTTATTTTGTTGACCAGAAGTCTTATTATTCATTATATTAGCAAACGCTAATTCATTCAAAACAATAGAACCAAATTCACAAAGGCTAGTATCGACTTTAAAAGTATCACCGTCTTGCGAATACAAACTAGACCCTGAATCATGTGATTCAAAATCAGCACCCGTAAGGTCTTTAGGAAATTCCGCTGACAAATCAGCAAAAAGAGCATCACAATCAGTAGGAAGAACGATAGAACCGAAGGTTTTTAGAATATCAAAATCTTCTGCCGTGGTACTTTCTTCTAGCTCTTCGGCGCTTGCAGTTTCTCGGTTTTCCTCATCGTAATACTCATCTTTCTCGGAAATTATCGAAATAGAGGCATCTACAAAAAGACGAGAACCATCATCGGCAGACTCTTGAAAAGACGCTCGCAAAGACTCTTGCGAGGACTCTTGCAAAGACTCTTTTGAGCGAGGAGCTTCTTGTTTTTTTTCCTGTAAAGTTTCCATCACGATGATACCACTTTAAAAACTAACGAGTTTTCTTTTTAGTAGACTCTTTTATTAAACACCAAAAGTAACTCTCTAGAGTCCTCTTGCTATACTATTTGATTAGCTTTGGTGAATTTACAGAATTTTTCCAATTAAGTCAAAACGAGAAAAGCATAAAAACAGCATTAAAATTGAGAGTGTTGTCCACTCCAATCCCACAAATATTCTCGTTTCTTCTTCGCATTCTGACAACAGCTTTCCATAATCTCATAAAAAGCCTTTGAATGATCCATGTGCACTAAATGACAACATTCATGTACTATAACATATTCAATAAGTTCAAGGGGAAAGGATACGAGATGCCTAGCAAGGCATATCTCCTGCTTTGTGGAACAAGAACCAAATCGGCGAGACAAAACCCGAACACGCAAGCTTGGCTTCTTCGTCTTCTGAAAAAACTCCCGAAGTTCTTGTGGAATAAAATCGTCAGTGCATAAGGCTTCCCAAACCGTATCAAGACAGACTTTTAGAAAAAGTTCCGCAGATTTCTTTCGCCATATCTGTATACTATTTGTATAGTTTTTATCTTTATCTGTTTTTGCCTGAATCAAAAGAATGGGAACAAGGGAGGCGTTTTGCGCTTTTATACTTAGTTTGAAATCCTTAGATATACTATTGGCAATAGACTCAAAGGATTGCGTCATTCCAGGTTCTAAAAGAAAACGAGACGAAAAAGGGGATGTCCTTTCGGCAAAAGATTCCACATTTACCATGCCCCCGTCGTGTCCGCCAAACGTATTTGGCGTATTTGGTATATTCGACGTATTTAGAATACCGCTGGCACAGCTTGTATTGCGTGCATTCTCGGTATTACTGTCATTATTGGTATTATTGGTATTGCTAGCGTTGTTAGTATCACACTCGCTAGTCTCCCCTCTTTTTTTCGTAAAAGAAGAGGGATAATGGAAAAGTATTTTTTTACCAAGACAAAAAAAGGCGGAATCATGGCTAAAATCAATATGAGGTCGAAGCCCTTTTGTGAGCATATCACTGCGTTTTTCCTGAATCCACATGGATTTTTTTTGCAAAAACGCATCGACATCTACCTGTCTACATTTATGAGGCGCTTTAACTTCAATAGAAGAATCCGCTTTAACACGCAAACGTAAAGTTTGATGATTATCTCGGATAAAAACATATTCCAGATTTTCTCCTGCAAGAGTGAAACTCTGTATAGTAGTAGAAGACTCTTTCTTCTTTGTATTTTTTTTTCTTATATTTAAAAACAAAATTAACAATCTCCCACAAAACTTTATTCAAGAAAATACTCTTTATTCTTACAATAGAAAACATAGAAAACAAAACATTGGAATAGAAAAAATCCAAGAAGCAGTATTTGCCAAAACAAGGACTCATCCCATACATACGCCATAAATATATAAAGATTAAGGCACAGATACGCTAAACGCCAAAGAGCATACGGTCTTTTTCCTATCATATATAACAAATAAAAATAAAGAAAAAAAGCAGGGATAAAACTATAGTTTATGACAAAGGTAGGCAGTCCCACATTAAACACAGGAAAAAGCCCTAAGCTTAGCAATAAAAAACCTATGACCTGTGCAAAACTAATGGTTGATTTTAAACTATTAGGCATTTCTTTTTGGTATTTTCTCCAAATTTCTTTGTGATTTTCACAGATATCCCCCTGCTCACCTACAGACTTTTGGGAATTTAGGGATTCGGCTAACTCAGCTAACTCAGCAGACTCGGCGAACGTGACAGACTCCACAGACAGGGGCGTTTTGATATGAAATAAAAAATCCTCGCCTAAATCCTCACTTTTCCACTCCTCGTCTTTTTCTTGCTCTGACTCCGATTTATCAAAATCTCCCATATCATTATTTTCTGGTTCCATACAGCCATAAGGTAAAGGCATGTCTTGTGAGCGCAAGCATACCTCAATAGAAAGATATAAATAAAGACACATAAGTAGGCGTGTTGCCGCTGAAAAATAATGGGCATTCATTATCGCAACCATATTATCTTCTTGGCGCACTGTATAATAAAGAAAAGCGCTCACAGCAAGCACAAGAAAGAAAAAGAAAAACGCCTGAACTTCCAACATTCGCACAAGTCGCTCAAAAAAGCCATAAGAACGTCTTGCTCCCACTAAAAAAAGCGGAGGTAAAAAACAGGCAATGGCCGTCCCAGAAAATGCAAGTAAATAAGGAGACGCCTGAATTTCACCTAAAAGAGGATATTGAAAATAAAGAAGAAGTGTCTCAAAAGAAAAAAGAAAAAGCCCCAAACAAATCGAGAAGGTAAGAGACACTAAGCACACAATAAAAAGTATATGCAGGGGTTTACTAATTTTGTCTTTCAATGTTTTTTCCATAGTTTTATCATTAGTGAGGAAACCTTTTTCTTTAACAAAAAAGATTTTCTTTTATCAAACACCCCAAATACGGAGTATGTGTTCTGATAAAAGCACCTCGAAACAGGCATTTTCCATAGAACACAAATAAAGGCAAAAAATAAATAGCCACACGAGTAGACACTTTTACAGTGCTTCATCTATTCCCACAGATACTAATGCATACATGTTTCTTATACAAGTTTTTTATAAGAGCTTTTTATAGGAGATTTTTCATGTAAGCGATGAGCGACGTATCCGCTCATATTCTACATACAAGAGTTGAAAATGTGGGGTTTGGGGAGTTCAACTCCCCAAAAAAAGACAAATATCTCTTAGCCTCCCCAAAAAAAAGATAAATATCTCTTAGCCCCTCGGCTTAACTTATCACCATACGCAAAATATCTTCTTTCCCAACAATACCAACAAGTATACCCTTATCAACGATGGGTAAACTATAATATTTATTATCCATCATATAAGAAGCAAGAACATCAACGGGCGTATCAGGGCGAAGAGTCAAAACATCTGTCTTCATAAGGTCTTGCACTGTTTCGGCATTCATTCTTGCCACATTTGCTTCAAACTTTGCAGGCGAATACATGGGGATAGCAGCGTCTAAAACAAAAAAGTAAGACGGCAATTCGATTTTTTGGTGTTGTGCTACTAAATCACTTTGCGTTAAAATCCCCACAAGTTTATTCTCTTCATCAACCACAGGCAATCCATTGAAATGTTTATCTAATAAAATCTTAACCGCATCAATAATTTTGGTTTCAGGACTTACACAAATAGGATTCTTTGTCATAATATCTTGAGCTGTCTTCATAATTAAACCCTCCTTGGTTTTCTTTCTCACATGAATGGGTTGCATCAGTCGCCATGGCAACAACACAAACATCGCTAACTTTGCACAAAACACAAACGTCGCCCTTCATGAAAAAAACACCCGTATTTAAAAGATGGAATGAAAAATAAACATTTTCTTCCTCATATCAAAAAGATAACACATCCTAATAAAAATTTCTACCTATGCTAATTTCATAAATAGGTTTTGTACACAAGATACAATAATACTCATACGTTTTAGATTGAATATTTTTACACAGAACTAAAGATTAAAACAAAAGAGAGCAAGGCATAAACACATTTCATCAAAGATTTTTATAAAAAAATCATACACACAACATACTGATTTAAATAAATAAATAATATTTTCTTCATAAAAAATCTTTTTTTTTGGTTTCACCCCCTTTTCAAGTCAAAAAGAAAGCTTATTTATTATATCGTTGCAAGGAAGAAGTTAACTATTTAAAATTTCCTTCTACTATATGCTTATTTTTAAAGAAGCAGGCACGTTTGCAATGAGGGTATTTTTTGAATAAAGCCTTTTGTCCTTTGAACGCTAATTTTTTTTCAAGCTATGCACATTATGTGTTTCCTTTTGAAAACAAGATTTTTTCGCCAAAACACAAAAGACTTTGATTGAAAAATACACCCCAAAATATTATAAACTTTTCTTGGAGGATAGTTATTATGAGCTTTAAACCCTTAAGCGACCGAGTTCTCGTAAAACGCGTTGATGTTGAAGAAAAAACCGCTGGTGGTCTTTTTATCCCTGAAACTGCAAAAGAAAAGCCATCTCGCGCTGAAATTATTGCTGTTGGACCAGGTAAAGTTCTCGACAATGGCACTCGCGTTGCTCTTGAAGTGAAAGTGGGCGACATTGTTCTTTTTGGCAAATATGCTGGTAGCGAAATCAAGCTTGACGGTGTTGAACACCTCGTTATGCGTGAAGAAGATATCTTAGCTATCGTTGGCTAATTTTAATAACAATTGTTTCAATTATATAGAATCTATTAGGAGTTATACATAATGTCTGCGAAAGAAATTATTTTTGATGCGAAGGCTCGTGAACGTCTCGCTGCTGGTATCGACAAACTTGCTAACGCTGTTAAAGTTACCTTAGGACCTAAGGGACGTAACGTTCTTATCGAAAAATCCTACGGCGCGCCTGTTATCACTAAAGATGGTGTTTCTGTTGCCAAAGAAATCGAACTTGAAGACAAGTTTGAAAACATGGGCGCACAACTCGTTCGTGAAGTTGCTTCAAAAACATCAGACGCTGCTGGTGACGGTACAACAACTGCTACCGTTCTTGCTCAAGCTATCTACCGTGAAGGTGTGAAACTTGTTGCTGCTGGCCGTAACCCAATGCCTATCAAACGTGGTATCGATAAAGCTGTTGAAGCTATCGTTGCTGAGCTTGGTAACCTTGCTAAACCTACTCGTGATCAAAAAGAAATCGCGCAAGTTGGTACTATCTCTGCTAACTCTGATGCTACCATTGGTAACATCATTGCTGAAGCTATGAGCAAAGTTGGCAAAGAAGGCGTTATCACTGTTGAAGAAGCTAAAGGCCTTGATACCACTCTTGATACCGTTGAAGGTATGCAATTTGACCGTGGTTACCTCTCCCCTTACTTCGTAACAGATACCGAAAAACTTATCTGCGAACTTGAAAACCCATACATCCTTTTGCAAGAAAAGAAAATCAGCAGCATGAAAGATATGCTTCCTGTTCTTGAACAAATTGCAAAAATGAACCGCCCTCTTCTTATTATCGCTGAAGATATCGAAGGCGAAGCTCTTGCAACTCTCGTTGTAAACAAACTTCGTGGCACAATTCAAGTTTCTGCTGTAAAAGCTCCTGGCTTTGGCGATCGTCGTAAAGCTATGCTTGAAGACATTGCTATCCTTACTGGTGGCTCTGTTGTTTCTGAAGAAATGGGCGTTAAGCTTGAAAATATGACTCTTGCTGACCTTGGTACTTGCAAAACTGTTCGTATCGACAAAGACAACACCGTTCTTGTTGACGGCGCTGGCAAAGCTGACATTATCAAAGGCCGTGTAAAACAAATTCGTGCGCAAATCGAAGAAAGTGCTTCTGAATATGATCGCGAAAAATTACAAGAACGCCTCGCTAAACTTGTTGGTGGCGTAGCCGTTATCAAAGTTGGCGCTGCAACTGAAATCGAAATGAAAGAAAAGAAAGACCGCGTTGAAGATGCTCTTAATGCTACTCGCGCTGCTGTTGCTGAAGGCATTGTGCCTGGCGGCGGTACTGCTTTCATTCGTGCTTCTAAAGCTCTTGAAGATGTTAAGGTTGTTGACGATGACGAACTCGCTGGTGTTAACATCATCCGTCGTGCTATCGAAGAACCTCTTCGCCAAATCGCTCAAAACGCAGGTTTTGAAGGTTCTGTTGTTGTAGAAAGAGTTCGTTCTGGTAAAGACGGCTTTGGCTTCAACGCTGCAACTGGCGAATACGAAGACCTACTCAAAGCAGGCGTTATCGATCCTAAGCAAGTAACTCGTTTTGCTTTGCAACACGCAGCGTCTATCGCTTCCTTACTTCTTACTACTGAGTGCGCTATCGTTGAAAAGCCTAAGAGAGAAGAAGCTCCTATGCCTCCTATGGGCGGCGGAATGGGCGGAATGGGTGGCATGGGCGGAATGTACTAAACCTAGTACATAAACCCTTAGCTCATTAGCTATTGCCTCATTCAAAACTGATATTATAGAAATAGAGTATTAAGTTATATAAAAAACTCCCTGTAAAAACAGGGAGTTTTTTTGTGGGGAAAGCCTCATAAATACCATAAAAGAGAAGACTCCAAAAATACGAATACACAATCAAAGACTTGACACTTAAAAACTTATTCATTTAAATGAGAAGACATTGTTGTATATACTTTAGTGGTAAATAAAACAATGCGGGGCAAAGAAAGCCCTAAAGAAATCAGACAACCTTGAATTATTCAATAGTAGTATCATCTTATATACTATTCATACTTTAATACATTCTTTTTTGCCATCTCTAAAATACTAGCAAAAGTAGGTATACATGAATATTTTCAAAAAAAAGAAACATAGCAATGGACTTCGTGAAATTTACATTGTAGGCAAAAAAATATTGGAATATCGTAGAGCTCCAACCCTAGTCCCAATCCAAAACACCCCTTTGCACATACATAGAATCAAACAGTTGAATCAAGAGTTTATACCACTTGTCTTTCACTGGGATAAAATTTGGCATGAATATTTAGCAAAACACCAACTCCCCGAGTTATTACAATCATTAACTGAAGGAATGGATGACATTTCAAATGCATACATTAATAAATTTATCCAGCTAATAAATTTGTTAGAATATAAAAATGACATCCAGGTTTCTCCAGCTTTTTCTTGGACACCACGAGATTTCGAATATGCTCTGCGCTTTGAAGAATATAACAACATCGAACAATATTCAGACGATGAAGCATTTATCCATTCCAACAAATACGGGCCTATAGATTTACCAGAAGATATTTTACAAAAAATAAATGGCCACGACATTATTGATGGGGGAGCTTATACTGGAGATACAGCGGTTTTATTCCATCAACTTTTCCCAGAGTCTAATATATACGGTTTGAACCCCAATCTACAAACTATCAGCTTCTCACAGGTAGAATCAAAGAACTACCGCTCTCATCACAGTTCACCTTATCCACCAGCGGACTTGGTGCTAAATGTGAAACACTTGCCTTGTATTCCAATGACGATATTGATGCAGGTGCATCACTAGCTGATACCACAGGGACGAGAGAAAACTCTCACGCTGTTGACGTTGTTACGATTGATAGCTCTCGCGAAAACAAGAAGAATAAAATAGGCCTTATCAAACTTGACATCGAGGGCTTTGAAAAACAAGCACTGGAAGGGGCAAGGAAAAGTATAAAGCAGGACAAACCTATCATTGCGGCAGCATTATACCATAACCCCGTTGATTTTTTTGAAATCAAAAGTTTACTAAAAGAACTCAACCCAGAATACAGATTTATGGTGCGAAGAAGTGAAATGGTAATTCCGCTTGGAGATATTATTTTAATCGCTTATTAAAGCATACTTTTTCAAACGCCCGTACAAAGAACGCAAGCGGCGGTACTGCTTTCATTCGTGCTTCTAAGGTTCTTGAAGATGTTAAGGTTGTTGACAATAACGAACTCGCTGGCGTGAACATTGTTCGTTGTGCTATCGAAGAACCTCTTCGTCAAAACGCAGGCTTTGAAGGCTCTGTTGTTGTAGAAAAAGTACGCTCCGGTAAAGACGGTTTTGGCTTCAACTCTGCAACTAGCGAATACGAAGACCTACTCAAAACAGGCGTTATTGATCCTAAGCAAGTAAGCTGTTTTGCTTTGCAACACGCAGATTCTACCGCTTCCTTACTTCTTACTACTGATTGTGCTATCATTGAAAAGCCTAAGAAAGAAGAAGAAGAAGCTCTTATGATGCCTCCTATGGGCGGCAGAATGGGCGGCATGGGCGGAATGTACTAAACCTAGAGCATAAACCCTTAGCTCATTAGCTATTTCTTTATTCAAAACTGATATTGTAGAAATAGAGTATTAAGTTATATAAAAACTCCCTGCGAAAACAGGGAGTTTTTTTGTTGGGGAACAGGGAAGGCGTAAGGCGATACACATTCGGTCTTTAGATCATTTTAAGTTCATGCAAATCACCTTAATACAAAACGACGAATCGTCTATTTTTATATGCTTGCATAAATGCAAACAGCAAAAGTCCCTTATACAAGGACTATGAAAAGTTTTCTATGCAACACTCTAGACGAATCTAAAGGCTTCTGGTGTTCATCTTTTATTTGCAAAGCCTATACTCATATATATGTATTTACTAGATACTACATCATAATAAGAGTCCAAAAACATGTAGCATTATTTCCATTTGATACTTAAGAGTTCTTGACACAATAAAGAGAATACCTCTTTTCTCAATTAGTCCGAGTGTCATTAAAAAAATACGCTTACATATCCACACTTGACTTAGAAGGTATTCTCACAGTATATTATTCTGCGAAGAAGGATTTTCCTCCAGCAGTAATAAGCAGATTTTGGGTTCAACCAAACGTTTTGCCTGTAATACCAAGCCGACATATAGATATTTTATTGGGGAGAGAGATATGTGTAACACAAAATTTGACTGGCAAGGATATTCAGCAGAAAAACTTGTCGAGTTATGCAAAGAACCTACTACGAACAAGAACAAAAGAACTCACAATTGGGTAACGGACTGTTATTCTGCTGGCGTTTTTTTGCGGGAATATGCGTATTACCCTTCTTCTTTGCCTTTACACTGTTATTCTGCCCACGGGGTTAATTTGGATAGCTCAGTAGGCAAACATGATCTCTCCAATGACGCACCCTTTATGCTTTTCTATACCTCTAAGAACGTAGCCTTATTTAAAACGCTTTCTACCCAACCGGTCTATAAAGTCCCGGCACCTCTACCATGGTTGCGCAAAAAACGTGGAATAGTGCAATCGAGTGACGCAAAAGGCACATTAGTCTTTTTTAGCCACACAACTCCCGACATTGGATTTGAGGAAGAGCCAAAAAAAGTAATCGGCGAATATATTGACGATTTACAGAAACTACCAAGTGAAATGCATCCCATCTGTGTATGCTTGCATATGCATGATATAAACAATGGAGATTATCAGCACTTCTTAGATAGAAATATTCCTGTCTATACGGCAGGAAATGCCTTCTCAGAAGAATTTGCAGAGAATTTCTATTCTATCCTTAGAAATTTCAAACACTCAACCTCAAGTTCTCTAGGAAGTAATGTATGGTATAGTCTCGAAATGGGAATACCTTTTTTTATCCATGGAAATCACCCCGTATATTATAATTATACATCTAATCAAGTAGAGAAAGGGATTTATACTTCTTACAAAACAGAGTCTTACTATAAGGTTCTTGACTTGTTTTCAAATTTTTCACTCACGATCACTCCAGAACAAAAAGAATTAGTTCAAACATTAGTAGGAGAAGAGGGTAGTATTTCCAGAATCAAACTCTCTTTTTTACTCTATAAACCTTATTTACTTTATAAAATAAGAAGATTCTATAAATCAAAACTAAAGAGCCTTAAAAAGCGATTACGACTTCTTTAGAAATTGTTCTTAGATTTTACTATCAATTATCCACAATTTTAATAATTTTAAAGTCGTTATTATCTATTCTAAAAAATAAGTTTGTTAAATATATGGGGGCGGGCAAGCCCTCCTGCTTTCACATAATATATAAAAACTATAAACACTCGGACACAGCATACAGAACAATGAAAAAAGCAATATTTACAATATGTTCTAACAACTACTTAGCCCAGGCAAAAGTTCTCGGTGATAGTGTTTTGCGCTATGCGCCTGAATATACCTTTACTATTTTTCTTTGCGATAAAAAGCAAGATAGTGTTGACTACACCCCTTATGATGATTTCCTCATCGTAGAAGTTGCTAATGTTCCTATTCCAAAATTCGACAGCATGGCACAGCTCTATAATATTATTGAGCTCAATACTTCAGTTAAACCCTTTTGCTTTGAATATCTGTATGATAAATACGATGCCGACCTAGTTATTTATCTTGACCCTGACACCTGTATATTTTCCCCTTTGGACTATATTGAAAAGCAACTTAAATATTGTGATATTATTCTAACACCCCATATCTTAACGCCTATTGAACCCGACGAGCTTTTGCCCCAAGAAAAGCTTTTTACAAATTATGGGATTTATAACTTAGGTTTTCTTGCAACCAAGAAATCACCCGTCACACAGAGCCTATTGCAATGGTGGCAAAGACGCTTAGAAGTAAATTGCTACAATAAAACATATGAAGGAACTTTCGTTGACCAACTCCCCATGAGTTTTGCACCTTTATTTTTTGAAAATGTCTTAGTATCAAAAAACAAAGGACTTAATATGGCTCCATGGAACTTGCATGAGCGTCACCTTCTTAATGAACAAGGTAAGTGGCTTATAAATAATAATATCCCGCTCATATTTTATCACTTTAGCAACTATAGACCAAGTAAACCAAGTATAATAGCAGATCATTATACTCGAGTAACTTTTAAAGACAACCCCATCCTAAAGAGTCTTTATGATTGGTATAGAGAAGAATTGCTTAAAAATAACTACGAAAACTTATCTAAAATAGACTGCGGATATTCTAAAGTGATACCAGAAGAAAAAGCACCTGTAAAAAAATCCAGATGGAAAGCCCTAAAAAAACATTTACTGTTTTTTTTAAGAAAAGATTAATTATTTCAGTACATAAAGAACAAACTATAGAATCTAGAAAGAGCTATATAGCTTTGATTTTACCCCCCCACACACACAGATTTCACAAATATTTAACGACTTTAAAGAAAATAGCATTGACACCTAGCCTCAGACAGTTCTGTTCGTGAACGCTAAAAACGTCTGTCGAATGTTTTACTAATCACACAACTATTTTTTAAACCTTATTGCTTCCGTTCGAAAATTGAATCTAAAAAGCAGAATTATCTCTATCAGAAGCTCCGTGCAATACGGGCAACGTGCGCAAAGAGTACGTCCTTTACATAAGTCCACCCGTCTGCCCTTAATACCCCCTATGCCATTACAAAAATTTCTATTCTAAAACAGAAACTTGTGCAGTCTCGTTTACTCTTTTTACTAGACTGGTACAAATCTGAGCTAGAAAGAACTAGAACACGTGAGAGAGTACCTTGCTCTGTGGTGGTCTTTCATACTGCCTTTAGTATCATATCTCAATTCAATTTCATTCTTAGAAAAACCTTGCTAATTCTGCAATTTTATGAAAATAATGTTTGTTATACTTATGCAACAAGCGTTTAAATTTCGGATAACGCAAAAAAGATTCCCTCTCTATTTCTAAACAAAAAGAAGAGATATTCTATAAAAAATATTATTTCATGTAAGGTTCTTAGTGGGGATATTATGAAGAAATTACTCGTTACAGGCGTTAACGGCTTTGTTGGTCAACATTTCTTGGAATACACATTAGCCCATAAGCCCGACATAACAGTGATTGGTACTGGGCGCTCAAAACAGTCGTTATTGACCCATAAAAATTATGAATATCGCTGTCTAGATCTCAACAACCAGTCAGGCATCCTCAATCTACTTGAGCATTTTAAACCAGACTATATTCTACACTTAGCCTCATATAGTTCCGTGAGCGAAAGCTGGAAAAAACCTGTAGACTCTTTTTCTAACAATACCAATATTTTTTTGAACCTTATAGATTCAGTTCGAACATTGAATCTAAACAGCAGGATTCTTTCCATTGGGAGTTCTGAACAATACGGACAAAGCGCACAAACAATCAGCCCTTTGCACGAACAAACCCCATTGCTTCCCAATAGTCCTTATGCTGTTGCTAGAACTGCACAGGAAATGTTGGCCTTACTCTACGTTAAAAATTACAATACCGATATTATACTAACACGCTCTTTCAATCACATTGGGCCAAAACAAAAAGACACATTTGTTGTTCCATCTTTTGTGCGCCAACTTATACAGATTGCTCGCAATGGCGGAGTATTGCACACAGGAGATACCAGCGTTATAAGAGATTTTACAGATATCCGTGATATTATAAGCGCGTATTGGCTTTTGCTCGAATATGGAGAACTTGGTGAAACCTATAATGTTTGTTCTGGAAATGGAGTACAATTATGCGAGCTCATAAACACGATAAGTTCCTTACTCAATATTAAGCCTGAAATACGAGTAGACTCTGAAAGAATTCGCCCATCCGAAAACCCTTCCATCATTGGTGATAATTCAAAATTAAAAAAATTAGGGTGGACGCCCGCCTATAGCCTTACCCAAACCCTTGATGATATGATTCAGTATTGGAGTTAAATGCACCAACTATACTTTATGATTGGGCACTAATACTATTTTAATAACGGAAGAATTTTGAATGGAAGACGTTCAAATGATAATTAGAATAGATATATCCCATTTCAGTCTGAGCTGTACATATAAGGCCGAGAGTCCTTATTTTTTCCCGAGAGTATACCACTCATAAAAGTCCACAATACCTTTTTCAAGGGAAATTTCAGAGTTCCAACCGAGTTTTTTAATGCGAGTGGCGTCCATCATTTTACGAGGAGTGCCATTAGGTTTTGAGGTATCGTATTCAAGTGCTCCCTCAAATCCAGTGATTCTTTTCATCACTTTGAAGAGTTCTTTCAGCTGAATATCATCACCATTCGTGATGTTCACAAATTCCCCGATATCACTATATTCTTTATTTTGCATAAGGTAGAAACACGCGTCTGCCAAGTCATCGGATGACATAAGCTCACGATACACAGACCCATCACCCCAAAGCACTACTTTATGAGTGAAAGCCCCCACTTTATTCAGGGCAAGTTCAAGGGATTTATTATCGTTTACGTCAATGCCATCATCAATACCCCAACCCAGCTTATATCTACTTAAATCTTTCTTTATTCCTGCAAAATCTTGCGCTGCTAGGAGTTTTGCCAAGTGGAAGCGTCTAAGCACCATAGGTAATAGGTGTGCGGTTTCCATATTAAAATTATCACCCACACCATACTGGTTAGTAGGCATAACAGAAATAAAATTCGTTCCATACTGGCTATTATAATATTGACACATTTTGATTGCTGAAATCTTCGCCAACGCGTAGGCTTCGTTTGTTTTTTCAAGTTCGGACGTGAGGAGACAATCTTCCTTCATAGGCTGCGGCGCTAATCGAGGATAAATACAAGAAGAACCCATATTAAGGAGTTTTTTCACTTTATGCTTATAAGAAGCATGAATAACATTCGTTCCAATCATAATATTATTATATATGAAATCAGCAGGATAATTACTATTCGACATAATTCCGCCTACTTTAGCAGCACAGAGAAAAACATAGTCAGGTTTCTCTACGGCAAAAAAATCATTCACTTGGGCTTGATTTGTTAGGTCTAGCTCCTTCGATGTGCGGACAATCGTATTATTAAATCCTTCACGCTCCAAAAGACGCACAAGAGCAGAGCCAACCAGCCCCCTATGTCCTGCAATAAAAATCTTGTCTGTTTTCTTCATAATAAATCCTGTTATTTGAACCATGTATATTTCGATGCGGTCAAATCCCACCATTTCTCTACAAAAAGAGAATTTTCTAAAAAAGCACTATTTTGCGCTGCCACCATATCTTATAAGAAGAATAAAAAAAGAACAACGAATATTAGACGCTCAGTCTTATTATTTTCAGAGGGAAAAGTAAAACACCATTGTAAGTCCAGTATTCAAAATAGAAAGTAAACTTTACATATTTGTCCTATTTCCCCGTATTTTTGATTTTACAATGTCCTCATTTTAGTATAGATTACCCTAACGAGGAAGTATTCTAATGAACAAAAACACAAAAATATACCCAGTTATTCTTTGCGGTGGAAGTGGTTCGCGCCTATGGCCCCTTTCAAGAACAAAATACCCAAAGCAATTCGTGGACTTAGGCCAAGGAAATACCTTGTTCAAAGATACTATTCAGCGTACTACAGATAAGAGTATTTTTGCTGACCCTCTCGTTATTTGTAATCATGCACATCGTTTTTATGCCGATACCTCCCTACAAGAATTAGGGATTCAAGGCACTATTATTATTGAAGAAGAAGCTCGAAACACCGCACCAGCGATTGCTCTTGCAGCGTTTAAAGCGTTGGAAGATGGTGACATCCCCATGCTTATTTTGCCTGCGGATCACATCATAAAAGACCAAGAAACCTTCTGTGCAAAAATACAAGAAGCACTCCCTCTTGTGCAAAAAAACTTCATTGTGACTTTTGGCATAACGCCAGCGACGCCTGAAACAGGCTATGGCTATATCAAACAGGGTGAGAAATTGGAAGGGAACGCTTATCGTGTGGGCTCTTTCGTTGAAAAGCCAAATTTAGAAAACGCAGAAAGAATGTTGAAAGAAGGTGGCTTTTTTTGGAATAGTGGTATGTTTTTCACAAAACCGTCCGTTTATTTAAAAGAACTAGAAATGTTTGAACCGACCATGTATATGGCTTGCAAAAAAGCATGGGCAGACAAGCAGACCGACCTCAATTTCACACGTCCAGGTTCAAGCTTTTCCGATTCTCCTTCTATTTCAATAGATTACGCTGTTATGGAAAAGACACAGCAAGCGGTCCTCCTCCCTCTTAATATTTCTTGGAGTGACCTTGGTTGTTGGGACGCTTTTTACGAGAATGCCCCTAAAAACGAAGATAATAATGCCTGCACAGGCGACGTTATCACCAAAGACACGCATGGTTGTTATATCCATAGTACAGGCAGACTTATCGCCACAATAGGCCTACAAGACCTTGCTATTATTGAAACAAAAGACGCTATCCTTATTATGCCTCGTGAGAAAGCGCAAGATGTAAAGCTCATTGTGGAAGAGCTGAAAAAGAATAATCGTAATGAATATGACATACATCCAAAGGTTTTCCGCCCATGGGGTAATTATGAAGGCCTTGTGCAAGGAGACCGTTTTCAAGTAAAGCGCATAGTGGTCAATCAAGGCGAGGTAACGTCTTTGCAAATGCACTATCATCGTTCTGAGCACTGGGTTATTGTGAGCGGAACAGCAGAGATAACCCTAGCAGAAGAAACAAAGCTATACGTTGAAAACCAATCCGTTTATATTCCTCAAGGAATGAGCCATCGAATCAAAAACCCTGGCACCATTCCCCTTGTGTTTATTGAGGTGCAATCAGGCTCCTACCTTGGCGAAGACGATATTGTGCGCTTGCAAGATAATTATGGACGCAAAAGCGATTCCTAATTTCTGAACGGACGCTTCCCATACATTTAAATAAAAATACTTTATCAAAAAATTACAGGACTAAAAATGAAAAAGGCACTTATTACAGGTATTACAGGACAAGACGGCTCCTATCTAGCAGAGCTCCTTTTGGAAAAAGGCTATGAAGTGCATGGAATTGTTCGCCGAGCATCCTCCTGTAATACCCAAAGAATTGACCATATCATGGCAAATTCTGCCTATGCTGATAAAATATTTTTGCATTATGGTGATTTGACTGATTCTAGCAATCTAAATACCTTGGTATTGCATATAGCGCCTGATGAGATTTATAATCTTGCGGCACAATCGCATGTAAAAGTTTCCTGGGATTGTCCAGAATATACCGCAGATGCGGTTGCCATGGGCACTCTTCGTATTTTGGAAGCTATCAGAGGAGCGGGGCTTGAGAAAAAAACAAAGTTTTATCAAGCGTCTACCTCAGAACTTTATGGACTTATCCAAGAACCTATTCAGTCAGAAAAAACGCCTTTTTACCCACGCTCGCCCTATGCGGTTGCTAAACTTTATTCTTATTGGATATGCGTAAACTACAGAGAAAGCTTTGGTGTTTTTGCAGCCAATGGTATATTATTTAACCACGAAAGCCCACGCCGTGGCGAAAACTTTGTGACAAGAAAAATCACTCTCGCCGCCACACGTATATCTCTTGGCTTGCAAGAAACTCTTAGCCTTGGTAATATGGACGCAAAGAGAGATTGGGGACACGCAAAAGATTACGTAGAAGGAATGTGGCGCATTGTGCAACAAGAAAAGCCGCAAGACTATGTGCTTTCAACGGGCACAACAACCTCTATTCGTGAATTTTGTGAAATGACTTTTGCAGAACTGGGCATGGATATTGAGTGGCAAGGCAAGGGTGTGGATGAAAAGGGCATCGATAAAAAGAGCGGAAAATGCGTGATTATGATTGACAAAGCCTTCTTTAGACCAGCAGAAGTAGAATTACTTCTTGGCGATTGCTCAAAAGCAAAAAAAGAACTTGGCTGGAAACCCACTTATGACTTAGCCGCATTAGTCAAGGAAATGGTCACCGAGGATCTAAAATTAGCTAAAAAAGAAAAACTCTTGCACGACCATGGTTTTGACGCTGTAGCATCAAAAGAGATATAGAATTATTATACTTATCACACAAATGTTTACGTGAACTTTTCTCATAAAATAAGGATGTCTTATTCATATGTCGCAAACACTTTCTATCATCACCGTTTGTTATAACGAAAAAGACGTTGAAGCAACGTGCAAATCTATCGTAAGTCAAGCATGGCAAGACTTTGAATGGATTGTGATTGATGGTGGTTCCGATTCTTGGTGCACTGATATTTTAGAAAAATATCGTGAGCATATGACTATGTATGTGTCTGAAAAAGATAATGGTATTTATGACGCTATGAACAAAGGGCTTTCCTACGCAAAAGGGGAATACACTCTTTTTATGAATGCAGGAGATACTTTTTTAAATAAAAAGACATTAGAGAGAGTGAGTACGCATTTTGAAAAAGATGCAGATGTATTTTATGGTGATGCGGTTTTCAAAAAATCCTGTGAAAACTACATCTATAAGCTTTTACCAAAAGAACTAACTGCGGGATTTTTTATTAAAGACTGTATCGTTCATCAATCTGCGTATATTAGAACGAGCTTGTTTCAAAAATACGGCGCCTATAGCACCAAATACCGAATAGTCAGTGATTGGAAGAAATGGATTGAGTTCATACAAGGAAACTGTGTTTTTGAACACCTTCCTTTTTTATGCTCTATACATGATTGCACGGGGATTTCATCCATTAACGAAAAGCTAAATGCGACAGAACGCTCCCATGTTTTACCTCTACACTTTACACAAGAGGCAATAGATGCGTCTGTTTACAATGACACATTACAAATCTCGAATCCCTATTCAGGCAGCATGGATAATATTATCACTCCCATCACGAGTGAAGAAAAGCTATCACCCTACCCTCATATTTCTATCATCATTCCCGTTTTCAATACAGCAATCTATTTAGAAAAATGCATAGATTCTCTCCTCACACAAACACATAGAGACATAGAAATTATTTTTGTCAATGATGCCAGTTACGATAACTCTCTTGATATTATAACAGAATACTCAAAAAAAGACCCTCGAATACGAGTTTATTCCTGTGATAAAAACATGGGCGTAGCGCATTCTAGAAATTTAGCTCTTTCCAAGGCACGGGGTGAATACGTCAGTTTTGTGGATTCTGACGACTGGCTTGATACGCATTTTTATGAAAAACTTTACGCAAAAGTAAAAGTTGGCGACTATGACCTCGTAAAAGGAAACTGCGCTTTAGCTTTTGGAGATATCAATCAGCCCACATCTACCCTTGAGAATATCGAACGTGGAATCAAAGAGAATAACTTTCTTGGGATAGCCTTCAAAGATGAATTTTGGTCTGCCTTGTATCGTAAGTCCTTTTTGCAGGAAATCAATAGTCAATTCCCTCGTTTAAGTAATGGCGAGGACGCAATATTTTTACTCAACGTTCTTCTGCATAAGCCCACGTTTTCTTTTGTTAAAGATACATATTATTACTATAGACAAAGTCCTTATTCGGCGAATCGCTCCTATTCTATTTTGAATATAGAGTCCATGTATAATCATTTTGATATTTTATCTGATTTGCTGAACGAATCAACTCTATCAAAAAAAGACTATATGCTCTTTTATATTCAACATATTTATGTAGAAATGCTTTCTTATTATACACGTATTGTATTTTTTGAAACAAAACCAAAAGACGCTGCCTATTACCTCAACCGTACTTGTAACACAATGAAGCGTTGTAAATACCATTCTGAATTAATGAGACAATGTACATATCCTTCTCTTATACAGTTCATCACTGGAACAGTTATAACAGAAAAAGACATTCCCCATTTCCAAAGGGAAGTCTTTCTCAAATCAAGCCATCTACTATTTTCATACTATAAATATTTGATTTTATACAAGCTTTCAAGCAATAAAAACAGGCAATATTATAAAACTAAATTTCGTATATGTAAAAAAATCAAAGCACTCTTGTCCCACGACTCCCAAGAATAGGCATGCCTAAAGGAAATAATAAATGAAGAAATTACTATTTACAGGGCATCCCTATCACGAAAAAACAAAATCCACTCAATTCCTTATTAACCTTTTAACTGAATATTATGACGTAGAGTTGCGCTTTGATGATACCTGGCAAAAAAAATCTTATGTTGAAATCAATAAATCAATTGAACCCTATGATGTCGTGATCTTTTTTCAAATTTTGCCTCCAAACGTAGCAAAAAACATACAGCACCCCAATGCTACCTTCTTTCCCATGTACGATGCCTCCTATACTTGGAGATATCTAAAATGGCTAAAATATGGAAACATTAAAATTTTTAATTTTTCTAAAACATTGCATGATAAACTCAGTGCTTGGGGCTTTCATTCAAAGCATCTCCAGTATTTTATTCAACCTAAAGATTTTATTGAAGAGAGCAACTGCGGCGTCTTTTTTTGGCAACGGCGTGACAGTATTAACATTAATACCGTTGAGCAACTCTTTGCCAGCCAAGATGTGAACATTCACATACATAAAAGCATTGACCCAAGCTATACCTTTAAAAATCCAACGAAAGAACAAGAAAACCGTTTCAATATTAGCTACTCCACATGGTTTGACACCAAACAAGAAATGCAAGAATGTATTCAATCAAAAACATTTTACATCGCACCTCGAATATTTGAAGGTATTGGCATGAGCTTTTTAGAAGCCATGGCCATGGGAAAAATTGTCGTTGCAAATGACCAAGCAACCATGAATGAATATATAGAAGATGGCGTAACGGGATATCTTTGTGATTTTAATAATCCAAAAATGGTAAACATAGGGAATGTGGATGAATTAAGACGCAATACCTATGCATTTATGAAGCAAGGCTATGAGAACTGGGAAGCAAGAAAGCATGAGATTGTGGACTTTATAGAGAGTGAAAACATCCCCCCTAAGTTACAGCTACACCCCATTTTTGATTGGAATTTTTTAAAAAAATTCATTTATAGAAAAGATAAATGGGAAAATAAAAAACAACTTACTATTTTGAGCTTCATTCGAATCACAACGACAATCGATTAGTTTATAAAGCAAATGAGAAAGATAGCGTGCCCTGTTTATACTCATACAAAAAAGAAGATTTATATAGCGCATTAGTCAAATCACAAGGAGATTTCATGAAACTTTCTATTATAACTATTTGCTATAATGAAAAAGAGATAAAGAGAACATGCGAGCGCATTGTACAGCAGACCAATAAAGACTTTGAGTGGATTGTTATTGATGGGGCTTCCGATAAATGGTGCCTCGATATACTCAAAAAATATCAATCGAACATGGCTTATTTCATCTCTGAGAAAGATTCGGGCATTTATAATGCAATGAACAAAGGGATTTTACAAGCAAAGGGAGAATTCCTCTTGTTTCTTAATGCTGGCGACGAGCTTTGCGATAATACAATTATTGAAAAAGTAATGCCACATTTAGATAGTAGTGCTGATATATTTTATGCAAACGCTAATTTTGCTCTCTCAGAGAGAGAAGACGAGCTAAAGTCCTACCCCGAAAAGCTGACTAAGATATTCTTCATAGACGGGTGTATATGCCATCAGGCAGCTTTCATTAAAAGAGAATTATTTGACACACACGGATTATATAACGAAAAAAATAAAATAGTGAGTGATTGGGAACACTGGCTCAAGTTTTGTAATGGTAATTGTATTTTTAAACATATAAATATACTCGCAGCGAGCTTTTATTGTGATGGATTGTCATGGAACAATAGAGAGCAAACCATTACTGAGCAAATGTCAATTATTGGAAACTACTTTACAAAAGAAGATTTACTCGATTTTGTAGAACAGCACAGGCTAAAAGAACTTGAAAAATCCCTAAAAGAGCCCATAAAAACAACATCTATAAGCTTATTTAATATCATAAAATTTTTAGAAATTGTCAAAGACACAAAGACTAAGAAAATCTTTTTTTGTGGAATAAAAATTTTAGAAATAAACGTCAAGCGTGATTGAGCAACCCTTGTGACACCTTTCTAGGATTCTAATGTCCCTATTTTTTCCTAAGAAAAGGCATTAGAGACCCTCTATTTAATCCATTTACTTATTGTAGTTTATCATACACGAGCAGGATTCATTCCACTCGTGTATTTCTTTTTAAGAATATAAATGCGTAGATGTATTACTTTTAGCAAATAAAAAGAAAATTCGTAGAAACGGTCATATTGTATCCTTATATTTCTCCATACATCTATTCCCCTCTCTAAAACGTGAACTGCATTCGTTCATTATACAGAAATTTTTGCCCAAAATAGAGCCCACAGAAGACGCTGATACAAACCGTTGCGCAAATCGCTATCATAATTGCAATTTGATAGAGTATGGCGTTATTCGGTGCTGCTCCTGCTAAAATTTGCCCTGTCAGCATACCGGGTAGAGAAATGATTCCCATACTCAGCATGGAGTTTATAGTAGGTAAAAGTGCAGTTTCAAAGGCAGAATTGATATGTGGCATCAGTATTTTTTTCGGATGTACCCCAAGCATATGTAAACAGTGTATGCTGTCTTGGTTATTTTCAAGATTTTCTTTGAACGCTTTTAGGGCTAAATTAAAGCCTGTCATAGAATTACCCATGAGCATTCCTGCGATGGGAATGGTATATTGCGGGTTAAAAAAACTTTGTTCAGTCACAAATACAATAAAGAAAATGGGGACGACGATACTTGCAAAAAGAAAAGAAAGGGCAATGGAGATTTTGAACTTCTTATTAAGGGCTAACTTTTGCGAAAATACACGGCGCATGGCGAATAAAAGCATGCTCACAAAATAAAGCAACGTGAAAAGAGGGTAAGGATTTTCAAATAAATACGTGAGAACATAGCCCGCTACCATGAGCTGCACCGTCATGAGCACACTTGCGACGAATAATTCTTTTGTTTTATTTATTTTTGCTCTTTTCATAATCATAAGAACAATAAGGAGCAATATATAAACGGATGCGAATGAGTAGAGACTAATTTGATGCATAATTTTCTCTTTTACGGCTGTGTGTTTTATTCTTCAATTATAGTCATGCCACGAGTGTTTTACACTTCCATTCTCGTAATACTATTTGCAATCAAAATATTTCTATATATCACTTTTTAATGAAGGCGGGCTGGGGGAAAAATAAAAAATCTATCTATGTCAAAATTCTTCCGTCGGCACTTTGTCTTTTGAGAACAATTTCTTGATCTGCAAAGTGTGAAAGCTGAGAATCGTGACTTATAAGCACAAGTGCCATGTTGTGTTTTTTAATAAACTCACAAATATTCACCATAAGTGCCTGTGCGCTTTCTTCATCAAGAGCGGAGGTAGGTTCATCGAGCAAGAGAATTTTCGGCAAAAAGGAGAGGCAAATAGCAATAAAAACACGTTGTCTTTCTCCGCCTGAAAGTTCTGTACAAGACGTATTAAGGTCTCGTGGTATTTTTGATAATTCCAAATATTCCCGCATTTTTTCAATTGAAATACATTCTTCTTCTCGGTACTCATAAAACTTTCTAAAATTTGCCTCAATCGTTTCCGAAAAAAGAAAGACACTTTGACTTACCAATAAAATTTCTTTCCTAAGCGCAAGAGGATTTTGTTCTTCTACTCTTCTATCATTATAGAGAACTTCCCCTTTTGTTGGGCTCAGAGTGCCATTTAGAATCTGAAAAAGGGTGCTTTTTCCTGCCCCACTTTCACCTTTAAGCAGGCATACTTTCTTTTGAAAAATATGGATATCGGGATAACTAATAAAACCTCTCGCCTCAATATTAGTCAGTGATAGAATAGGGGTATCGTTCATATCTTATGCCTTTCTCATTTTGATTTTCAGCGTAAATACTGTATATACGCTTCGCTTTGTGCTGTCTACTTTTTCAGGCTTCAGAATTTCGCAAGAATCGTAAAATTTACAGTAATACGGCATAATACATATAAAATTTCAAAAAATAAGACTTGATAAATATAAAATAAAGACTATATATGTAATAAAGCATACTATAGAAAAGAGCGTCTCTCTAAGGCAAAATATATAGCGCAAATAGATAGCGTGAACGCAGACGGTAAATCAGCACATACCAACACAAGAACGACGCCCTTTACTCATTATTTTTTAGGAGCACTCTTTTAAAACAATAAAAAGAGAACTCCTAAACGGGCATTAACTTATAATAAGGGGAATTTAAAATGGCAAAGAAAGTTCTTATTATCGGAGCAGTTGCTCTTGGTCCAAAAGCAGCTGCACGTTGCAGACGACTAGATTCAAATATTGAAATTCTCATGATCGACCAAGGGAATTTTATTTCCTATGGTGGTTGCGGAATGCCTTTTTATTTATCGGGCGAAGTAGATAATGTGCATGCCTTGCGCCAAACTTCCGCCCATGTAAACCGTGACCCTGATTTTTTCAACGACGTGAAAAACGTTGAAGTTCGCATACACACCAAAGCTCTATCCATACAAAAAGAAGATAAAACGGTAAGCGTTGAAAATCTTGACACAGGCGAAAAATACGACATTGCCTATGATGAGCTTGTCCTCGGCACAGGTAGCAGCCCCATTATTCCTCAAATTCCTGGTATTAATTTGCAGAATGTTTGCGCCATCTCTTGCCTAGAAGAGGCTATGTCTATTCGTGAAAATTGCGCAAAAAGCAAACTCGAAAATGTGGTGATTATTGGCGGAGGCTTCACTGGAATGGAAGTCGCTGTTGCCCTAGCGGATATGTGGAGCTTAAAATGCACACTCATCAAGCGCTCACCAAGACTTTTACCTTCACTCATTTCTGAAACCATATCTGAAATGGTGCGCCATGATTTAGGCAGTTTAGGAATCGACGTTATATCCGAAGAAGAGGTTTTAGAACTTCGTGGCGAAAACGGAGAAGTGAAAGAAGTTATCACCAGTAAGCGCACATTAAAAGCCGAACAAGTTATTTTTGCCATGGGAGTGAAGCCAAACTCCGAAATCGCTCAAAAAGCGGGCCTTGACTGCAACCCAAGGGGCGGCATTCGAGTGAATGAATATTTACAAAGCTCCCACCCTCATATTTATGCTGGTGGCGATTGCGTTGTTATGAAAAATATTATTTCAGGCAAAGAGCAACATTTACCCATGGGTTCTCTTGCTAACCGTCACGGTCGTATCATTGGAACAAATGTAGCAGGTGGGAACCCAGTTTGTGGCATGGAAACATTCAATGGAGTAGTGGGTTCTTGGTGTATGAAGCTCGCAAAAGGTTCTGCTTCAGGCACAGGACTCACAGTGGATGAAGCGAAAAAAGCAGGCTTTGACGCCATGAGTGTTAATGTTGAGCAACTCGACAGAGCGCATTTCTACCCTGAAAAAGACATGATGACTCTTGAAGTCACCGTGGACAAGAAAACCCGTAGAGTTCTTGGTATGCAAGGATATTGTGCCAACGGTGATGCATTAAAAGCTCGCATTGACACCGTTGCCGCCATGCTACAATTCTCAAAACCAACATTAAATGACCTTTCAAACGTAGAAGTTGCCTATTCACCGCCACTCGCTTCCGCCATGGACGTTATTAATACCGCCGCCAACGTGGCAGATAATGTGCTTTCAGGCGTTCATAACGCCATAAGCCCTGCGCAGTTTGTGGAGCTATGGGAGCAACGAGAAAATAATAATTATATTTTCGTAGATTCTCGCCCCGCAAAAGCCTCTCAAATTCTAGCAGAAAAATATCCAGACTATTGGTATTCTATGCCTTTAGAAGGTTTCGACAAGGTCATAAGCAAATTGCCTCAAGGAAAAAATATTGCCTTCATTTGTAATTCAGGCACAAGAGCCTATGAGTGCCAACGAAAACTAAAGAGAACAGGGCGTGACTCTGTGAACTCTGCTGGTGGTATGCAGGCTATGAAAAAACGAGGACAGGAATTCTAAAAGAGAAAGCACACTTTTAGATATCCCATTTTGATAAAGCGGAGGGATTTCACATCTCTCCTCTTTATCAAAAAGCATACATACAAATATTTCAACACATTACGGAAGGTTAAAATGGAGCTCTTTCTCACTGCCCTTATTTGGGGTTTTTCTGGCTTCATACATGGGATGAGTGGTTTTGGCGGTGCGATACTAGCAGTGACGGTTTTAAGCCTTTTCATGCCATTAACTTTTTTAGTTCCGTTAACTATTATCACAAGTCTTGGTATTAACCTCACAGTTATTTATAGTTATTGGCGAGATTGCGATTATAAAATTTTGGGCACTATGCTTCTCGCCTCTCTGCCCGGGCTTATTTTAGGCACGTATGCTTTAAAAGTAATCCCAAACGCCTATCTCCAGTTCATCATGGGAGCATGCTTACTTATTTTTATTCTGTGGCAATATCTGCATAAGCAAAACAAAAATGGCGCAGATCACCTATGGATACGCCTTTTTGCTAGTTTTATAGCAGGCTTTTCCTTCACCTCCACCTCACTAGGTGGGCCTCCCCTTGCGGTTTATGTTCTTTACGCCAACTGGTCACCACAAAAAGTACTAGGCACAACGAGCGCTTTTTTCCTCCTCCTAGGCCTTATAAGTGTGCCAACTCTGGCAATGGGCAATCTATTTTCCCCCACCCTCATCGAATACGCTATAGTCTCCACCCTAAGCACCGTTGTCGGCATTCAACTATCCTTCAAGCTAATGAAGAAGGGAGGAGAAAAACTCTTTGTCAAATCCTTACTTATCATCATTCTCATTTCTGCACTTTTATGCTTATATAGCTCCACAAAAGTGATTTTAGGATTCTAAGCTTTTTTGGGATTTGGGGCTTCTGGGATTTTGGGCTTTTGGGACTGCGATATTTTAGTGTTTGTCAAAAGCTTCCGTGCTTGGCGTAGGCTTTGGTGTGTGGCATACGCCACGACATGAGGAATATTAGAAGCGCCGTATAGCACTGCGTGCTATGATTATGGGACGTGAG
>CAMQVJ010000014.1 GCA_947038175.1 uncultured Desulfovibrio sp.
TCGAAGTAACAGAAGAAATGCCAGATATCGAACTGAAAGATGTTGAGCCAAAAATTTCTGAAATAGTAGATGTCGATGCCCTTAAAGCAGAAGATATTTCACAATTTGAAGCGAATCCTGCGGATATGGAAGATTTGGCAACATTTATTGCTCAAACACCAGAAGCTATCGTTATCAATTGGGATATTTTGTCTGAGGTGAAAGAAGGGCAAGAGCAAGCTGTTATTTATGTTACACGAGATTGCTGGATGCAAGTGGTTATTGATGGTAAATCAACCCATTTCACTTTGAAAAGAGGAAGCCAAAGAGAGTTTCTTTTCAAGAATAAATTACAGTTCAAAATTGGCAATGCCAGTGCTGTGACTTTGTTCCATAATCGTAATCTTGTTGATGTGGGTGATTCAAGCGTTTTAAGAACAGTGACACTTCAATCTAGTTAAATTAGGTTTATAAAACTATCTAAGATATCAAAAAAGGAAAACGTATGTTTTCTTTTTTTTTGAGAAATACCAAACCTTTTCTACAAGTTTTTATAATTTTGTATGAAGGATGTATTAGTTAATATAACTCTTTGCTTATTAAACAAAGAAAGCCACCCATAAATAAAATGGGTGGCTTTCTATTTTAAACTCTATTCAAAAATTTTCAATTAATCCCAAACACGCTTATCTTCAATAGGTCTAATTTGCGGAGGCAAAGAACCTGGAGGAAGAATACGAAGGTCTGGGCGAAGTTTGATACGCTCACGGAAAAGATGCATAAGTTCATCTTCACGTTTGAAGTTACTAGCTTCAATGTAAAGAATCATTTCATCGATACCGCCAGGGTTAGTAACCTCAATCTGCCAGCGTTTCACTTCTTCAAAGCGAGCCATAACCTGCTCTACTTGATGAGGATAAACAAACATTCCCTTAATGCGAGCTGTCGTGTCAACACGGCCAACAATATTACCAAGGCGAGGGCTTGTGCGTCCGCAGGAACAAGGAGCACGGTCTATATAAGAAAGGTCACCTGTTGCAAAACGAATAAGCGGGTATGTTTTGTTGAATGCAGTCACAACCACTTCACCGACTTCACCATCTTTTAGTGGGATGCCTGTGTCTGGGTGGCAAATTTCAACAAAACAACGGTTTGAAATATGTAAACCATTCTTTTGAAAACACTCATAACCGATACAACCAACGTCTGCTGTTCCGTAGCCTTGTCGAACGATGATATCGTATTTCTTTTCCATTTGCGTACGCATTTTTTCAGAAAGTCGTTCACTAGTTACAAAAGCAACTTCAAGGAAAAGTTCTTTACGTAAGTCTATGCCTTTTTCTTCTGCTTTTTGTGCAAGGTGCATAAGGAAACTTGGCGTACCAACGTAACCTGAGACACGCAATTTTTGCATGATATCAAGTTGTGTTGCTGCATCGGAAGGTCCTGCTGGAATAGTAGCACAGCTCAAATTGCGAAGTGGCTCTTCAAACATAAGACCTGCAGGAGCAAGATGATAGTTAAATGTCACCTGAACAGGGTCTCCAGGGCGGAAGCCTACAGAATAAAAAGCTTCTGTGTATCCCCAATAATCGTCATGTCTATCTTCTGGGTCAAAAATAGGACCAGGAGACAAAAACACACGGCGAAGCTCACCAATATCTTTTGTAAGTAAGCCACCAAGACGTGGGCCCATGGTTTGTAAAAAGATAAGTTCTTTCTTTTTTAGAATAGGAATATGTTTAATATCTGAAAGTGTTTTAAACTTATCAACATTAAATTGTGCGCGATCAAAGCGTTTTTTAACGTCTTCTGAATAGCGATAAGCATAAGAAAGAAGTTCTTTTAATTGGATAAGATTGTATTGTCTTCGTTCACTTTCATCTAAAACTTCACGGCGACTATATATGCCTTCGGTACGGTCTTTACGTGTCATATAACTAACCTCACTTTGTATTTGACCTTATATTTACAGCACTTAAATTATAATTGCAAGCTTTATTTTTTTTATTCTTATATACTAGCATGTTATATGTAAAATATACTTTTTCGTTCATTAGTCTTGTTGGGGTTGGTGTTTTAACATGTTGGAATATAACAATAAAAATTTTATCGTTTTTTTATTAAAAATTGGCTAGTATATTTTTTTGATATTAATCTTAATTTTTTTTGAATTATATATATTTTTAGCGAAACTATGCCTCTTTGCTAGTCCATTTTATAATGGAATAAAACTTGAATGAAGGGTAGAAATTTTCGTTTTAGGTGAATCATGGAAAAAATATTAGTTCATACTTGTTGTGGGCCTTGTGCTATTATGCCTTTACAAACTTTAATAAAAGATATGTATTTACCAACGGCGTATTTTTTTAATCCTAATATTCATTTAGACAATGAATTTCGTCTGCGTCTTTTTGCTATGCAAGAGGTGAGTAAACAGTATGAAATTCCACTGATTATTGAGGGTAATTATACCTATTTTGAAAAGATTAAAGCAAATGCTAACACAACAAAAGAAGAGCGTTTACAATATAGAAGTATTGTTGAAGAATGTGTAGGTTTTTTGCATACTCATATGGATGAAGAAAAATTTAATATCTCTGTGACAAAAATTCTTAGAAAATGGGAAAACTATGCTCAAGGTTTTTCTTCTTTTCACATTGACCACCTTCAAGCTGAAAATGGTCTTAATCAAAATCCTCACCTAAAAATGAATGAAGAATTACAAGTAGATGCTATGGCGTGGGCTATGCGCCTTAAAGAATATAAGGAAGGGGAGCGCTGCAAGCTTTGCTATGAAGAGCGCCTGTACCAAACGGCGTATTATGCTGCCACCCATGGCTTTTCTCAGTTCACAAGTACACTATTGTATTCACGTTATCAAAATCATGAAGATATCTGCCATGCTGCCCAAAACTCCATGGAGAAAGTAAATAAGGAAATTCAAGAAAATTCCCTTCAAAATGCCTCACCTGTGAATTTTTATTATCAAGACTTTCGAGAGCATTGGCAAGATGGAATCGACCTTGCAAAAGATTGGGGATTATATCGACAAAAATGGTGTGGTTGTGCACTTAGTCGTATGGAAAGCCTTGAGCGTATGGCAAAACGTGAGTACGCAAAATAAATATTAAATAAGTATTAAAGATGCTGAAGCAACAGCACGATGGCTTTTGGCTTTGGTGTGTGGCATATGCCACACGGTGAGGAAAGGCATTACGGAAAAATTATTTTGCCATTACCTTTGTGTGTTTATGTCTTTGTTTTTTTGGCTTGTGTGGGCTGCAAGATATTGAGTGCTTGCCGTGGGCTTCCGTGCTTGGCGATAGCTTTGGGGGTGGCATACGCCACGCCGTGAGGAAAGGCATTACGAAAAAATTGTTTTGCCATTACCTTTATGTCTTTGTTTTTTGATTTTAGTTTTTAGGGCTGTGATGTATTTGTTGTTTGCCGTAGGCTTCCGTGCTTGGCGATAGCTTTCGGGGGTGGCATACGCCACGCCGTGAGGAATATTAGAAGCGCCGTATAGCACTGCGTGCTATGATTATGGGACGTGAGTGTCTCCGACGTGACAACATACTAACGCTCGGTCACACGCCTTGCGTGTAACACTCGCTCTCGTCGCTGACGTTCGCCTTCGGCTACCTACGCTCCTCGCGCTGCGCGGCTTTTATATCTTCGTACGCAAGCAAGTTAACACTTAAAGCCCCTCGCAAAAAACTCCCGATTTTATTCACCCTCAATAAAAAAACGTGGATGAACAACGGGGACATTTTCCACATTACTAATAGTGCAGGAATCTCCGAACATGTGTTGTAGAATAGGGTTCTTGAGCGTATCGATGGGGTCACCGTGGGCGATGAGTTTTCCGCTTTTTAGGCAAAGTACTTTATCACAAAACCAAAGAATGTGGTTTGGATCGTGACAACAAACAAGAATAGTTGCGCCTTTTTTTGTGAGGCTTTTTAATGTATTCCAAACCATAATTTGATTATGAAAATCGAGTGATGAGGTAGGTTCATCAAGGAAGATAAGTGGAGACTCTTGTGCAATGGCTCTTGCGATGAGCACCATTTGTTTTTGCCCACCTGACAGGGTGTGGTAATATTCTTTTGCAAGATGGGCAACGCCTAAATTTTCCATAGCACTTTCGATGGCGGCATAATCTTTATTTGTTAATCCCAATATACTGCGGTGCGGGCTTCTGCCCATTTCGATGATTTCGTGCACTTTGAAAGTGAAGGATGTATTATCATTTTGGGGAACATAGGCCACTTTTTTAGCAAAGTTCTTCACTTTTGTACTTTTTATATTTTCGTTGAAACAAGAGATGTTACCTTGCTTTATGGGAACAAAGTTCATGCAACACTTGAACAATGTGCTTTTGCCTGACCCGTTTGGCCCGAGTATGCCACAGAGTTCACCTTGGGTGAGTGAAAAGGACACATTGTCGATAATATTTTTTTGAGCATAAGCGAAGCTGAGATTTTCGACGCAAAAAACTTGTGTTTGTGGGTCGAAGATATCTTTTGGTATTATTTGCCTTTTGGTTTCAATATATCTTTTTTGGGTGAAATTAGGTGGAAAACTTTTTCCACTATGGCTGTGATTTTCTGGATCAAGATGCATGGATAAGCCTCCCTTTTGAACGAAGCAACCATATAAGGTAGGGCGAGCCTAAAATTGCGCTAATAATACCGATAGGGATTTCTGTGCTTGTGAGATTACGTGCTATTGTGTCGCAGAGCAGCATATAAATTGCACCCATAAGAGCCGAGCTTATAAGTAGAATTCTATTGTCACTTCCAAAAAGCATGCGTGCTGCATGGGGTATCATAAGCCCTACCCATGCGATGATTCCCACTTGTGAAACGCACACGGAAGCGATGAGGGTTGCAATGGTGAGAAAGGCTAGCCTTGTGATATTTGGGTTTATGCCAAGGCTTGTGGCTTCTTCGTCGCCTAGTGAAAGAATATTAAGCTGCCATGAAAAAATAATTGCCAGAGCTATGGAAGGCAGAACAACAATACTGCTGATAATAACGTCTTGCCAGTGAGCGTAGTAAAAACCACCCATCATCCAAAATGTGATTTCTCTTAGCTGTGCATCTTCTGCTATATATTTGATAATACTTACTAATGCGGAAAATACGGCACCGACAACAATACCCGACAAGATAAGGTGTAGGGGGGAGGTTTTACTTTTGGTTGTGGCGAGAAAATAGGAAATACTCACGGCGAGGATTGCAAAGAAGAAGGCGAGAACTTGCCCCTGCCCAATAAAGAGGGAGAAGGGCATGATAATAGCAAGCGCTGCACCAAAAGCAGCACCCGAAGAAACGCCAAGTAAATAGGGTTCCACAAGGGGGTTTTTGAAGCAAGCTTGATATATCGCACCAGCTACGGATAGCGCCATACCTGTGAGTATGGTGAGGAAAATACGAGGTAAACGAAGATTTAAGAGAATTATTTCGCTTGTTTTATCGAGTTGATATTTTTCGCCAATGGATTCAAAACCTAGTTGATGAATGATAATTCCGACGCTATGGAATATGTCTGTCCCTATGCTGTAGCTTCCCGTGCTTAGGGCGTAAAAAAAGAGTAGAACAAGAACGAGGAAGAGGAGAAGCAAAGGGATTAGTTTCTTTTTCATATGCGTTAGAGCTTTTTCCTTATCAAAAATTCATACTTTCAAGCCAATCAAGGATTTGTTCTGAGCGTAGAGCTTTAGCCGTTTTATCGTCTACATGATAGATTTTTTTATAAAACTCGAGACTAAAATCAGCGATATTAATATCAGCAAAAAGTTGAGGATAGGTAGCTTTTGCGATGATAAGGAGCTCAAGCGGATATTCAAGACGTCGAGCGCAGTTCATGGGAGACCATGGTAAAGGGTAAACCTTTTTTTCTTTCACTGCCCGTAATTCTCTTAGATTGCTGTAATAAGAGGCGGTTAAAAGCTCGCCTGCGGGGTGATAGCCTTGTGAGGTCGGTAAAAAAATGATGTCAGGGTCAAGTGCGTATACTTGCTCTGCGCTTACAGGTAGCGCACGGCCTTTCCCTTGAAAGGCATTTTTTGCATGAATGATTTTTTCAAGTGTGAGGGATTCTGCCGTGTCCACTCCATGCAGTGTTCCTGCTCCGCCTTTTCCTCTCACTCTAGGGCTTAATCCAAAATAAAGAACTTTTGGACGATGGTTTTCTGGAATATTTTTTGTTCTTTCTATAATCATTTGTTCCGTTTCTTGCACGTAGTCCATGAGGGCGTCTGCTTCTTTTTCCTTTTGGAAAAGGCTTGCAATAATACGAGCTTCTTGGCGCATACTAGCAAGGGCGTTTTCTGGATTTTCTGATAAATCGGTGACTTGCGGAGCGTATAAAACCATGAGTGGTAAGCCAAGACTTTCAATCATATTGATGCTTTTTTTGATATTTTCGCCATCTCTTGTGCCAAGGGTGCAATCACCTATACGTAAAATAACAATATCAGGATTTGAGCGAGCAAGGGCTTCAAAGTTTATAATATTGCCTTGCGGAGAGTTGACACATACAAGGTCGTCTAATTTTGGGTGCAAGAAGAACATGGTGTTTTTTCCTGCGTAAATTTCAGGGCCATTCCCTAAGTCCAGTTCATAAGAATAATCACGCTTCATACTCCATGAACCAATGGAGTTAACCGCATCTATGTGCCCGATATGAGTAAGAATGCTTTCAACAAAGCCATCATCAATGGTGGCTATGCGCTTTGGCGGGGCATCAAGGCTGATGCGTTTGCCTCGCATATCTGTGACTTCAAATCCGTATGTAGGGGCGGCAAAAAAAATAGAAACAAAAAAGAAAAGGAGTAGGGAATTTTGAATTTTTTTCATATGGGCTTTCGTGGTTTTAAAGTGTGTGCTGAGTTTATTCTTCTGAAAAATATGATTATTTTTAGTCCAGATATTTGCTTATTTACAATTATAAAATCCGACTAAAATCCTCATAGCAATCAAGGCAGAGCTTTTCCTCTCCGTGTAGTCGTATCATAGATTCTGCCGTCATCTCTTGGCAGGAAGAACACGGGTAGGATCGGAAAATACGCGCTTTTTTAGGCGGATTATAAGGAATATGTGTCACAGTAAATATACTGCTTTCACCTGAAATAAGGTGCGCAATAAGTGCTTCTCTGTCCTTGAAGTGCGCTTTTTCTTTATCCATATTTGCGACAAGTCGAACCGCTTTTTGAGTTGGTCTATGCATGAATGTATAGGCGTGCTTTCCCCGTAAACGTAAAAATAAATTACCCTTACCAAGGGTACAGGAGAGAAGAAACTGAAAGGCATCAACGGAACATGCGTCGGTTTCGGCAATGCATAAAAGCTCTTCATCAAGGGAAAGCGGTGTTTTTATAGACGGTTCATTCCATTCGACGGGTAACTCGAGAGCTCTTGTTGCTTCCAGGCAGGCGGCAACTCCAATGGCAAGTCCAGGGCAAGCGTGTCCGTGGAATTTAACTAAATTATTCCAAATGTCTTCATGCAAAATATTTTGTTTTGGATGTGCTTTTTCATTCATAGGGATACCTCAAATATTTTTAGAATTTCCACTATTATTTCAAAATTAAAGTATGAATAAGAGGACGTTCTATTAAAGGTTGTACGATTCATATTGTAAAAATGAGCGCGAATATATTTCTTATGAAATAGGTTTAATCGAAAAACACCTTGTCGTTATTTTAATCTAAAATGCTTGAGAGGGCATGTTAAAGTCAAGACATTTTTTGGCTTTGTTTAAGTGTATTCCCTATGAGGATTATACTGCTGTGAATGGGTGTTCAGTTTTATAGTAGAATGAAATTTACTCTTTGTATAATTTACATAAAATGAGGATATTTATTGTATGCATTCCTAATTTTTTTGTAAGTACTGAGTCTATGAATAAGCTTATGTGCTCGGGCGTAGGGAATTGATTAAAAGAACATAGCATATTTTGCGGTAAATTTTAGGCGTTTATATATCTGTTTTCTCTGTCTCTTTCTTGACTTAGTTTTTCTTTGATGTATACTTTTTATGTTTATGTACTATTGCGAGGGTGGGCTTGAGAGACTGCCTTTCTTTTTTAAAGTCAAACAATTCCCTAAGATAGGGATAAATCAAAGTGAGAGTGTCATGAATTTGAGAAAAATTTGTTTTGCCTTAAGTTTTTTACTTTTTGCTCCTAACTGTTACGCTGGTGAAATAACTGTGTCTGCTGCTGCCAGCTTGACCAATGCTTTTACTGAAGTCAAAGATGTTTTTGTGACTAAATATCCAGAAATAAAAGTATATACAAATTTTGCCTCCTCTAATAATTTATTAAAGCAAATAAATGAGGGCGCTCCTGTGGATATTTTTGCATCCGCAGACCAAGTGACTATGGATAAGGGAGAAGCGAATCAACTATTTGTTAGTGGTTCACGTAAGGATTTCGCACGTAATGGCCTTGTTTTAATCGTTCCATTTGATGCGAAGAATATACCTAAGTCTCCTCAAGATTTACTCAATAAAGACATAAAAAGAATAGCTATTGGTAATGTGGATTCTGTTCCTGCTGGACGTTATGCAAAGGAAGCTTTAGAGAGCGAAAAATTGTGGACTGATCTCAATAGTCGTTTAGTCTATGCTGAACACGTTCGCCAAGTGCTTGATTATGTTGCTAGGGGAGAGGTTGACGCTGGGTTTGTTTATACAAGTGATGCACTTATTAAGAAAGATAAAGTAAAAATTGCCACACTTATGCAAGGACATACCCCTGTTTTGTATCCTATCGCACTTGTAAAAAGTTCAAAAAACACGAAAGAAGCACAACTATTTTTGGATTTTCTCTTTTCAGATGAAGGGAAAAATATATTATTAAAATATGGCTTTACAAAACCGTAAATAAAAGTGAAAGCCTTAAATAATAAGGATAATATCAAAAAAACGCCTATGGTTTATAGTATCTTGACTATTGTTTAAGGCTCCCGTTTATTTTCTATTGTAAGTGGCTTTGGAAACTTCGAAGCCATTTACGTATAGAGAAGCTGTTTCTTCCACTTTTATAATGATTTATGTTTTATAACCTCAATACGAGAAGAACAAGAAGAAGGGTAAATATGATCATCATGTCTGAGATTTGGCACCCGTTACTTTTATCCTTAAAGGTCGCAAGTTTAGCTACGTTGTTTTCTTTTCTTTTTGGTGTCTATTTTGCTTGGTATATGGCTCGTCGTAAAGGGGGATTTCCTGCTATTCTAGATGCGCTTTGCACGTTACCCCTTGTTTTACCGCCCACGGTTTTAGGGTATTATCTTATTTTAGTGGTAGGAAAAAGGGGCGTTTTGGGGTCTTGGCTTGATTCTGTAGGCATAAATCTTATATTTTCGTGGCAAGGAGCGGTTATTGCTGCTACTATTGTTGTGTTTCCGCTTATTTATAAATCATGCAGAGCGGCACTTGAACAAGTGGACAATCGTATGGAAAACGCCGCACGCACCTTGGGGGCTTCTGAATTTCGCGTTTTTATCACTGTTTCGATTCCTTTAGCATGGCGAGGAATGCTTGCAGGGCTTATGCTTGCGTTTGCAAGAGGGCTTGGTGAATTTGGTGCAACTCTTATGATTGCGGGTAATATTCCTGGAAAAACACAAACCCTTGCCCTTGCCATTTATGACGCTTTTCAAGGGGGAAATGACCTTCGAGCGACAGTTTTGGTGCTTATCACTTCTGGCCTTTGCATTGTGGTTTTAGTGGGTTCAGAGCAACTTATACGTCGGAGAGTACATGCTTAAGGTGCACCTAAAAAAAGAATTTACTCAAAATGAGCGTGTTTTTAATCTAGATGTTAATTTTGAGATTCAAAAAGAAGATGGAATGTGTGTTCTTTTTGGGTCTTCAGGGGCGGGAAAAAGTCTTACCTTTCAAGGTATCGCAGGGCTTTATACTCCAGATGAAGGCTTTATTCAGGTGGAAGACACCGTACTTTTTGATTCTGCGAATAAGATTTTTGTTCCTGCACGCAAAAGGCGTTTAGGCTATATGTTTCAAGACTATGCATTATTTCCTCACCTTACCGTTGCCCAAAATGTTGCTTACGGTAAAAATGGTTATTTTGTGCACTATATCCGTCAAGAATTACGAGAAAAAGTTATGGACGTTTTGGAACTTTTTTCCATTGCTGACCTTGCCCCGCTTTATCCTTATCAAATTTCAGGGGGACAAAAGCAAAGAGTTGCTTTGGCTCGAGCTTTTAGCATAGACCCGTGCTTATTATGCTTAGATGAACCCTTTTCTGCGCTTGACCCGTTATTACGACATAAGGTGCGTAGCGAAGTTCAAACTATGCTTTCTAGTCAAAAAATACCTTCGCTCATTATTACGCATGACCCTGAAGATGTTCAGTTTTTTGCAGATACTCTCCTTCTTTTTAAAGACGGTCAAGTAAAAACAATTCGAAATTTTCGTAAGTATAAGGAAACAGGAACTCACATCACACAATTATTATTAAACTTATTGCAAGGTACTGATTCAGAAACATAAAAGCATAAAATATATATACGTTGAAAAGCCTCATTGTTGACTTGACAATACGAGGCCAAGGGCATAAAAATATGAGATACAATGTTGTGTGACATTTGTTTTTATTTATGAATTTTAACTTTTTGTAATTTCCCCATAAGGAGAAAGAAATGGTTGCAGTAAAGACGGAACTCAAGGGCAAATATATTCTTATTGTGAACGCAGGTAGTTCCTCATTTAAAACACAAATTATTTCTTGTGAAGATGAAACACCTATTCTTGCTGTTCTTGCTGAACGTATTGGTAGCGAAAAAGGTAAATGCATATTTAAAGTTTATCCTGATACCGATAAAGAAGAAAAACATGCTTTTGATGTGAGTTATGCAACTCATGGTGATGGCATACGTGATATGATGCAACGTATTGTCGATATGGGAATTTTACCTAATTTTGATTCTATTTTTGCAACAGGACACCGTGTACTTCTTGGTGGGCCTGATTATGCTGAAGTGAGAATTGATGCTAAAGTGAAACAAGTTATTCGTGACTACGCTCCGCTTGGCCCATTGCATAATCCTGCAAACCTTGCTTGTATTGAAGTTATTGAAGAAATTCTTCCTGGCGTTCCTGCGGTTGCTGTTTTTGATACAGGCTTCCACACGACTATGCCTAATTATGCGTATACATATCCTATTCCTAAAGAATATTCTGAAAAATATAATTTACGTCGTTATGGCTTCCACGGTATTTCTCACAAATATGTATCTAAAACAGCGGCAACCTTTCTTGGTAAAGAAACCTTCACAGGTATCTGTTGTCATTTAGGTAACGGTTGTTCTATTTCTGCTGTAAAAGACGGCAAGTGTGTTGATACAAGCATGGGACTTACGCCGCTTGAAGGCCTTCTTATGGGCACCCGTTGTGGTGATGTTGATGCGTCTTTACCTCTCTTTATTATGCAACAAGAAGGCATTAGCGCAACTGAAATGTCTGACATTTTGAATAAAAAATCAGGACTTCTTGCTGTTGCAGGTAGTAACGATATGCGTGATGTTGAAAGCCTTGTTGAAAAGGGCGATGCAGACGCAATACTTGCTAATAACATATTCAATTATCGTGTTATTAAATATATCGGTGCTTATATGGCAGTGCTTGGCAAAATTGATGGTATCGTATTTACTGGTGGTATTGGTGAAAATGCCCCTGTTAACCGTGCACCTATCCTTAAAGCCTTTGAATACTTAGGTGTTAAGCTTGATGATGAAATGAATAATAAACGTATGAGTGACCCTCGTGAAATCACAACAAAAGATAGCACGATTAAAGGGATGGTTATTCCAACCAACGAAGAACGTGAAATTATGCAAACAACCTTGAAGATTCTTGGTTACTAAAATATAATTGTTAATTGTTTTTTGGGGAAAGAGAAATCTTTCCCTTTTTTTATGTGCTTTTTCTGTAATGAATGACTTCTAAAGAAAAGAACTCTACGTAATTCACCGCAGAGTTCTTTTCTTTAGGAAAGCTTTAAATTCTTCCTGTATAATATGGTATTTAATTTTTTATATGGGGAGATTAAAACTCAATCCCTTTTGTTGCTGGTGTGCCGTTTTTGCAAGGGTGCTTGACTTCATTGATCTCTGACACAATATCAGCTTTTTCTGTTAGCCAGTCGGTCAACCCTCGCCCAGATAAAACGAGGTGTTTATCTTTACAGCGCTCCATAATACCTTCCACTTCTTCTTGGGTCAAAATACCCGCCTTAAGAGCGTATAAGCATTCATCAAGAACAAGCATATCGGCATTTTCAAGGTGTTCATCTATCCATGCAAGGGTTTTTTCTATTGCGGCACGGTGTTTAGGCCTATCTTCTTCTTTAATAAAAAAGCCCGTACCACCGATAAAGAAATTTTCCTTAAGCAAAGATTTTAGAAATTGTTGTTCGCCAGTGCCTTGGTCAGATTTCATGAACTGCGCAAAGCATACTTTCATGCTTTGTCCATGAGCTCTTATTGCTTGCCCAACACTTGCACTTGTTTTGCCTTTGCCATTGCCTGTGTATATAATAATCATGGGGTATCCTTTTGTTTATACTGATAAATTTGAATTAAAATTTTCAAGTAAGTGAAGTACGTTTTCTTTTGCTTGCATGGAATAATTATCATTTTCAAGTAAAAGTTGTGCGAAACTCGTGAGAGGTCGCATGAAAGGAGGGTAATTTTTCCACGAATTGTGCGCAAGTACAGCATTTTTTTTATTACTCTGTAGTACTTCTCTAAGGAATGATAAATGCGACCTCCTCAAGAGAGCGTGCATTTTGGGAAGTTTTATAAGAAAATCTTGATTTGCTCGTTCTTTTTTTTCTACGAAAGTATTTTGACCCTGTAGCTGGAAAAAATAGTCTGCAAAAAAATATCGCCAAAAATCACTTTGAATAGAAGGTAATTGTTTGGATCCAAATATATTTTCCAATTGATATAATCCCTCGTCAGTGCGTCCTGTTTTATAAAGCGAAAGATTGGGGAGATGTGGTAAGGTTTTATTTTGTAAATAGGAATGCATGAGGTTTGCAATACGCGATGGTATAAACGCATCTCTACAGAGTTGTGTTTCTTTTGTACACCGCCAACAACCAGAACAAGATATATTAGAACGTAAAACATAATGATGGGAAGGATAAGGAGCTGTCTCCCATGGGTGAACAGGGCCCACGGATAAATTAAAGGTGGGTATGCCTTGGTCTGCTGCTAAATGCATAGGACCTGTATCGGGGCTCACAAAAAGATCAAGGGTTTGTATAAATGTGGCAAGCCCAATAATGGTAAAGCGTCCCGCTAGGCTCGCTCTTGGCATGGTGGCTAATTTAGCAGCCTCGTTTGCAATGTCTTTTTCTTCTTGGCTAGGGCCACCGAGAAATACAGGTTCATAACCTTTTTTAGCAAGGCTTAAGGCAAGCTCTGCCCAAAAAAGAGCATCAAAGCGTTTTTCTTTTTCACTTGCACCAATAAAAAGACCAATTTTCCCTTTATTGAGTTGGCGTGGTTTTTGCCATTCTTGTTCTTTTAAATATTGCAGTGGAATGCTATCTAGAGCGTTGAGGTCTGCCCAGTGAAATTTATTATAATGATTGTTATGTGTTAAAGACGCTCTGTAAAGTTGCCACATACCATGGATTTTTGTTTGATTGTTTTTTTCAACAATACCAATCTTGTTTATTCCATTTAGTTGGCCGACGAGAGTATTTACCTCTGGTCGATTACTCAGGTTAATAATCTGATTGAAATCTTCTTTTAAAAGCTGATCTTTTGCCTCAAGGGGAATATAATACACATTTTTAGGTGTAATACGAAAGAGTTCTTTATAAAAGCGTTCTTCACCCATGAGCCATATGGTGCGTCCTGTGTTTTTATAAAGCCAGGAGCAAAGAGGGAAACTCATAACGAGATCCCCTAGGCGTTGTGTTTGTATGATGAGATTTTTATTGCTCATTTTAGCTGACTCATGTCTTTTATGATTATCGTTGTTTATAGCGTTGTTTTAGTTTTTGCTATTCGTGTGTAAAGTATCAATTTGACGGCATACGCCCATAAGCATATCCATTTCATGCCGACGCACGTCAGCCCTATCTAAAAAGCGTGCCATGGGAAGAAAGAAATAATCAGGGTTTGTGTCATGAATAACCTCAAGTGTCGTGAGGGATTTTTTTACTTTATCATGAAGGAGTAAACGCTCCTTATTGTTTATTCTGCGTGAAAGAGCGCCCTTATCTTTTTTTGTTTTATTTTTTTCTTTTGGTACAAGTAAAAAGCATTCATAAAGCAAAAGAAGTACAGCCTGTGCGATATTAAGAGAAGAGCATTCAGGGGCAGTGGGGATAGAAACTATGCGCTGGCACAAATCTAAATGGTTATTCTCAAGCCCTCTATCTTCAGGCCCAAAAACAAGAGAAACTTCTTCACCACTATTTAAGCGCTCCACTATTTCGTAGGCACATTCACGAGGGTTTAGAATATCTCGTCTACAACCTCCCGTCCGAGCGGTTGTACCTATACAAAAACTGGTATGGGAAACGGCGTTTGCGAGATTTTCATGTATTTTAATAGAGTCTAAAAGCTCAATTCCTTGCTTTGTGGCAAGAGGAAGCGCTTTTTCCTTATCCCACCGCTCTGGTTGCACAAGGTGTAAAGCGGCATTACCAAAATTCGCAGAAGCTCGTGCAACTGCGCCTATATTTTCTGGGAATCTGGTTTCTACAAGTATGATATGGAGACTTCTGAGCATGCACTTACCTCGGGGAAAATATAGGAAGCTGTGTAGAAAATGAGATAAAAACCAATACCAAATTTGATAACCATACCTAAAAATTTGCCCCAAAGCGCAGCATTTGCGGCGTTGACTGAATGATCCTTTTGTTTACTGCCAAGCCAAAACTCGCCGACAAAAGTTCCAAGCCACGCACCAGCAAGAGCACCAAAAATTGCACCAAGACCAAAGAGAAAAGGAATACAAATGATTGCGCCAATAATAGCACCAATAATACCAAGAATATTAGATGTTCCTGAAGCTCCTGCTTTTTTGCTTTGTTTTAGCTGAAGGTAAAACTCTAAAGCTTCCCCAATAATGAGCAGGGTAAAAAATACGCAGAAAAACCAAGTGTCAAGAATATTATTAGGTACAAAAAGTGCCCAAAGTATAACGAAAAATGCCATCAGCCAGTTGCCTGGTAGTGTAATAAAATTAGAAAGCACGCAAAGCGTAATCACTATAATAAAGAGTACTGCCAAAATACTTATCATGTCTTATCCTTATATTCTAAATTACTGAATCATTAATCATACTATATACTTAATATTGCGCTAGGAAGAAATTGTCTTTAACGCACTCACAAGGGCAACGGCTTTAATCCCTTTGCCTTCACCTGTAAATCCAAGTTTCTCTTCCGTTGTCGCCTTTGTGTTCACACAGCTTGGGCATATAGATAGTAAACGTGCAATATTCTTTGTGATTTCTTTAGTGAAGGGGCTAATTTTTGGTTTTTGTGTAATAACCGTTAAGTCCACATGGCATAATGTAAGATTCGATTTTTTCCACAAACCCATGACATGATCCAAAAGTAGAGAAGAAGAAATATTTTGATACTTTGAATCTGTATCAGGAAAATGTGTTCCAATATCACCAAGACACATGCAAGAAAGGAGAGCGTCCATAAGTGCATGAAGAAGGACATCACCATCGGAATGCGCCTCTATAAGTAACGGCGTAGGAATCGCTATGCCGCCGAGAATAAAGGGACGGTTACCACCGAAGCGGTGAACATCATACCCATAAGCGGTGCAAGGAATTTGCTGAATAGGCTTTTCTAACAAAGAGAGATCCTCTGGGTGAGTGATTTTTATATTGTTTGCTTCACCATGAACGATATAGACAGTGTGTCCCGCATCTTCCATGAGCATGGCATCATCGGTTATTTCTCTTGTGTAGTTTTGTTGAGGATTTACACTATCTACGGTATTTTGAATGAAATTTGTGTTTACTACTTGAGTTTGTCTATGGGCGGCTAAAAGTTCCTGCACGGAAAATGCTTGCGGTGTTTGAACTGCTCGCAAAGATTGGCGCTTGAGCGTTTTTTCTACTTTTTCACATTGTCCAAAATCATCGGAACAGTGTGAGTTTGCCTGTTGGTAATTGTGAAGCTCTTCTTGAACGACTTTAATGGTATCTGTTACATGAATCGCAGGAATTACAGCATGTACTGTATTTTCTGAAGATTTCAATACGGATATTAAATGGTGAACAAGGGTAGTTGAAAAAAACGGACGTGCGCTATCATGGATAAGCACATGGGTGCAAGAAGAGGGGAGTGCTTCTAATCCACAAAAAACAGACTGATAGCGTTTTTCTCCACCTTTTGCATAAATAAACGGGATTCCAAGATTATGCTCTGCATGCAGTTTTTCTGCTTCTTCACAAGCGAGTGTGAATTCGCTATCATCTGAAGGGAAAACAAGAACTATTCCCTTAATATGGGGGGAATTATGGAATTTTTTTACGCTTTCCCACCAAAGGGGTGCGCCGTGATAAGCAATAAATTGCTTTTTAACATGAGTCGTCGCTAGGCGAGACCCTGTTCCAGCTGCTAATAAAAGAGCGTATGTATGGAAGGTTTTTGCTGTATTCATTTGTTCGTCATACATATTCATTCATATTTATTCATATTCATTATAAAATGAGTTGGGCGTAAGCCGGGTTTTGTTCATCATAAATGACGTGACTGTCATTCCTCTAGGAGTATCGTTACCGATACCCTCAAGCAACCTACCCAGGAACCTAAGATCGGGCCGATCGATTCCTCTATTTGGTCTTGCTTCGGACGGGGCTTGCCTAGCTTACTACGTCACCGTAATAACTGGTGGGCTCTTACCCCACCGTTTCACCCTTACCCAAAATGCCTAAGCATAATGGGCGGTTTACTTTCTGTTGCGCTTGCCAAAGATCGCTCTTCCTGGGAGTTACCCAGCGTCATGCCCTGTGAAGCCCGGACTTTCCTCTCCGTAATAAATACGCAGCGACAGTCTGCCCAACTCATAAATGAATGAGTGTACTTCTAATGTATTGTTTTATTTAGAAGTTTACTCTATATAGATTCGCCAAGATTTAAATCTTCAGCAAAAGTTATTTCTTCTTTAACAGGTTTTCTCTCCACTTGGTGCACATCATGGAAATGCTCAGCCCAGTAGATAAGACGTTGACAGTTTGGGCAACTCCATATTTGTTGTCCTCTTTGTAGTTCAATAAAAGTTTGAGGTGGAATAGCAATATGGCAACCACGACAAATACTTTCTTTAACAGGCACAATCACAGGGTGATCTAAGCGACGACGTATAAATTCATAACGAGCAAGAACAGGAGCAGGTACGTCTCCGCCCGTTTCATTACGTAAGTTTTCAAGCTTACTAAATTCTTCGTTTGCTTTTTTAATACGAGTAGCAAGATTTGCTTCTTTTGCTGCAAGATCAATTTTGAGCTCATCACAGATAACTTGAACTTCTTTAAGTGCTTGGTCTTGATTTTCAATTTCTTCACGCAAAGTAACACGTTCTTCTTCATGGGTACGAGTATTTCTCTCCATGTTGTCCATTTCACGCGCCATTGCTTGAAATTCTTTATTATTGCTTACTTGCATAAGCTTACTTTTGCTTTTTTTGAGGCGAGAAGTTTCATCTTCTAAGTCAACATCAATACGTTTTTGTTGCTCTTTCATGTGCTGAAGCTTATCCATGATTTTCGCAAGCTTTGTTTCTTCATCACGAAAACGATTGGTAAGTTCTTTAACTTCCAAGGGGGCTGCACTTAGCTCTTTTTTTACATCAAAAATTTGATCATCAACGTGTTGTAGTTCAACTAATTGACGAATTTGTTCAAGGTATAAGCTCATAAAATCTACTCCGTTATTCGGGAAAAAGGGTCATTGGCTGGTATGAACGTAATACGCACGTCTTTAAGTTTTTCGCTTAAAAGAACGCTAAAACGGCGCATCATTTCTTCCTCAAGTGAAAAATGACCTACATCAATGAGACATAGGGGATTTTTATTATAAAATTGTTGTGTAGCGTCAAGGGCACTATGGTACTTCACATCACCCGTTATAAAAACTTCTGCTCCTAATTTTTGAGCAGTATCCATAAGAGATGCACCCGATCCAGGGCAAATTCCTATGCGATTAATAGTTTTTGGTAATATTCCTACGTAGGAAAAGGGGTTTGTATGGGGAATTATTTCATTAATAATACGTACAAAGTGAGCAGAATCAAGGCTGTTTGGTAATGAACCAACGACGCCAATGCCTGCTTCCTTCTCGTCTAGTATGCCCGTAGGCTCTATAATCTTTGTGTCAACGAGGTTTAATTCGTGGGCAAGCCAGCGTGCAACGTCAATACTATCTAAATTTGTATGGGCGCTATACAGAGGAACATTATGGGTGAAAATAAGAGATAAAATTTTATGATTTGCATCTAACCTATTAGGATAACTGGGAGAAAGTGATAACGGATGATGGGTAAAGATAAAGTCTGCCCCAGCAGTGAGGGCTTTTTGAACCGATTCAGGGCTTGGATCTAAAGAAATAGCAATGTGCTTTATTTCTTTTCTGTCCGAAGCAATTTGTAAACCTGAATTGTCCCAAGGAGCGGCAAGAGCCGTTGGTGCAAGCTCTTCAAAAAGAGCGAGCAAATCCGCTTGATCCATCATACCTCTTTCATATAGGTGAAAGCCTTTGTGTTTGCGTTAGTGCGTATAAAGCTTTGTAACTACAAAGAATCTATACATGACTTGCCTTATTTTTTCTTTTTCGTCAAGTTTATTTTTCCTTGCTGTTTTCATGTGAATATTATAGTTTATTGAGAGAAAATATTTGTTTATTATTATAAATCAAAGTCTTATGGATTGTTTTATCTCCATAAGTTTTGAATAACTTTGAAGGAATGGAAAAAAATATGTCACATTTTTTATATATTACGGAAGTTTTTTGTCCTTGGTGTTATGGTTTTTCACCAACTATTAGTAGGATTCAAAAAGAATACGCTCTACCTTTTAATGTAATATGTGGTGCGCTGATGGAAGAACCTGTCAGTCTTGCTACTCGACTTGAAAGAATGCCAAATAGTGCGGCTTTTATTGAACGTATGCATTCTGTAACGGGTGTACGTATTTCGGATGCGTATTTGAAACTTTTGACAAGTTCTGAAAACTCAAAAATATTTATGGATTCTCAAAAAGGGGGACTTTTGTTTTATACATTAAAACACTTTCTCCCTGAAAATCCTCTACAAATAATGGAAGCATTACAGGGGATGTTTTACGGTCAGGGGCTTGATATTTTCAATGAAGATAATATTTTAATGCTTATTAAAACCTACGGTTTAGATAAAAAAGCTTTTGATGCATTTATGCAAGAACCTGCCCATAAAGAAGCTTCGTTAGCAGAAACAGAAGAAAGCTTTGATATAATGGAAGATATTGTTCTTTATCCTACTTTATATTATGTCACTGATTCTGGTGTAAAGTATTTTGTATCAAGAGGTTATGTTCCTTATGATGAATGCAAAGGTAAAATTGAAGATGCGATGCGCCTAGCGGCAGAGGGAATCACGCAAGATAAGAATGACGCTTTAGAAAAAACAGTGAGCGAAGGTGAAAACGCTGCTTCGTGTAGTCTTGATGGGAAATGTGACTAGTTTAAGTTCTTAGAAAATGAATTGAGAACAAGAGATTAGAAAATACAATGGGGTTTTTTCTCAAAAATATCTCTATAGTAAATAAATATACAGACGTTATAAACGCAGGGAATTCTATGAAAAAAACTCTTTCTCTCCAAGAAGCTGTGCAAGCGGGACGCATTGTTTATAGCATGAATTCAGAAAGGGGAGCCAGCATAGCCTTTGCTCGTCAATTTGGACTTTTGGATATAAATATTGATTTTACAAATTTCCCTAAAAACTCCTTGAGAAATAAATTTTTGAAAGAAAGAACTACTGACACGTTCCAGAATGATTCAAATAGTACTTCTAGTAATACTTTAATAAATACTAAGAAATCTTTCTCACATAACTGTTGTACGTCTTTATTGGTGTCTGAATTAGAAGAGCTTTTTCTTTGGGAGTGGCGTGCTTTTGTGCATGCAGCGGTATTGTATGCCCTTTCAGAAAAAGCACCTGCTGTTGTATTTGTTGAATATCTTAAAGAGGTTCAAGGCCTTTTAAAGTCTCAGTGTGAATTTTTCAATGAGGAGTGGGGGCAGTGTTTTATTGATGAGCCTTTTCAAGCATATATGGCGGCTGTTCTTGAAAAAAGAATACAGGATTGCCCTCAAATATTTTTACAGCGTTATTTAAACCTTGATGTGAAAGATACGCAACATATTGATGACAAAATATCAAACAAAGATGTGGCCGCTTTATCGGGAACCATGGCAATGCTTTTTGCTGCGACTATGGATGCGTTTGAAAAATATGATTACGCTTTAAGCTAAACTTAGAGTTTACGTGTATTTTCTCAAGTATTTTAAAAACTAAGAATTTCTGTAGATTTCAATAAAAATACTGTGTCAGTAAACCCGGTAATATTAACTTATTACACACGGTGAAGGATTAATGTTTTTTCAGGAAGGGGGTCTGGGGGAAAACTCATTTTTTTCAAAAAAATGGGGTTTCCCTCAGAAAAACATCTATTTCATAAAAAATGGAGTTTTCCTCAGAAAAACATCTATTTCATAAAAAATGGAGTTTTCCTCAGAAAAACATATCCCTAAAGTGAATTATTTTGAGGATGAAGGCTGTAGCTCATAACGTGAGCTGGTGGGATATTGAGCCATACAGTGTGTTTATTTTCGATAGTAAAGCCCTTTTCTTCTAAAAGGGTTTTTTGATTTAATGCGTATGTGTACTGGATAAGAGGGCTATCTCCGAGGGATTTTTGGATAGCACGGATAATATTTTCGCTCACGGAGGTGGGGAGGGAGACAAAGGGGAGAGAGGAAACAATGCTTGCGACATAGGCATTTTTTGGTAAATAATTTTCCATATTTGCAGCATCATCTTGAATGATGCGTATTCCTGGAAAGCGTTGTACAAGAAGGCTTGCCATTGTTTCAGATCTTTCAAATACGAGAAGTCTTGTGGGTGGTATACCACGTTCGAGTAAGGCTTTTGTCACTGCACCGGTACCTGCGCCAAGTTCAATTATATAGCCTTGGGGGTCTTTTTGATTTTCTTCTGCGGTATTTTCTTCTGTGGTATTTTCGTTTATATTTGTTTCTGTTTTTTGTTGTTTCTGTATTTCTAAAACGATAGTGTCAGGGATTTGATAAGCCAATTTCTTTGTTAAAAATGGACTACTTGGACAAATCATGCCCATATTAAAAGGAGCTTTTAGGAGTGCTTTAATAAAAGCTAAAGAACCAATTAATTTATGTAAGGGGAAAGATATATTTTTTTTCATACTTAATATATTGAAATATATGTCTATATCTCAGTTTAATCCTTGATTTTTAATCTAGTAGAGGCATATTCTATGAGCGTTATAACCAATAAAACGCAGTAAGGCAAATAAAATAAATTGTTATATTGCGTAGCTATCACGTCATTCCAATTTGTGAGGCTCTTTCTCTCATATTGCTCTCTATGTTTTAGCTGCCCCTGTGTGTATTGACTCTTTTATCCTAAACGGAAAAGACACGTTGCCCGTCGGTGACTGCCAATCTCATATTTTAGTGTTTTTTGTAAACTTTGTTTACAAAAAACACATATGTGGGGGTTTGCCTACCCAAAGGGCGACACCGTCGTTTACGTTTACGAGGCACGAGTAAATACGTAAATAGAGAGCTCAGATGGGGAGTTGAACTCCCCCAAAAAAAGTAAATTGTTGTATTCTGTCACTATTTCACTTCGTTCACTCTTTGTCGTTTTTAAACCATGTTTTTGCAAGTTCTACTAAGACATTCATGTCACCACCTGCGGCCACATTGAGAAAAGATTGATACTGGCGAACAAGGTTCTGGCTCATGGGGTTTGCGTCAAAAAGCCCCATAAATAATTCACCATCTATATCAATGAGTGTCCTTGCTGATTCAAGTCTTCGTAAAAAAGAAGGCGTTAAAAATTCGTGTAGATTCTCCATACGAGAGGTCATGGCAAAATAGGCTATATTCGTAACAAAATTAAGCCCTTGAATTGCTCCCATTGCGTTGTCATGTTCTTCGGCTGAAGATAGAAATGTTGTGCAACCCATATCAGTAAATATTCTTTCTGCGACTGTGCTTGCTTTTGTTTTGCCTGCTATGGGTACACGTTCATCAGAAAACCATGCACCGTGGCATAGGCATACTCGGCTATGCTCTTGACTACGTGGCCCAAAAAGCGGATGTGTTCCTATTATTGGTCCTTTATAAAATTCTTCCATTGCTTTCATGGGGAGAATCTTCACGCTGGTGATATCCATTAAAAGAGCATCTTTCTGAATATAAGGTGCTATTTTTTTTGATATTTCATGAATAAAATGTGCTGGAATACAGAGTATGATAAGAGGCGAATTGTTCAAACATTTTTCTATTTTTTCTTCCGTAAAAGGGAGGTCAATGCCAAAAATATCGTAGCCTGCTTTTTCTAAGCGCTCCGATAACATACGACCCATTTGCCCCTGATTTCCTAGAATACTTATTCGCATATTTCTTTCCATATATCCCAAAACTGTGGAAATGATTTTGAAATAACACTGGAATCGTCAAATTCAACGTGCGCACCTGCTAATTCAAATAAACTCAAGCTCATAACAATACGGTGATCCCCATAACTCTTAAAGGATAAATGTTTTTCATTATAATCGAGGGGATTTCTTGTTTTAGGTACTGGTTTAGAATTGAGGGCTGTGCTTTGTTCGTTTGTTTCTTCTTTAGTTTTTGGTGTGTCTATATTTCTGTTTAGTGTATTGTTATCATTATTTATTGTATCTTTATTATCTGTTCTTTTGTCAGTGCTGTTTGCAATTATGCACGTGTCAGAAGTATCTTCTGTATTCTGTCTAGGTGTATCTTCTATGTTTTCTTTTTCTTCAGCTTCTAGGCGTTTACTTTCCATACTTTGATGGCCATAGAATGTAGTTGACTGCGATGCTACAACTGATTGACTTAGGGGCATGTGGGGGTGAAGTCCTTGAATAATAAGCCCATCTTGTTCTTCAATGATATTTATACCCGCTTTTTTGAGTTCTTCAGTCATGGCATTTAATCTATCACATTCTTTAATACGCAGATGCTCAACCCCTGTGATTTTTGTTGTACCATGGGCAAAAGAAGCAAGCACGGCAACGGTTGGCACTATATCTGGGCAATCTGCCATATCAACTTCGACGCCTTGCAAGTGAGAAGGGTAAACCGTTATGGTTTGTTCCGCTGCATCACCAAATTCAATGTGCGCTTTCATCTGTTTTAGAATATCTAAAAGCGCCTTATCTGCTTGTAAACTATTTTTATTAAGCCCATGCACGGTAACAGGAGTTTTGCCAAGAGCGCCTGCGGCTAAAAGATAGGAGGCACCCGACCAATCGCCCTCGACGATATAAGAACCTGCTTTATAGGCAGCGTGGTTTTGATTGGTACTTTTTTGGAGTGGGCGAACTCTAAAGCGTATTTCGCCAGGAACAATTTCCGTAATAGTATGCCAATCGACGGCTTTCCATTTTTTAGGTTCGGCGGTGTTTTTGTCAGTATTTTCGGTCGTGTTGTTGTCGGTGATATTTTTTGTAATTGATTCTGTATTTTTCGATTTGTCCAAAATACTGATATCAAATTGTGCGCCAAAAGCCTTCATTGTTTGTAAGGTTAAACCAACGTACGGCCATGAAACGACATGGCGTCCACCAATATAAATGGTAATAGGCTCACTAGCCAACGGCGCAGCAAGAAGTAAGCCTGAAAGATACTGGCTAGATTCTTCTAAACTAATAGTGATTTCACCGCCTTTTAGCCCATTTGCGTGCAAAACAAAAGGAGGATAACCCGTATTTTGAAAGAGAAATTTACTACCTAATTGTTCAAGGCAGTTTGTGAGTGTGCCGATGGGGCGTTCATGCATACGATCGGCCCCATGCACGTAAAAATATCCATGGCCAGAGGCGAGAATAGCTGTGAGTAATCGGCAACTTGTCCCCGATTCATGCACATTACACGAGAGGGGATTATTAAAATCCTGATTACCAATCATGGGACTTCCATGCACTCGGTATACACCCGTATCTATTTTTTCAAACTTTGCACCTGCGGCAGATAAAATTTCCATGGTTTGCATAAGGTCTTGACTTTCAAGCACATTGCTCACCGTTGATTCACCACTTGCAAGGGCGGCTCCCATAAGCATACGGTGGGATACGGACTTAGAAGCAGGGGCGTGTACGTGTTTAGCTGTATTTTTATTTTTCATAATTATCTTTTGTGTTTATATGGTATCATTCGTTTTAGATACACTATTTATATGGATTTTTTTAGCGATAGTATCAACAGAACCATCTTTAAAATTGAGGCGTAATTTATCGTCAATTTGTATATCATGGGTAGAACGTAGAATATTTTTCTTCCCATCTTTTGACGTTGTTTCCACAAGCACATACCCCTTTTCAAGGGGAGCTAGTGGGCTATGTAATTCTAATTGTAAAGCTATGTTATCAATGAGTTGCTTGTAATCGGAATAGCTTGCTTTATGTTGGCGCATAAGGTTTTTATTGAGCTCATTCCATGTTTGTGTTTTCTTTTCTACGATGTTAACTATGTTGCGTGATAAATCTTTTTGTAAATTATTTATTTTTGTTTGTTCATGGAGAAGATGAGGGCGTACACTTTTTAATGATTGTGCGAGATTCCTCATACGCATATCTTCAAAATAATAATTTCTTAGAATAGAATTTTGCAGACGAGTAAATAAATTTTTTGTTTGTTCCGTTTGAGTTCTGAGTTGATTTTGAGGGGAAAGTAATAATAAATTTTTCGTAATATGGTTCAGTTTTGTGTCATGATTATGAAATAAACTGAGTAAAACATCTGATAAAGTACATTCTATATCATCAATTTGTTGAGCAAATACAGAGTGCTCTTTCCATAATATTTGGGCGGCGTGGCTTGGAGTTGCGACACTTAAATCAGCTACATAGTCGGCAATGCTGTGGTCTGGTTCATGCCCTATGCCAGTGATAACAGGGATTTTACAAGCGTATATTGCCCGTGCGAGGGCTTCATCATTGAAAGCCCATAAATCTTGGATAGAACCGCCACCACGTATAAGAACAATCACGTCAGCTTTTTCTTTCTTTTCTCCATGTGTAAAATAATCATTTTGGGCTTGTGATAATGCATTAACAAGCATTTGAGACGCACCTTCACCTTGAACGAGCGAAGGATAAAGATGAATGCAAGACGTTAGACCTCGATTTTTACTAATTCGTAAGAAGTCTTTAATGACAGCGCCACTAGGAGCAGTTATGAGTGCGATATTTTTGATTTTTTTTGGTAGGGATTTTTTATGGGTCGACTCAAATAAACCTTCATAGGCGAGTTTCTTTTTTAGCGCTTCAAAAGCGGCGTAGAGTTGCCCCGTGCCTGTTTCTTGTGTGAGCTCCACAATGAGCTGGTATTGACCACGTGGGGCGTAAATACTGAGGCGACCAGCACAAATGATTTCTTGCCCGTCTCGTAATGTGGGGGCGAGGCTTTTACGTGGCCCGTCTTCCCAAACTTCACCTGTCATAGGGTCAAAGGCTTGTGCTTTTTGGTTTTGGCGAAACCATACACAATTGAGTAAATCATCACCGTCTTTTAAAGAAAAATAGATATGTCCAGAAGACGGGCGAGCGCAATTAGTGATTTCACCTTTTACCCATACAAAAGGAAATTTCGTATCTAAAACTTGTCGTAGTTTTTGATTTAATTGTTTAACACTAAGAATATTATCCATAATAGGGATCTCTATACAATTCAAAAATTTTATTTCTTATCAACAACATAGGATAAAAGTTCTTTTTTGAGTGCTACATTTCCCGCAACAATCTTACGCATTTCTTTCCAGAGAAGCATATTTTTATCCATAAGATTTTCAATGTTTTCAGCTTTATCGATGGGCATATGTGAAAAACTTGTTGCGTACTCATCGGTGCTTGGAGCTTGAAATACATAGTCATGCGGTGAAAACTCAATATTATCCGTTACTTTTTGGCAAATGAGGAAGGCATCACGCATATTATTGCTATACCATTCCATGTTTTGCGCAGATGGTGCGCAGTTCACACTTGCGTGTATGGGCTTCATATTAACCCACCTTGCCAGTGCAATCATTCCATCGGTATAAAATCGATAACAATCAACAGGATAGCGATGTTCTTCTGCTATATTAGGGACAACAATGCACATGTAGCCTCCTACCTTGAGAACTCTTGCCATTTCCTTCATTGTGAGCCAAAAAAATTCAGCGTGTTCAAAGGTTTGACCTGTAATAACAATGTCAAAATTTTCCTTTGGTAGCTCGTCCCATGCGTATGGATTTTTGGGTACAAAGTCCACATTTTTTCCTTTTACCATATCGAGTCCGATATACTGAAAATTCTGAAAAAAATGTTTGTAAGATCCATTCACATCAAGACTGCCAATGTCTAAAATTTTCCCACTCGTTATGCCTTGTTCGGCTAGGAAAGTGTTTGCAAAATATTCCATGCGTAGGAGGGTACTTGCGTGCATAAAAATCCTTTATATTGTAGCTAATACTGCGGAATTATTTAAAAAGGAATGATTCAAGACAAGATTATTCAAAACGACTAACACCAGTGATAACAACCATGTCTATGGGGAGATCGTCGTGATCACCTTGGGCTTTTGTTTTGAGTTTTTGGATTTTATCAACGATGTCCATGCCGTCGATAACTTCACCAAATACGCAATATCCAAATTCATCGTCTGCTTCACTTTGGTGATCAAGGTCTTCATTATCAACGGTGTTGATATAAAACTGTGCAGATGCGGAATGGGGTTCACTTGTGCGAGCCATGGCAAGAGTTCCACGCAAATTTTTCAAGCCGTTAGTGGCTTCGTTTTTTATGGAATCTTTTGTTGGGCTTTCTTCCATACGCACAGTAAAACCGCCACCTTGAATCATAAAATCTTTGATAACGCGGTGAAAAATAGTATTTGTATAGAATTTATCATCAACATATTGTAAGAAATTTTGGGTGCTTAGAGGTGCTTTTTCTTGAAAAAGTTCAAGAAGAATATCGCCAGAAGATGTTTCCATTAGGATTACGGGATTACTCATAAAAAATGTCCTTAAATATTTAAAATTTTATTTTCTGTATTGTGTCGAAAAGTGGAAGAAAAAGCAAGTCTTGAATACTTACAATAATAAGCCTATATTCTTTTGAGGAGTTTTCATGAAAAGTTTTAAATCAGCAGAGATAAAGAAAATGCTTCCACTTATTTTTCAATGGTTTACTGATAATCAAAGAAAGTTACCTTGGCGTGTGGACTATATGCCGTATGAAGTTTGGATTTCTGAAATGATGCTTCAGCAAACACAAATGGAAAGGGGAGTGGAATATTATTTACGTTGGATGCAGCGTTTTTCATCGGTGCAAGATGTGGCGAATGCTTCCGAAAGCGATATTTTACAGGCTTGGGAAGGGCTTGGTTATTATAGTAGGGCGAGAAATTTACACGCAGCGGCTCGGATAATTTGTGAGAAACATTCTGGAGAAATTCCTTGTGATGCTGATGCTTTACTTGCGCTTCCTGGTATAGGTGATTATACGGTGGCAGCTATTATGGGAATCTCTTTTCAAAAAGATTTTGCCACTATTGATGCGAATGTGGAGCGTGTTTTTTCTCGTTTATGTAATATGGAAACGAATAAATTAAAAGTGATTGTGACGGAAGAAGTTTGTAAAATTTTACCGAAGGGAAAAGCTCGAATATTTAATCAGGCATGGATGGAATTTGGAGCGCTGATCTGTAAAAAAGTTCCTCAGTGTGAAAAATGCCCGATTTCTTCTTTTTGTGAAAGTTATGAACTTGGGGTGCAGAATCTGCGCCCAATACCAAAAAAGAAAGCAGAAATTGTTCCTGTGTTTGCAGGGTTTGCACTTATTGAACATGTAGAGCATGGGTATTTACTGCGTCAACGTCCTCAAAAAGGGCTTTGGGCTGGGCTTTGGGAGTTTATTGGGCTTGATAATATTATGATTGATGGTGAACAAAAAAGCACACCACTCAATCAAATGATTATACGCAAGGCACTTTTAGGGGAATTAGAACTTCTTTTTAATATAGATATTGAAAACACAAAAACTAAAAGCATGGAAACTAGCTCCATGGAAACTGAAAGCATGAATAAACAAAAAAATCCAAAAGGTTCTCTATATTTAAATACCATGACTGATTTTCCTCAAAAAGCTTTCGCGCAAATAAAACATTCGTATACTAATCATCGTTTGCAAGCTTTATTTTATAGATGGCATATTAATTTTGACTTAGTGCTTGGAGAGGATTATAAATGGGTGACGGATTTGGATTCGGTTGCGATGCCTTCCCACCATAGAAAGGCGGCGGAAAGCTGTAGAAAATAACAAAAAAGTGATATAAATCTCAACGTAATAAATAAGCCTCATAAAACATAAACCCTATATGTGGGGTTTGGGGAGTTCAACTCCCCAAGAAAAAAAAAGAAATAAAAAACAAAAAAATATAACAAAACTAATTTTTTTTTAGGAGAATATAGTGGAAAGAAAGGTGTATTGGATTGAGGGTGATGGAATTGGGCCAGAGATTTGGTCAGTGGCAAAACCTGTGATTGATGCGACTTTGCGAAAGGCTTATCATGATGAGCATTCTATTGAATGGCATGAGCTTTTGGCTGGGGATAAGGCAGTTGCACAGACGGGTGTGCCTTTGCCTGATGCTACTATTGAGGCTCTTTCTCTTGCTGATGTTGCGATTAAGGGGCCTTTGGGAACGCCTGTTGGCGGTGGTATGCGTAGCCTTAATGTTGCGATTCGCCAGAAGTTTGATTTGTATGCTTGCATTCGTCCGATAGTGTGGTTTCGTGGTGTCATTTCACCTATGCGTAAGCCTGAGAATGTTGATATGATTATTTTCCGTGAGAATACGGAAGACGTGTATGCAGGGATTGAATTTAAGGCAGAATCTGCGGAAGCTGTGAAGCTTATTAATTTCATGAATAATGAGCTTGGAACGACAATTACTGAAAATTGCGCAATTGGGATTAAACCCATGACGGAATTTGGGTCTAAGCGATTGGTAAGGGCAGCTATTGAGCACGCCATAAAGCATACATTACCAAGTGTTACTCTTGTTCATAAGGGTAATATTATGAAATTTACTGAGGGTGCTTTTCTGGCTTGGGGTTATGAAGTTGCGCAAGAATTTGGTGATGCTGTTGTTACGGAAAAAGAGGTTAAGAAAGGCGCATCGAGTGTTGGTAAAGTTATTATAAAAGATAGAATTGCAGACGCTATGTTTCAAGAAGCCTTGCTTCACCCTAAGGATTATAGCGTTATTGCGACACCTAATTTGAATGGTGACTATTTATCTGATGCCCTTGCGGCGCAGGTTGGTGGACTTGGTATTGCTCCTGGGGTGAATATGTCGGATCGTTTTGCTTTTTTTGAAGCGACTCATGGCACAGCGCCTCTTGCAGCGGGAAAAGATATTGCAAACCCTTGTAGCTTATTGCTTTCTGCTGCAATGATGCTTGATTATATGGAATTTCCAAAGGCAGGGACAGCACTTCGTGATGCCATTATTTCTTTGATTAATAAGAAAACAGTGACCCCTGATTTAGCGGCTGAAATGGAGAATGCAACGAGTGTTTCTTGCTCTGAATTTGGGCGATTACTGATAAAAGAACTTGCCTCATAAACAGACCTGTTTAAGGCTTTGAAATAATGACACGTGATACCCATAGAAGGATATTATGTTAGAAAAATCATGGAAAAAAACAAAGGGTAAAGATATTCAATGTACGCTTTGTTCGCAGTTTTGTGAGCTTAGCGCCGTGGGTAATAGCCTTGGGAAATGTGGTGTTCGTAAAAATGAAGATGGCTTCCTTGTCAGCTTGATAGAGAATAAAATAGTGTCGTATAATGTGGACCCTATCGAGAAAAAACCTCTCTATCATTTTTTACCAAACACCCCTATTTTTTCTGTTGGGAGTATGGGCTGTAATTTTGACTGCGCATGGTGCCAAAATTCCTCCACTGCTCACCCTCAAAATCAAGAGGAAGCCAAACAAGGTAGCGTGGTTGATGCTAACACAATCATAAATACAAGTATTCAAAATCATTGCAAAAGTATAGCATTCACTTATAATGAACCTACTATATTTTTTGACCTTATGCTTGAATGCGCAGTAGAAGCAAAAGAAAAAGATATCAAATCTGTCATAGTGAGCAACGGTTATCAAAGTCCGCAGACGTTAAAGACGCTTCTTCCCTTTATTGACGCCGCAAATATTGATTTAAAAAGCTTTGACAATAAGACGTATCAAAAATATTGCGGTGCAAATTTGAAGCCCGTATTACAAAATATAAAAGAAATCGCAAAAAGTAATACGTGGCTTGAAATCACCACACTGCTGATTCCAAGTATCAATGATAATAAAAACGAACTGAAGCAATTAGCTCATTTTATTGCGAACGAAGTGGGCACGCATGTGCCATGGCATGTGAGCGCATTTTATCCTAGTAGAAATATGATGCATCTACCACCCACAAGCAAAGAATCCCTCCAAGAAGCCTATGAAATAGGAAAAACGGCTGGCTTAGAGTATGTGTATGTAGGTAATATTCAAAATAAAAATGAAACACAATGTCCACATTGCCGACATATTCTTGTAACAAGAAATGGCTATCATACAAAAATTCAGGACGGCTTTGAAGGGACTTGTCCAAATTGTGAAACGAAAATTCCTGGAGTTTGGGTTTAGTTTTTTATTTTTAGTTATTTCCACTATATAAATAACAATTTGTCATGTGGTCATTCACCATTCCAGTCGCTTGCATAAAAGCATAAACTGTGGTCGAACCTAAGAATTTAAATCCTATTTTCTTTAGGTCTTTGCTTAGTTTATCAGAAATCTCTGTCGTTGCTGGTAGTTCAGCTAGGGTAGCGTAGTGTCCCATAATTGGTGTGTTATCAACGTATTTCCATAGGAATGTATCAAAGCTACCGTGGTTCTTTTGTATTTCTAAAAATAGTTTTGCATTATTGATTGCGGCAAGAATTTTTCCTCTGTGCCGAATTATTTTTTCATTCACTACCAGCTCTTCTATTTTTTTATCATCATACATTGCAACTTTATGAGGATTAAATTTATCAAATGCAGTTCTAAAATCTTCTCTCTTTTTCAATATAGTTACCCACATTAGTCCAGCTTGAAAAGATTCTAAGAGTAGCATTTCAAAGAGTTTATTATCATCATGGATAGGTTTACCCCATTCTTCATCATGGTATTTTATGTATAGTTCAGAGGCATCAAGCCATGCACATCGTGTTTTATTTTCCATGTTTTCTCCGCTATTATCAACGCTTATTATTCTAAATGATTAGAATAACCCTTACCTTCTATTATGAATTAATATTTTCCAAAATACAAGTTTAATATGAGTATTACATATTTCCAACTCACGTCATTCCAATTTGAGGGGAAAAACCATGTTTTTGCACTCTATTTACGTGAATTTCTGAAGAACTAACGAAAATGACGATGTCACCCCTTGGATAGGAAACTCCCCCCTTTTTCTTTAAAGACATTTCAACAATTCAGGTTTTTAACCTATTGATATGAAAAGTTTTGTGGGGGAGAGCTCGAGAGGGGAGAACTTTTTCAAAAGTTCCCACTCTCGAAAAAATTACTAAATTAGAATGACGTATTATTTCCAAAGTTTGACCTTTTATAAGGCTATACAATTTTTAGAATTTATGAGAATATTGCGTTAAACAAGGAAAATGAGAGGGTATTATGGGAAAAGATGAACAAAACGAGACAAATAATCCATTTGCGCAATTAACACTGAGCAAATTTCCCAATAAGAACAATACGGATGAAAAATTATCCAGTGAAAAGTTTAATCAAGAAAAATATAAAAAAATTATTAATCCACAGAAAAAAAATGCTCTTTCTTCTGTAAAAGCTTCTGTGCTTGTTGCTTCTGCCGATAACGAAGATAGTTTGTTTTTTGCTAATATGAGCAATGTGCAAAAATTATCCCATGCTCCAAAAGAAGGGAAAAAACATAAAAGTATAAAAACAAAACAGAATTGTGTCGTTCAGAATCAAGAGCTAAAAAAGAGCCCACTCTCCGATGAGGAAGAATTTTCACAAGCTTTTTCTGGAGCAGCAAACACGATAGGGTTTAATAGTACACAAAGGATAAAAGAAACTGAGCTCAAAACGACACAGAATTTACCTAAAGAACTTAATTTTGTGACGGAACGAAAAATTGAGAAAGCCCTCACGATTAAAGGCGATATGAATGTAGAAACTCCTTTTGATGTTCCTGCTGTATTTGCTCAATCCCCTTCTTCTCAAAAATCACAGTATGATGCGAGTATGGCTGAAAAAATGCCTGCGTATGTCGCTGATTTTAAGACAAATCATAAACAAGAAGTGGCTGATTTGAATCAGAATGCAAATAATAATGAAAATAGCCATGTTGATGAATTAAATCTTTTTTTCTCTGCTGTGTCTGATGTAAAAACATTACACGGCAAAGGGCGTGATATTATTCCAGAGCCGATAAGTACGCCTCCTGCTCTTGCGCCTATTGTCAGTCCATTGCAAGGTTTTATGGATGAAAAACTTGAGTTTGCGATGCATGCCAATGATGATTACATTGAAGCTCATGTGCTTGGGCTTGATCTTATGACTGTGGGTAAATTGCAAGCTCGTCAAAATCACCCTGAAGCACATATTGATTTGCATGGCCTTCATAGTGAACAAGCCTATGATAACCTTATTGCTTTTTTTAGAAATGCCTATCATAGAGGTTTGCGAACCCTCTTGGTTGTGACAGGGAAAGGTAATAATTCCATTAATGGTACACCTGTTTTACGAACGAAAGCACAAGAATGGTTTACACAAGATCCCTTTAGACGAGTGATTTTAGCATTTTGCTCTGCTAAAATTGAAGATGGTGGTTCTGGTGCGCTTTATGTACTGATTAGAAAACAAAAAAAAGATTATGGAACTATACAGTGGGATATTAAACCGACGGACCCTGATTTCTTTTTATAGTTTTATTTTATAATTTCCTGTTTACTTTACTTGAAGAAGTTCTCTTAAAATGTTATTAAAATTGTGAAGAATTAATATGTCACTTAAATATTTATAAAGGTTTTTAAAGGTATTATCATGCAAGCTCCTGAAAAGAATTTAGCGTTTGATCTTGTTCGTGTTACAGAATCTGCAGCCCTATCCGCTGCTCGTTGGCTTGGACTTGGAGATAAAGAAGGCGGAGACGGCGCTGCGGTTGATGCTATGCGTTTATCTTTCAATTCATTAGAAATTATGGGTACAGTTATTATTGGTGAGGGCGAAAAAGATAACGCCCCTATGCTTTATACTGGTGAACAAATTGGCTCAGGTAAAGGACCAAAACTAGATGTTGCGGTTGACCCTGTTGAAGGCACAAACCTTCTTGCAAAGGGACGTCCAAACGCTATTTCTGTTGTTGGGGTTTGTCCTGCTGGAACAATGTATAATCCTGGCCCAAGTTATTATATGCAAAAGATTGTTGTTGGACCAGAAGCTCGTAACGTGGTTGACCTTGATGCGCCAGTAATAGACAATCTCAGAAACGTGGCAAAAGCAATCGGCAAAGATATTAATGACCTTGTGGTTTTTGTTCTTGAAAAACCTCGCCATGAAAAACTTGTTGCTGAAATTCGTGCTGCTGGTGCTCGGATACAATTACACACAGATGGTGATGTTGCAGGTGCGCTCATGGTTGCTGACCCTAGAGGGGGAGTGGATATCATGATTGGCACTGGCGGAACACCTGAAGGTGTTATTGCTGCGTGTGCTATTAAGGGTGTCGGTGGACAAATTCTTGGTCGCCTTGATCCGCAATCTTATGTAGAAAAAGAAGCTATTGAACAAGCTGGTGTTGATATGCGTGAAATACTAAGCGTGGAAAGCATGATCAAATCAGACGAAGCTTTTTTTGCTGCCACAGGTATTTCTGGCGGGAATTTCTTGGGTGGTGTGGAATATGTCGGTGGTGGTGCGGTCACGCATTCTCTTGCTATTCGTGCAAAAACAGGCACATTCCGTTATATTGAATCCCATCACAATTGGGATAAGCTTATGAGCTTTAGCTCTGTTGATTATGCATAAATAATAAGGGTTTTATAAACTCATTCTTCTTCTTTTCAAAAAAGTAAAATTATTAGTTTAGAAAAACATCATATAAAATTCAAATATTATTCGACTAAAGGGATAACTATGAGTAAAACTGCAATACTTTTCCCAGGACAAGGTTCCCAGAAAAACGGCATGGGTAAACATCTAGCAGAAAAATCTAAAGATGTAATGGAGCTATGGAAAAAAGCAGAAAAATATAGCGACGCACCTCTTAGAGAAATTTTCTGGGAAAGCAATGATGATGCCCTCATGGCGCACACAAAAAATCTTCAACCAGCTATCACGGTTGTTAATCTTGCGCTGTGGATGTATGTTTCACCAAGCGTGATACCTTGTGCAGCCGCAGGGCATAGCCTTGGTGAGTTTAGTGCTTTAGGTGCAGCAAAAGTGTTGGATATTGACAAAGTATTAGAAGCTGTTTCTTTACGTGGACGACTTATGTCGGAAGCAGATCCTGACCGGATTGGCTCAATGTATGCTATTTTACGGCTTAATGTGGAACAAGTTGAAACTCTTTGCAAAGAAGCTTCTGACGCAACTGGTAAACTTGTGCGCTTAGCAAACCGTAATACGCCAGGGCAATTTGCGGTAAGTGGGCATAAAGAAGCTCTTGAAAATCTCGTGGACAGAGCACAAGGCGTTGGAGGGAAATGTATTCCTCTTGCTGTGAGTGGTGCGTTTCATACACCGCTTATGGCTGAAGCCTCCGCTGAATTTGCAAAATTCCTTGATAAAATGGAATGGAGAAATGCAGCGTTCCCTGTCTATTGTAACATAAGTGGTGAAGCGCTTGAAGACGCTACAAGGCTACACGCTGCCGTTAGAAAACAAATGACATCATCTGTTTATTGGATTGATACTATTTGTAATCAGTGGAATAGTGGCATACGTAAATGGTTTGAATTTGGGCCACAAGGTGTGCTTACCCGTATGATGAGACAAATCCTCACAACGACAGAAGCCACCGACAATTATCAAACAGTACATATTCCAGATCTTGCAGCAGCAGAAAAGTACATGGAAGAAAATTCATAAAATTAAAATATGACAGGTTTATATATTTCCCTAAGCTAAAGGAAACAACTTCTATCAAAGAACTTATACCCTTGCTTTGCTATAGCTATACTTGTAAACACAAATGGCTACTCCGCTAGTAGGGTAACTGGCAGTCTCATGTTTTAGTATTTTTTAAACTTTGTTTATAAAATACTAAATGTGGGGGTTTGCCTACCCCAAGGGCGACACCGTCGTTTACGTTTACGAGGCACGAGTAAATATGTAAATAGAGAGCTCAGATGGGGAGTTCAACTCCCCCAAAAAAGTTAATTTAAATGACGTAAGATATAAACCCAATGAGTAAATAATAATACTTATTCGGGTTTTTTGTTTTAAGTAAAAAATACGTGTGTTGTTTTTCGGTTTTCTATAAAAAAAGGACAGTGATATCAATTGATACACTGTCCTTTTTGCGTTTATTTCAAAAAACTAAATCCATTTCATATTGCGTTGTGCTTCCATGGCAAGAGCTTGTTCTTCAAAAGAACTAAAACCTGCTTGGTGTAAAGCGTCAATAACTGTCTCTTCCCAAACCCATGCTGCATAAATAGTTGGCTTATGGAAAGTTGACCTAAAGGTATCGACTTCGTGTCTACATTCGTTTTCTTTTGGTGTTGCCAAAGATTTACGCAAGTTTTCAAGTAGTCGTGTCATTTCGCCATTATACCAGTCATGGAGTTCTTTGCCATTCACATATTTCTTAATAATATGTTCATAGCTATGAGCCTTCATAAGTTCACATAGTTTATTGTAATGTTGCTTTGAAAGCCATGTTCCAAGCTCAGAAGTTGGAATGTTTTCTGCTTCAACAGCAGCAACATCAAGCTTTGTTTGATAATATGTATCAGGCACAACAGATGCAGAAACAATACCAGCAATGGCAACAAGGCCACGTAGTATTAAGCTATTGGATACGCCTTGCCCACAAAAACCAACTTTTTTACCAAATTTTTGTCCAGTAAAGATGGTGGTTAATAATGCCCAAATAACAGCAGGATCTTCTTCGTCATAGATATGAGCAAGGCTTGCGTTGTCACGGTCAGTGGCAAGAACCATTTGCGTCATATCGTTTGAACCTATGGAAAATCCGTCAAATTCTTGGATAAACTGACGAGCTAAAATAGCATTTGATGGAACTTCGGACATTTGAATAACTTTCAGTCCATCTGTACCGCTTTTGAGTTTATGCACTGTTTCAAGGTAGCTACGCATTGCACGGGCTTCTTCAAGAGTACGCACAAAAGGCAACATAATTTGAAGATTGTTTCCGCCGTATACACCACGAGCGAGCTTAAAGGCTTCTAATTCCCAGTCATGAATCTTACGTGAAACACCACGATAGCCAAGCATTGGGTTATCTTCAAATTGTTCAAAAAGGTTACCACCCAGTAAGTTGCGATATTCATTCGATTTAAAGTCAGTTGTACGATAAACAATTGGTTTACCATAAAATGCCATTGCAAAGAGGGCGAGACTTTGTGCCAGGGTTTGAATATAATGTTCTTTACCGTTTCTATAACCTCTAGCATTAATGATTTCAGCAATTTGTTTTTGAACGTCTTGAAGCTCTTCCATTTCTTTGCTCATGCCACATTTGAGTCCAACTTCACGGCGTAACTCTGTGATAAGTTTCATCGCAGCAAGAATACTGGCATTTTCTTTTGCTTTTGCATACTGAGCTTGGACTAATGTGTCTATGCGTAGTTGCTCAGCGAGGAGCTCTTCTGGTGCACCATTGAAGATGCTTAGTTCTTCTTCATAACCAAAAATAATACGGATATGTTCTTGAATACTTGTGGAAGTACGCAAAGAATTTTGATAGCGCACAGCGTATTCCATGTATTGATCAAGTTTATACTCAAGTTCACGCAGTTTACGTTGTTGTGCTAGAATTTCTTCTGTGCCTTTAAGGTCTTTCTCTGCAAGTTCATCAATATCATTTCCTAAACCTGTGATGTGTCCGACGTGGTCACGAAGTTTAAGATCAAGATTGATAAGACCTGCTGTCAATTGTTCTTGAACAATTTGAGTAAGAGCATTTTCTTTACTGCTAAGAGCAGCGGAAACCTTATCTTCTAATGTTCCATTATCAAAAGCTTCAAGAGCTTGTGGGTGTACGCCCACATTTCCAAGCATAAATTCTGCACGTAAAAGGCCAACTTCAAAATCATCTACGTTGCGTAAACGGGACAAAAAGAGGGCTTGAGTTACGTCAGCAAGGACTAAACCAATACGTGTTTTTGTAGTTGGTAAGTCATCAAGATTCATCTCACCGCCAACGTCACGCAAGGGGAGAAGACCTCTATAAACACGTCCACGTGTACCATCAACTGTCACTTCCTGACCGTTAAGAGCACGCAATGTTTCCGCACGCTGAATACCAATAATAGCAGCAAGACCAAGTTCTCTTGATGTGATAGCTGCGTGACTTGTGTCACCGCCAACGTCTGCCAAAATAGCAGAAGCTACACGCATACCAGGAACCATGTCAGGGTCAGTACGTTCAGCTGCGAGAATGTCACCCTTATTGATTTTATTGAGTTCAAGAGCGGAGCGAAGGAATTTAACAGTACCTTGTCCTGCACCTCGAGATGCTCCATTACCTTCAAGAATAATTTCCGCTTTAGCTGCTGCTTTTTCGTCTACTTCAAGGCGACGCATGAATATAGTATTTGGGTGAAGTTCAAGTTCATCATTCCAACGAGTTTCAGGACGAGCTTGCACAAACCACAATTCTTCTTTTTCATCAAAACAAAATTCTGTATCCATAATCATATCATCGTAAGCTTTACTAATGACACGCACGGCTTTAGCAATGCTTTCTGATTGAGAGATGGAAAGCGCCCATTTATTAACTTCACTAGGGCTCACACTAACTTCTTTTGTGCCACCCTTTACATCATAAATAATTTTTTTGGTTTTGCTACCAAGGTGACGTACAACAACTTCTCCGCCGTCATCACGTTGGAAAACATAATATTTATCGGGAGTAACCATACCGCCAACAACAGCTTCACCAAGCCCGTAACTCGCATCAATACTGACAAGATCGTTACGATTTGTTCCCCTACAACCTGATGCGGTATCTGCCGCAAATGCTGTACCAGAAACAATTGGGTTAATCATACGCATAATACAAACAGATAATGAGGTGTGCTCAATTGCCCATTCTAATTTTGCTTGTGCTGCTAATTCTTCATTTCCTGTTGCTTCTGCTTGTGTGATGCCGTCACGAATGGCCTCACGACGATAGGTCATGGAGCGAAGGTTATACGCAGATGCGCAGTCCCAATGGTATGCCGTAACAACACGGTCTTCAGTCACAATATTAAGATAGGTATCTTGCAGACCTGCGAAAGCTTTTTTGCGAGAATCTTCGCCAGCAGCAGAAGAACGCACAGCAACAGGAACATCTTCAGCTCCTGCTTCTTTACATATAGCGCGGTAAGCTTCACGCACTGAACCATCAACTTCTTTTGGTATTTCAACAGATAAAATAGCTGCTTGAACAAGCACAGAACGCTTGCGAAGTTGGTCAATAACTTCTTGTGAAGTTGCAAAACCATCAACAACATTATTAACAAACGTACGTAATTTAATGCAGGTAGCCGCAGGTTCTTGTGCGCTTGCTGTTCTTACTTCTTTACCAAGATTACGCACAAGTTTTTGTAAAAACTCAGGGTCACGATTGATTTCAGAATCATTCCAGTCAATACGTGCGTACTCTTTTTCTACAAGCGAGCGGACAAGAGAAGCATTAACAAAGGTATCATCAAGAACTTTGTGGAAGTTAATAGAAGAGATAGCTCTAAACTGAGGACTGCGAACACCTTCAATTTCGTGGATTTTCGCTGTATTATAGTTCTTACCACCAACAATAATTTCTGCACTCTCACCAATGGCCATAATATCTGCACCGGTAAGAATCAATTTTTCTTTTAGTGCTTCTATATCTGAAGCTGTTGTGGTCTTCTTGGTCATTTTTTCCTCCGAGAATAAATAGGTATCTCATCTCGCAACATTAATGGTTATTGTAGAAAATATTCAATAGTGAAAGTTTTTATTTTATAAACGACTCTATAACAATTCATTCCAAGTTGAGAGGTTTTATCTCTCACGTTGCTCTTTATTTCCTCACACCTTGTTACAAGAAACACTCAATGTGGGGGGTTGGGGGAGTTCAACTCCCCCAAAAAAAAGCAAATTAGATACACCCTACAACAATTCGGTGATTTTTGTTCCACAATAAGGGCAAAAACTCGCATTGTTGACAGAAAGAGGCTTCGCACATTTCTTATTTGGACAAATAAGAGGGATATCATCAATTGCCATGATGAGTTCACCTTCGTGTACGGGTATCATTTTTCTTGTGTTTTTATAGTCAGCCAGTTTGAAAATGTGAGTAATTATACTGTCTCTTGGTGCAAGAACGGCTTTTTCTTGTTTCATGATAGAAATATTAAAGAGCTCTTGACCTTGTTTGACAATATCGCCAACTTTTACATAAGTAACCCAAAGATCACCACTAGAAGGCGCACCAATTTCATTTTCGTTCTCAGGATCCGCTATGGAAATGTCTGTGGCGCTTATACCTCTTGGGTTAGCCACTTTAATTTCATGGGTCATTGCTTGTGAATCAAACCCGTAACGAACTTCTACTATGCCACGTTCATTAGGGGCGCTAATGCTATAAATAGTGACTTGGTGTGGCTTTCCACCTTCATCAGTGAAGTGCAATTCTCTTCCTGGTTCAAGGCCTTCAAACCAAACATCAAGGGGAAGCATATTAGGGTCACCAAATTTGTCTTGGAATTGCATGGTCTTAATCGCATCACCAGGGTGATTTAAGTACATGATAAATTCTTCATCAGTTGGTTCACGTTTGATAATATCAACACATTTATATTCTTCTGCAACAACATCAGCAGGGCTTAGGTTATCAAGCGGGGAACAATCTGTTCTTTCCGCAATAGCACTTTCCCACTTTTTGCCAAAGGCACTTTCGTAAACCCAATCAGCAGGGAAGCCGAGAGGAAGTTTACCAAATTTACCAAGCAAGAGATTTCTAAACGCGTCATTACAATCTTGATAAAGGGATAATCTGTCTTTTTGTAACTGAGCATCGTGTTTCTTTTCAGGTGTATTTGTCACGTCATCAAGGATTTTCAAAAGCTTAGTTACAGCTTTCATTTCTCCACGTTTCCATGCGCCTGTTACAGCAAGAAAAGCAGTATTCCAGGTTATTTGTGAACCAGGAGTAACATCATGATAACGCACAACTTGACGTGTGCCTGCAAGAAAACGGAGCATATACGGCAAAAGGTGAATATAACCTTGTTTCATTGCTCCTTCCTGAGAGGAAGATGTTGCGCCACCAGGCATGCAATGATGAACAACGTCATGGTCAATTCCTTGGAAATACGGTGCACAATAGCGATCGTAATACGGCATTATTTGTTTGATAACAAAGTTTGCTTCACGAATCATATCTTTATTGATAACCGTTTCAAGTCCCATTTCGCCTTCAAGGAATGCTGCCGTTGAAAGCACATCGCCTTGACCATAACTACGCACAGCAGCTCCAAGACCAACATCAAGGATATGAGCACCCGCTTTCGCCGCTTCACATACAGAAGGAACAAAAAGTCCGTCTGTATAATGGCGATGACAATGCAAAACAAGATTAGGCCATTTCTTACGAAGAGCGCTTACAAGATCTCTCATGAAGCGAGGAGGGCAAATGCCAGCCATATCTTTTAAGCCTAAAATAATGGAAGACGCTGCTTTTTTCTCATCGCATCCAAGAATAGAAGAAACCATTTGCAAGGTTTGTTTCGCCACATCAATATAATGGTCAATATCAAAACCTTTAGAAATAGACAACGATAAAGCAGGCTCGAAAATAACTTCTTTTCTATTGAGGATAACTTCTGCTAATGGGCGCATATTACGCATGTCATTAAGGAAGTCAAAACAACGAATAACATGATAATCATCACAAATCATTTCGCAAGTAAGTTGCATAAGATTGCGAGGTTGTGGAGAATAACCAAGGACATTGGTTGAACGCACGAGTATTTGCTTCATTGTTTTTGGTGCAAGACTATTCCATGTCTTTGCTTCCGTGAATGGGTAGGTCATATTCGCCATCATCGCAACGTGGAAATGCGCACCACCACCATTCTCAAGGGAGAAAAATTGGCAATTATCAAGGTAAGGAGCAAGAAGCTTATCTTCTGACAAGCGAAAGCGGTTACCGCTGTTTGACTGCGTTAAATCTCGAGTTGTGGTATCGGTAAAGTGAATTTTATTGGAATCACGAACATAATCTAATACTGCGTCTCGGTCACCAGAAGGGTAAACATTCGCTTCATGGCGTATGCTCTTTGGGATTTTAGGCAGAACGGGTTCAAATGTAGGCATGCGAGGAGTATCAATAGAACGATACTTTCCTAGCTGTACATATGGGTTATAGCCCTTTGCGGATATTTCTGCTAAAAGATGACAGAGGCGTTCTGCTTCAGGAGCAAGATCTTGGTAATGCATGAGTTGTGGATTTTTTTCAATAAATGTTGTGTTAAAATCCGCATTACAAAACTGATCATTTTTTAAAATATGACGGAAAAAAGGTATAGTCGTCTTTACACCCGTGATGGTATATTCATCAAGCGCACGACCCATAACGCTGCGTACTTTACCCCAACCACGACCATAAGATATGAGCAAAGAGCCCGCAGAGTCATAGTTTGAAGGGAAATCATAACCAGCAGAAAGGTTTGAGTCGATACGGATACCAGGACCACCAGGAGAAACATATCTTGTTATACGAGCAGCATTTGGGGCAAAGCCTTTTTGAGGGTCTTCACAGTTGATGCGAACTTGCATAGCAGAAAGGTGACCTTTTGTGGTCTCACTATTCAAGGACAGAGGAACACCAAAAGCCAAGGCAATTTGTGTTTCAACAAGGTCAAGACCATAGCGGCATTCTGTGATACCATGCTCTACTTGCAGTCTTGTATTGACTTCAATAAGATAAGGAACGCCTTCTTCAGTAACTAAAAATTCAACAGTGCAAAGAGAGTGATAATTCACAGCTTCTGCAAGGCGACAAGAATAGTCCTTCAATTGCGTTCTTAGCTCTTCAGTCATACCAATCCAAGGGGATGGTGTGATTTCAATAAGCTTTTGGTGATTACGTTGAACGGAGCAATCACGTTCATCGCAAGCAAAAGTATTGCCATATTTATCTGCTATGACTTGAATTTCAATATGTCGAACATTTTCTAAATATTTTTCAACAAAAAGGCGAGGGTTACCAAAAGAGGCTTCCGCCATGGTAGATGCTTTAACAAATGCATCTTCAAGGGTTGCTTCATCACGAATAACGAAAATACCACGTCCACCGCCGCCGCCTTCAGCTTTAAGCATAGCTGGCATGCCAATTTCTCTGATAGTTTGCTTGGCTTCTTCAATGCCAACAGCACCTTCAGAGCCTGGCACAACAGGGATATTAAGTTCTTTTGCGATATTACGGGCTTGCACTTTATTGCCAAGCAGTTTCATAGCATCAGATTGTGCGCCAATAAAGATAATACCCGCTTCCTCACATTTGCGTGGGAAAGTATCATCTTCAGAAGCAAAGCCCCAACCTGGGTGAATAGCAACAACTCCACGTTTTTTCGCTTTGCTAATAATAAGATCAATATCTAAATATGCGGTTGGGTCAGAACCAAGTAACATAAGCTCTTGCGCAGAAGATGCTGCTGGTGACGTTTTGTCTACATCTGTAACAGTAAGAATTGCTGTGGCTTGAAAACGCTCACGAATGGAACGACAAATGCGTCGACCAGATATTCCTCGATTGGCAACAAGGATAGGTTTATCACGTAGTTGAACTAACAATTCTTCCATACTTATCGGAGACATTTTTACCGCCTTACTCATTATCTTCTTGAGAGAATGTACCCCCAAGAATAGTTACAAAACCAATAGTTGTTTGTAGCAAAAGCTCTCCCTGAGAATTTATGCCACTTACTCTACCTTGTATATAATCAAGCTCTTTTTCCCTTTGGCAAAAACTTTCTTTTATAATAGGGCGGTGAACTTTCACCGTTTCCCCCATAAAAGCAAGATACTTTTGTGTTGTCATTTGCCAAGGTGTAATATTCGTCTTTGAGACTTGATTTGTATACCATAAAAATATCCGTTCTACAAGAGTTAGCCATAAATGCCAAATAATAAAATTATTATCCTGTAACATATTATAATTTATAATTTTTTCAATGTTTTTGTTTGATGTATTTTCTATCTCTTTATTCTGGTTTTGTGAAATCTTTTTAAAGAGATTTATCTTTTTATTGAAAAGTAAATTATTACAATAATTTAGATTGCTCGTGTCTGGGGTAGGCATGGCTTGTAATATTCCAGCGTTTATAAAAGAATCTTTTCGTAAATCTTCTTTGTCTGGTGCGCAGTAAGTATTGATTCCAATACCTGCGATGAGAACATTATTTCGTTCTTCAAGGAGTATGCCCGCAACTTTGCACCAGCCTTGGCCTTCTTTTCTTTGAAGAATGTCATTTGGCCATTTTAAAAAAACTTCGTAACCCATTTCATTCAAAGCCTGCGCTATTATACCACCAAGGGCAGGGGCTGCTGCATCAGTAGAAAAAGGCGGGATATTAGGCAAGCAAAGGGCAGCGTAAATGTTCCCTTCTTGCGAGTGCCAATGGCGACGCAATTGCCCTCTGCCTGCTGTTTGATTACGACAAAGCACAGAAGAAAAAGGGGAGAAAAGATTTTGTTTTATCAAATATGAAGCAACATCAAGGGAAGAACTTGCGCTATCTGTTATGAACAAAGGTGCAGGCACGGAATGATTCGCCAGACTGAGAGATTTAGGGAAAAGAAATTTTTGATGTGTTTCACTCTGATAGACAGTTGCTTCTTTAGAGTAATTTGACTCAGAAAACAAAAAAAGAAGATCATCTTTTGGGTATTTAAAAAGATTTTCTTCATTTTCCGTCAAGAGGAATACCTTGTTTTTCATTACTGTAAAACCTCTATATTATTGAAAAGTCAAGCGTTTACTAGATGTATTTGCAAAACGTATGATAGTATAAATAGTTAAAAAGGGGACTCAAGTGTTTTTACGTTTGAGTTAACTGCATAAATATATTAATAGGATTATTTAATACAAACAGCGGTATTTTTCTTTTAAATAAATACTCATAAGAAAACAGTTATTTAACTTCTGTTTGCTCTTTTATAATACTGTCTCGAATGGCAAAGCGTTTGAAACTTTCACGCGCTTCTTGTAGTCTTAGTTCTGTCCCACGTAAAAGAACATGGACAAAGTACCAATTGCCTTTAGCGTCCTTTTCAGTAACGAGCAGAGTTCTAAAACCTGCCCCTTCCAGTCTTTTACGAAGCGTGTCTGCTTGCTCGTCTTTTCTAAAAGCAGCGGTTCGTATATTAAAATCATATATCCTTGTGGAAGGAATAATTTTTTCTGCGTTTTGATTGTCTTTTTCTACTTGGGTGTCGTCTGCTTTTTTGTTCTTATCCTTGCTTGATGCGCTATCTTTCTTATTTTCCTTGGAAAGAGTGCCATCTGTCTTTTCTTCATCAGTAGCCGTCGCAACAGAATTTGTTTTTAAGTTAGTCAGAAACTGAAGGTCTTCTTTTGGAAGAATTTCTGTTTTCTCTTTGCTTACTTGTACTTGAGGTAATAGTTTTTCAGGCTTTATCTTGGCCACCGTAGGCGCCATGCCTTTACCAATAATCAAACCGAAAAGAAAAATAAACGACATGGTAACAAGCAAAGTTACAAGTGCAGTGATACAAGTGGAGGGACTGAGGGTTATTTGTAAACCAGTCTTAGTGGTTGTCGTATTATTCTCTTTGTTTGGTTCTGCTTCGTGCGTCGTATCATCGCTTGTATTTTGTGTATTGTTAAGAGTTGATTCATTACTCTGTGTATTGATTGGTGAAGCTGTTTCTGTATTTTCAGTGCTTTTAGTAAAAGGGCTTGGTTTTGTTTTTATAAAACCAGCTTCCATTTCGTCAGCCTTGCTGAAAGCGGACGAAGTTTCTGGAATTTCTTCTGTTTTCTTCTTTTTATTAAAAAAGTTGTTAAACTTTACTTTATCCACTTTAACTTTAGGCTCAATTCTAATATTAGGTTTTAATGCGGTCTTACGTTCCATATGTGATTACTCCAAGAAAGATTAATAGGCAGCATCGAAAACTACATAGAGTCAGGGGCGTGAACACCTAAAAGCTTTAAGCCATTCTTGAAAACAGTAGCAACTGCACGTAAGAGCCCAAGACGAGCACGTACCAGATTGTCTTCTCCGCCAAGAACAGGAGTGTTTGCATAGTAACTATGGAATTTTCCTGCAAGATCCATAAGATAAAAACTAATAATATGAACCGCTTTTGATTTTGCAGCGTCTTCAACAGCGTCTTCAAAATGTAACGCATAACGAATAAGATTAAGATCTGAGGCATCTGTTAGGCACGCAATATCTTCTAAAGAGCTTACACTTCCAATGGTTTTTCCATTATTTTCAGCACGTTTCAGCAGTGTTTGTATACGAGCGTGTGCGTATTGAACATAGTAAACAGGGTTTTCAAGATTTCTTTGTTTCACTAGTTCCAAGTCAAAATCTAAAGATTGATCACTCTTTCTTGAAAGGAACATGAAACGAGCAGCGTCAACCCCTACTTCGTCAATAACTTCACGCAAAGTAATAAATTCACCAGAACGAGTAGACATGGCAACGGGTTCTCCAGCTCGCAATAAATTAACGAGCTGAATGAGGATAACGGCAAAGTCGTCCTTAGGATTTTTACCGAGATTCGCAATGGCAGCAGACATACGGGGAATATAACCATGATGGTCTGCACCCCAAATATCAACCATTTCATCAAATCCACGGGCAATTTTATCGGCATGATAGGCAATATCAGAAGCAAAATAGGTGAGAAAGCCATCGCTTTTACGTAATACTCTGTCTTTGTCGTCGCCAAAATCAGTGCTTCTAAACCAAAGCGCACCATCAGATTCGTAAGCAATCCCTTTTTCTTTAAGGGTTTCAAGGGTTTTTTCTACTACTCCATTATCCACAAGACTTGCTTCTGAAAACCAAACCTGATGCTCAACACAAAACTCGTCCAAATCTTTTTTTATACCATTCAAAATCTCGGTCATGGCGTATTCAAAGCAAATATCTTCAGCGTTTTCTTTTTTAGGTAAATCAGGGTCTTTTTCAAGAAGTTCTTTTGCAATATCAATGATATAAGAACCCTTATAATAATCTTCTGGAAATTCAAACGGCATATTACAAAGCTCTTGCACACGGAGCCATGTGGAAAGCCCAAGTAAACGCATTTGTCTGCCTGCGTCGTTAATATAGTATTCTGTGCTCACGTCATAGTTTGCAAAACGCAAAATTCGAGAAATACTATCACCCACCGCCGCACCACGTCCATGACCGATATGTAAAGGGCCTGTAGGGTTAGCGGAAACATATTCAACGTTTACTTTACGTTTATTTCCCAGCAGTGAAGAGCCGAAATTTTCCGATGCTTTTTCAATATGAAGGATTTGTTCATGCCAAAAAGAATCATGAAAAGTCACATTGATAAAGCCAGGTCCTGCTATTTCTACTTTTGAAAAAAGAGGATTCTTTTGGAGTTCAAGAGTAATTTCTTCAGCAATGGCGCGTGGAGCTTTTCCGCAAGCTTTAGCAAGAGTCATCGCTATATTCGTCGCAAGATCTCCGTGTTTAAGATCTTTTGGTAATTCAATGACTGCTTTTTCTGTCCATTCCAGGGCTTTTTCTTTTAGAATAGCTTGGAGAGCATCTTTCAGAATAGATATATCGCGCATGGTATTTAATCCTTATGTTAATCGGAATGTTATGATAGAGTAATTATTTTTCTAATAATTATGAGTGAGTATTTTATCTGAAATATGGGATATACGCAAATAGAAAATGATATATGTTTTTTGCAAGGTTCTTCTTCTTCTTCTTCTTCTTCTTCTTCTTCTTCTTCTTCTTCTTCTTCTTC
>CAMQVJ010000015.1 GCA_947038175.1 uncultured Desulfovibrio sp.
TACACCCATTACCCACCAAAGAAATAATAAGCCCATAAAATCTGCTACAAATGAAAAACCTTATGCATTTTACTGCATGATCTTCTTCGTTTGTAGCAGATTATAGAGCAATAATAAGCTTTCTCTATTCTACAAAAGCAAAAACCCTTTAGCCTCCTCCCTTTTTTTACCACCTCTTTTTTAGTGTCCTCCTCTTTTTCCTCTTTCCCTTTTGAAATAGATATTGTCTAAATACTTTCTTTAATATAAAAAGAATGAAACATCGTAAAAGGGGAAGAACATGAAAAAAATATTTTATATCTTAGGTCTTTGTATTTCTATTCTTTGCACTGTTGGACTCGATTTTTCTAGTGCTTCTGAGAACTCTGATACCCAAAAAACATCTTCTGAAATATCGAACATGAACGATAATTCGCAAGCCCCAAAAGCTTCCATGGAAACAAAACTAGATACCAGCCATTGGAAAACCTATTCCGTGGGTCGCCACCTCATTCTTATGCCCCCAAGTGCCGAAATTTATTGGTACCCCCTTCGCTTTCGTGGGCAATACGATTTAGTCTGGAAAAAAGACATGACCATAGAAGAAGCGAGGGAAATATTGGCAAAAGAAGCAGAAGAAGCAAAAAAACTCCCCCATCAATCAGACGAAAGCCAATACGGTCTCTTACTAACAGAGTATGGAGTAAATGGCGCAGGTATAGCGCTTATGCGTCGCCCTCATCAATTCGCCAATAGCTATCTGTTTAAAACATATTTCATTAACATGGATCAAAAAGACGAACGCTTAAACACAAAGGAAAATGAGCGAGTCTTTTATTATGAAGAAGAAGTAGTCGATGTCAGTACTCTAGTCGATGACACAAAAGATTTTATAAATGAAATGGCAACAGCGGTAGATAGAAGAGACCCCAGTGATACCATCTCCGTGGCTGCAGGTATGGCTTTTGATGGAGGACTATTTTATGGCCCCCTTTCTGTCTACCCATCACACGAAGAAATTGCCATTGAAGTGCGCTTTCCAGAACACCCAGGCATTGTGTTGAAACTTTTTCTCGACTACCTTAATCAAGACGGTTCACAAATGTTTGCCAATGCAGGCGACCCCGTGGGAAATATTCTAAGACAAGCACATACCACCATAGACGGCAATCCTGCACAGGAACTGCTTAGAAAATTTCAGGAAAACGATGTCACCTATTATTCTTTTTCACTCAACGGAGCAAGCAAAAAAACGAACGTATATGCAGAACGTATACCCCAAATCACCATGTATTTGTCAAACCCCACAGGAGGAGTGGTGCGTGATGGCATAAGTACACAACGCCCATTACCAAAAAAATCCTCCTTTGCATCCGATGAAGAAGCTCTAGCATTTTGGGACGCAATACGAGAAAGCGTGCGTTGGAGACCAGACCATGACCGTGGGGGCACATCACCTAAAAGACCTTATTATATAATAGATGGAGAAATCGTTTTAGGACCTGTTTACACCCATTACCCACCAAAGAAATAATAAGCCCATAAAATCTGCTACAAATGAAGAACCTTATGCAATAAAATGCATAAGGTTCTTCATTTTGTAGGAGATTATAAAGTAATAATAACTTCTCTCTATTGCGCAAAAACAAAAACCCTTTAGCGTCCTCCCCTTTTTTTTACCACCTCTTTTTCCCTATCCTCCCCTTCTTTTTCCTCTTTCCCTCCAAAAATTCGAAATGAACAATAAATGTTTAAAACAGAAAGTTTTTTAAGAATTTATTTGAGTGTCTATTTTATATAAAGATAGACATTAATATAGACATACCTTTATTAAAATGTTAAAATTATAGCAAATGCTTTATTAGTGAATAGCAATTCTTTCCGTACTCTTTTACCTAATAGTTAGCGATATATAGGGAAATTATGATGTTAGAAGCAAATCAGCAATGGTTTAGATTTACATCGATTACTGATGGTTTTTCCGTTTATGCTTTTACAGGCAAGGAAGAAGTGAGTACTCCCTATGAATTTAGTATCGAATTAATACATGAATCGGAAAACGTAGATTTGACGCAACTTTTAGGCACAAAAGCCCTATTAGAAATTTCTGACACAAGTGGTGAAACTCGTTTAGTTCATGGCTTAATAGCAACAATGGAACAATTACACACTACGCATGGATATACTCACTATAAATGTTTATTAGTGCCTCGTTTATGGTTTTTAGAGAAAATACGAGACCATCGTATTTTTCAAAATATGACAGTACCAGACATCATCTATAAGGTATTGCAAGAGCAAGGTTTTTCTGCTGATAGTGTGTCGCAAAAATTGGCAAATTCTTATCTTGAGCGTGAATACTGCGTACAGTACGGCGAAACTACCCTGCACTTTCTCAGCCGATTATGTGAAGAAGAGGGAATATATTATTATTTTGACCATTCTTCCAGTAATCATAGTTTATGTTTTTGCGATAAAGAGGGCGGTCCAAGCATAGAAGGCGAAGCCGACTTACAATATCATCAAGGCTCGGGTAATGTGGCAGACACAGCGACCATTAGTGATATAACTCTGCATCATGAAATAAATACCCATGCCACAGAATTTCGTGAATGGAATTTCACTATTCCTAAGTTATCTTTAACCGCACAGGATAATAATCCAGACCATGAGCTTGCGCCTCAACTAAACGGCGCTCATTTAGAAGAATATAAATATCCGCATTTATATGAATTGGTGCGTCCAGAAGGTGATCGTTATGTTCGCCTTGAATTGTTGCGTCATTTGGTATTTCGTGAATGGATAGATGTAAAAGCCAAAATTTCTCGCTTTGTGCCAAGTTATGTGTATTCTATACATGATTATCCTCGTTCCAGTATAAATCGTAAATGGTGGGTAGTTAGTGCTAAACATATCGGTAAGCAACCAGGAGTACTTGAGCATATTGCCCCAACAGAGCGCGGTTTAGAATATAATTGTGAAATTGTATCTATTCCTGATACCACCCGCTTTATACCAAGAATTCAGCACCCAAAACAAAAAATAAATGCCTTGCAAACAGCAGTCATAACAGGCCCTGCCAATGAAGAAATATTTACTGATAATTATGGCAGAGTAAAAGTTAAATTCCATTGGGATAGATTGGGAAAAAGTGATGAATCAAGTAGTTGCTGGCTGCGTGTGTCTCAAACCTGGGCGGGTGAAAATTATGGATCAATGCATATTCCAAGGATAGGACAAGAAGTTTTAGTTTCCTTTTTAGAAGGCAATCCTGATCGCCCACTTATAACAGGGCGAGTCTATAATGCAGACCAAATGCCACCGTGGCCACTGCCAAGCCAAAGCCGTCTTTCAGGTATTCAAAGTCGTGGGGTGAAGGCTGATTCTCGTAATCAATTCGTCATGGATGATACAGAAGGCCAAATCCAAACCCAATTATCCAGTGATTATGCTTTATCACAATTGAATTTAGGGTATTTGACGAGAATAAATAATAGACAAGGACGTGCTGACTTTAGAGGTGAAGGCTTTGAATTACGTACCGATGCATGGGGAGTCGTTCGAGCTGCGAAAGGCTTATATCTCAATACAGAACTAAGAAAAAACGCAATAAGCTATCACAAAGAATTAAATGAGTTGTCACTTCGATTAACAAAATCAATAGATTATCATAAAGATATGGTGCGCCTCTCTAAAGAACAATCAGCACAAAGTGCAGAAGATGGTGACATCGCCATAAAAGGATTAGAAGAACAAAAAAAGCAAATCAGTATAAGTGGAAAAAATCAATCTGAATTTTCAAAACCCCATGTCGTACTTTCAAGCCCTGCGGGAATTGTAAGCACCACAAGCGGCAATACCCATATATATTCAGAAAAAAGCACAGCGTTTACAACACCAGAACATATGTCTGTAAGCACTGGCCATAGCTTCTTAGTTTCATCACTAAACCGCATAAGCCTGTTTGCCCATAAACTAGGCATAAAGATTTTTGCTGCACATAAAGATATACAAATACAAGCTCAAAAAAATAATATTGAACTTACAGCAGCAAAAAATATTGATATGTCAAGTGTGACCTCAAATATCAACATAAGTGCTGGTACGGAGATTATTCTAAATGTAGGTGGCTCATTTCTGTCCATCACAAAATCAGGAATAGAACTTGGAACAAGTGGCAAAGTTACCGTACAGGCAGCCATACATAACCTCACAGGGGCAAAAACAAAATCATTAACACCACCAAAACTGCCGACATCTACCGCCACTCCTGCCAAGATGGAAGCACCCTAAAGTGCAAGCACCTAAAGCAAATAAATGCAGATCAGGAAGCTCAAGTGTGAAGCCGTCAGCAGAAATTCAAAAGAAATCCGTAATGTCAACTCTAAGGGATATTGAAAATAAAGGATTATTGTGGCATATGCCACATGACGGTAGCTTAATGAGAAATATAACATGAGCACTCTAACCTATATAAACTAATGAATCGCAATGAGACTAAACATGAATAAAAGATTCAATGTCACTATAAAAATACTGCTTGCCCTTTGGATGGTGCTTTGTACTATCGGTGCTATTCTTGCGTATTCTGAGATACCATCGGCTCTTAAGGCTCCAGAGCAACACTACCCTTTTGGCAAGGGAGATTTAGGTTGGCATTACGAATCTTTACAAACTTATATTATAGGTGCTGGAATATTTGGAACATGGTGTGCGTTAGGTGGGATTATATCAATATTAGCTTGGAAATATCCAAAATATAGGCTTTATGTATTATTTCATTTTATAACAATATGTGTATATCTCATATGGGTAAATTCATATTGAAAATAAAGGCTTAGTACGGCATACGTCACATGACGACAGCTTCATAAGAAATATAACATGAGCACTCTAACGTATATAAACCAATCGCAAGGGACTAAAACATGGATAAAAGATTTAATGTCACTATAAAAATACTGCTTGTCCTTTGGATGGTGTTTTGTATTGGCGGTGCTATCGTCATGTGTGATGACATATCATCAGCTCTTAACGATCCCGAGAGACTCTACCCTATTGGCATGGGAAGTCTAGGTTGGCACTACGAATCTTTACAAAATTATATTATAAGTGGTGGAATATGGGTAAGCTGGTTTGCATTAGGTGCGATTATATCAATATCAGCTTGGAAATATCCAAAGTATAGGACTTATGTATTACTTCATTATATAGCAACATGTATATATGTCATATGGATTAATTCACAATATTCTTAAAGTAAAAGACTTTAGTATTTAGATAACGGCATTTTTACATCATGTTATTATTATTGGCATTTTTATAATGTATGAATCCGTTCTTTTTTGAATTTAGAAATGAGCTTTTGAATGAATAGACTAATTGACCTTATGAAACAAAACAGGCTCAACTAGCAAATATATAAACATAAAGAGCAAAACAATGTCAAAGAGCTCAGAACACGAAGTTACTGCCAAACGAGGAGTATTTAAATGTTAGAAGCAAATCAGCAATGGTTTAGATTTACATCTATTGCAGAAGGTTTTTCCGTTTATGCTTTTACAGGCAAAGAAGCCGTAAGCACCCCCTATGAATTTAGTATTGAATTAATACATGAATCTGCAAACATAGATTTAACTCAGCTTTTAGGCACAAAAGCCCTATTAGAAATTTCGGACGCAAGTGGTGAAACTCGCTTAGTCCACGGCCTAATCGCAACAATGGAGCAATTACATACAACGCATACATATACGCATTATAAATGTTTATTAGTGCCCCGCTTGTGGTTTTTAGAAAAAATGAGAGACCATCGTATTTTTCAAAATATGAAAGCGCCAGACATCATCTTTAATATATTGCAAGAGCAAGGTTTTTCAGGTGATAGTGTTTCACAAAAATTGGCGCATTCTTATCCTGAACGTGAATTCTGCGTACAATACGGCGAAAGCACTCTGCACTTTCTCAGTCGATTATGTGAAGAAGAAGGGATATATTATTATTTTGACCATTCTTCCAGTAACCATACTTTATGTTTTTGTGATAGAGAAGGCGGCCCAAGCATAGAGGGTGAAGCCGACTTACAATATCATCAAGGCTCGGGTAATGTGGCAGACACAGCGACCATTAGTGAAGTGGCTCTTCACCATGAAATCAACACCCATGCCACAGAATTTCGTGAGTGGAATTTCACCATACCTAAGCTGTCTTTAACTGCACAAGATAGTAATTTAGACCATGAAACTGCGCCCCAACTAAACGGCGCTCATTTAGAAGAATATAAATATCCGCATTTATATGAATTTATACGTCCAGAAGGTGACCGTTATGTTCGCCTTGAATTGTTGCGTCACTTAGTCTTTCGTGAGTGGATGCATATGGAAGCAAAAATTCCTCGCTTTGTACCAAGTTATGTCTATTCCATATACGATCACCCTCGCTCCAGTATAAATCGTAAATGGTGGGTAGTCAGTGCCAAGCATATGGGTAAGCAACCAGGAGTACTTGAGCATATAGCCCCAACTGAGCGTGGCTTAGAATACAACTGTGAAGTTGTATCTATTCCAAATGTCACACGTTTTATACCAAAAATACAACACCCAAAACAACGAATAGACGCATTGCAAACAGCAGTCATAACAGGGCCTGCCAATGAAGACATCTTTACAGATAAATATGGCAGAGTGAAAGTTAAATTTCACTGGGATAGATTGGGAAAAAGCGATGAATCAAGTAGCTGTTGGCTGCGTGTGTCTCAAACATGGGCTGGTGAAAACTATGGCTCCATGCATATTCCAAGGACAGGACAAGAAGTTTTAGTGTCCTTTTTAGAAGGCAATCCTGATCGTCCACTTGTAACGGGTCGAGTCTATAACGCAGACCAAATGCCACCATGGAAACTGCCAAGCCAAAGCCGTCTCTCAGGTATTCAAAGCCGTGAAGTGAAAGCTGACCGGCGCAATCAGCTCATCATGGATGATACAGAAGGTGAAATTCAAACCCAATTATCAAGCGATCATGGTTTATCACAATTAAACTTAGGGTATTTGACTAGAATCAATCATATACAAGGGCGTGGTGATTTTAGAGGTGAAGGCTTTGAATTGCGTACCGATGATTGGGGCGTCGTTCGTGCAGGAAAGGGACTTTATTTAAATACAGAAGCAAGAAAAAATGCAATAAATTACCATAAAGATTTAGACGAGTTATCAGCAAGGCTAACACAAGCAATAGCCTATCATAAAGATATGGTTCGTTTATCCAAAGAACAGTTTGCACAGGGCGCAGAAGATGGTGATAAAACAATAAGTGAACTAGAAGAACAAAAAAAAGAAATTGCTCTTTCTGGAAAATCACAATCTGAATTATCCAAGCCACATTTGCTTATTTCAAGCCCCGCAGGAATAGTCACCACAACAACTGGTAATACACATATCTATTCAGAAAAAAATACAGCCCTCACCACAGCAGAACATGTATCTATAAGTACTGGGCATAGCTTCTTAGTTTCAGCACTGGATCGTATAAGTATGTTTGCCCATAAATTAGGTATAAAGATTTTTGCTGCAACTAAAGACATACAAATACAAGCACAAGAAGAAAATATTGAAATTACAGCAGAAAAAGATATCAATATGTCAAGTATATCCTCAAATATCAATATAACTGCTGGTACGGAAATTCACTTAAACGTGGGCGGTTCTTATTTATCCATAACAGAATCAGGCATAGAATTTGGAACAAATGGTCCATTTAAAGTTCAAGCTGTTAGCCACGTTATGACAGGCTCAAAAACAAAAGCACCAAAAACACCAGAAATGCCAACATCAAAAGCAATTTTTGAAGATAAATTTGTTCTATTAGATAGAAATACGGGCGAGCCTTTAGCTGATTGGGATTGTGAAGTCATAGATGAGTTTGGCGGTATAGAAAAAATAACAACGGATGCAAAGGGAAACATCACTAAAAAAAGTAGTGCCAAGAATCCTGTAAAAATCCAAATCAAGCCGCTAGGTCCAACGGGGGAGGGTAAATAAATGAGTGATGAAAATAGCAAGAAGGAAAAATTAGAAAAATGCTCCACTTGCAAAACCGCAGGACCAACGGGCAAGTGTCATAGTATTACCTATCCGCTTGGTGCGCAAGATTCTCAAAAAGGACCTGTGGGGTGCTTAGTCGACTCTCGCCCTATAATCCCAGTTTTGTTTTTACCAGGCATAATGGGTTCAAATTTAAAGAGTGTCAAATATAACGGCAGAACTGGAAAGAATGAAGAAAAAGCTGTATGGAGTTTTGGTAGCGACATTGAGGCGAACGGTAAGCTTAATTCTCGTGCAGACTATCACGAGGAGGACGAAGATTTAACTGATGCGGAAATCCGAGCAGAAAGAATGTCAAAGGGCAATTTATCACTGGTGAGATGGGATAGCATAGATGAAATGCAAACAAGGTTTGATCAATACAGCACAAAAGTATACGACGAACCACTGCTGGAATTTGACTTTGAAGTTAAGTCCGATAGCGTTTCAAAGCAAGAATTGGGTTGGGGTACAATATATCCCCCCTATAGAGAATACCTTAATGATTTAGGTCATAAATTAAATAATATTATAGATGCTGATGGTGCAATAAATAATAATTGGTATTACCACATACACAACGCTCTTAGTGGTGAGAAATTAACTAGAGGTTCAACTACTAATGAGAATGATAAAAAGCCAGAGGAAAGCGACTTTAAATCTCTATCTAAATTCCAGTTTGATATTTGGGCACAAGGATATAATTGGTTGCAAAGTAACAGTAAATCATCTGAAGATATCGCCAGCTTCATAGCAAATACAATGCAGGCATATTATAAAAGTTGCGAATGTCTCAGATTAGCTGTTCCATTAGATGGTAAAGAACCTCTCAAAGTATTAATTATCACCCACAGTATGGGGGGCTTAGTAGCACGCCATCTCAATATCAAACATAGTGATAAAATTTTAGGCGTCATTCATGGAGCAATGCCTACTGAGGGTTCACCAGAAGTATACGAAAACGTAAAAAATGGAGCTAGTATGGAGATTGCTATTGCTATGGGTGGAGCATCTCAAGCAAAATCATTTTGTGCTGTTGGTCTGCAATGCCAAGGCATGCTAGAACTCTTGATTTCAGGTACAGGAGGATATCATACGAAAAAATCTTTTAGAACATCGCATAGAAATTTTTCCCATGATCCTAACGTTTGGCTGTGGTCGAGAGGTCCAAGCGTAACCAAAGAAGCCATAGCCATGGCTGACAATACAAACGCGATATATGAGGACATATATAAAGGCACTGGCCCAAGCGCCCTCTTACCAGATGATAACATTGATTATTACGACCCCGCAGGTCTTGTGCGCGCAGGAACAGTAAAAATAGCAATAGCGCCAAAACGGGAGGAAGCTAGGCTCACGAAAAATAGCTTTAAACAAATAGAACTTATGGTGGAAGTTAGGGACTATCAAGAGAAACTTAAAATGGAAGATGTCCCCACCCGTCTAAGAAAACTGTTTGATGATTCCATAAATGTGGTGCAAGATTTCCATATGGCTATTCAAAATAATCATATTAAGTTTGCTTATGGCTTTTGGATGGCAAGCGCTAACTTGCCATCCATAGGTCAACTTAAATGGCAGCATAGAGAATTCGATGACCGAGAATTTACGGTTTTGCCAGGAACATTAGAAGTCATAAAGCAAATAGGAGATGGTACTGTTCCCATTGCTTCATTTTACAACGCCTGTGTAACGACTGGTAGATATCAAGAAAGTTGGATATTCAATAAATCTCACAACGATGAAGAGCTTCCGGGGCATCAAGGTGTCTTTAATTTTACAGATGCAAGAAGATTTACATGGAATTGTATTATAAAAATTTTAAAACACAATAATATACTCATGACAAAAGAATAGTAAAAACAAACAGATAATTAAAAATCACATCAACCAAAAAAAATGATAGCTATCTAGAAAAACTATTCTGTATTTTTTACTCTTTATACTTCCCTTCTTTCTATACCCCATAAAGGAGCTTCCATGGACACATCATATTGGGCAACTTACCCTGTAGGTCGCTACCTTATAGACCTTCCCCCCACTGCCCAGTTTTATTGGTACCCTCTACGTTTTGCTAGGAAATTTGACTTAGTCTGGCAAAAGGGCATGAACATAGAAGAAGCCAACGCTCTTCTGCGAAAAGAAGCAGAGATAGCCAAGCAAAGCCCCCACGAGACAAACGAAAATTGCTTTATTGAGTTTCATGAAAATTATGGAGCAAATGGCCTTGGTTCCATATTAATTTGTCATCCTAATGCGTATTCTGATAGTTACCTTTTTAAGTTCTACGTTGTTGGTATGACACCTTTAGCTGACTCCAACCTTGAACAGCGAGTCTACTATTACGAAGAGCAAGTAGTTAATATACCAGATTTTATTGAAAATGGTATTAAGTTTGTAAATTGGTTAGCAAGCTCTATCGCCTCAACAGACCCTTCACTGCCCTATGACGTTGTGAGTGGGGCGTATTTTGAAGGGGGCATGCTCTATGGACCAAGTGATATTCCTTGGACTCGTGAAGAAATTGGCATTGAAGTTTCTTTTCCCGAATATCCTGGAATACAGTTTAGTATTTTCTTTGATCATTTAAGAATGAATACGGAAGAGGGAAATCCAAACACCACCATCGCAGGAAATCCAGCCAAAGAATCTCTAGAGACATTTTCAGAAAATGGCATTCTTCACTATGCTTTTACTCTTAATGCCGCATCTAAAGAGGATAAATTTGAACAACCTCTTATACTTATGCATATACACAATCCTATAGGTGGTATCATGCGTGATGGTGTGAGCACCATTAAACCTCCCATAAGACGCCCTTCCTTTGCATCAGAGGAAGAAGCCATAGAATTTTGGAATGCGATAAAAGAAAGTATTCGTTGGAGACCTGATAACTGGATTGTAGACGCGCCAGATTTTCCATACTACATAGTAAACAAAGAGATTGTGCGTGCAACACTTCCTGATGAAAATGAATAACTTTATCTCTTATAGAGAGAGCATATAAAAGCAAAGCTCCCTATGTAATCAAATACATGGGGAGCTTTGCTTTTGTAATAATGAGTGGAATTCTTTGTAGTTACAAAGATAAATAGTCATAAATTTCAACAACTACAGTGAATAAATTTCTTATTCCGTGGCCAAATTAAGCCAGCAAGTTTCTTCTTCGCTCGTATATTCCATATTTTGATTTTCAACCTTAAAGATAACAGTCGGGTTATTATCAATGCGCAAGTAACAAGACATACTCGTATCAATGATATTTTGTGCCGCACAAGCAGAAAACTCATGTTGCCCCCAATCGCCTTTGATACCTGATTGAGGAAAATGCAAGGAACTCGTTTTAGGAATACAACCCTTTTCACCCACGCCAAAAGCTATAATTTCTCCTCCAATAGCACCGCACATAAACCCGTTCCAAGGCTGTTCTTTCGGGCCAATTTCAAGCCATTGTCCCATAAGTGAACCAAGGTGAGCTTTGCACCTAAAATCAAATTCAGGTAAGCTATGTTTTATCAAATTTTGCGACATAATCTTAGGCGCAAAAGGCTGATTCTTATAAAAAACTTTAGCGTGTTTCAATATATATGGTAATGACAAATTACTTTCATCTTTCGTCATATCCTTTATGATAAAGGCTATACTTGGTAAATCTTTTCTTGTCATGCCAAGGGTAAGCATAGAAACTTGGCTTATAATTTGTGGTGTAAAATCGTCATAATTTCCAACTATTACCCAAGCCGCAATGTCTTGATCATCAAGAACTTGTAATAATTGCGTCCATGCATTTGGCTGTCCTAATAAATCATTCCACGCAATATGTCCTGTAGCAAATCCACAATTCTGCAACATTTGCTCTTCATTGGAACTATTCAAGTCTTGTTTTCCAAGAAAGCATACAAAAGCTTTTGGTAGGCTCATATTAATCCTTTTTTAATCGTTTGAGTTTCGCAAGGATTTCTAATGCAAAATTATTCACATTATTAAAAGTATTTTTACAAAAAAACATGACTACATAGAAAAACGCAAAAGGTTGCTTAAAACATTTTATCATAGTTTTAGCACTGGGTCTTTTCTTTGGATTATTATTCATTGCAAGTTTCAAAACATACCACTGAGAATACGCCATATAGTCTGGTTTTCTCATACGATTGAGAGAAGTTTCGGGACTTTCTTCGTTCATAGTATCAAAAGGATGCGAACCTTGAAAAAATTGATAAATACAACAGGCAACAGAAAAAATATCCGCATCAATAGAAACAATGCCCGTACGTGACTGCTCGGGGCTAGAATAACGTGAGCAGTGTGCGTTCGGATTCTTTGATTGAAAAATTCTTTGAGCCTTAGCGCAGTTAGCATCATCTTTGTCACCAACATACGAAACATTAAAGTCAAATAAAACAACCTTGTCATTCGCTTCAAGGAAAATATTAGCAGGCTTAATATCCCCGTGGGCGATATTTCTTTCATGAATAAAAGCAACCACATTGAGTAAATTGAGAATAGTATTATAGGCAGCTTTTCCTTTGCCTAAAGGGTTATCAATAATATAATCTCGAAGATTTGTGCCTTGTAATAATTCCATACTACAGCACATGCCCCAAGGTTCTTTATGAATATCAAAAAAACGTATAATTCCTTGGTGATTAAGGGAGCGAACCGTATAAAATTCTTGAATGAGGCACGCTTGAGCTTTTGGATCATTCACAAGTTGAGGAATGAGCCTCTTTATCGCAACATAAGGATTTTTATCTCCCCACTCAACACGCCTTAAATCAAGCGCTTTAAATACTTCACATACTCCGCCTGTTCCTAAAAGTTCATCAAGTATAAAGCGTGCTTGTATAGGGTTAGCCTGTATTGAATTTTGATGAGAATTTTGCGCAGAATCTTGCACAGGCACTTCCTCTGAACTAAATTCATATGTACTAGACTCGTTTATACTAGACTCATTTATACCAGACTCGTTCACATGATATTCACAAGAACTAGGCTCACAAATAGAATCACAAGGACTAGCCCCGTTTACACTAGAGTCACAAATATGAGCCGCATTTTCACTAACCTTGTTTATGCCAGACTCGCAAGTAATAGACTCGCAAATAATAGCGTCGCACGGGCTAGCTTCGTTTGCTTTTATGAGAGCAAGCAATGGATTTTGAGCCACTTGCTTTTTCTTTTTTATACGCAATTGAGTAGCCCTTAATCTTTGCTTGATGTATACTTTTAACTCTTTATTTTTTTTTGAGTTGTATGCTTTATTATCTTTCATATAAAATGGCTCTAATATAAATAAGCTTAGTTTGCTTGCGTTAAAAAGATAGAAATACACGTAATATTATCGGGAACAACTTGGTACTGCAATGATTCCTTAATATCGTCAATCGTATTTGTGACGGTAGGCTTAGAGAGATGCCCATGAATCACATTTGGGGGGATTATATTAGATAATCCATCTGAACATAGTAGAAACTTATCACCTGGAAAAAGAGGAAACTGAACTTCATCAAGAAACAGCTCGTCTTGAACACCTACAGCATTTGTTATTATATTACTTTTAACCATCCTGTGTGCTTCAATTATGGTCAGTTCACCTTTATCAATTTTTTCTTGCCGAAGACTGTGGTCTCTTGTGCATAGGTAAAGGGTTGAATTTCTAAGCATATAACACCGACTGTCCCCAGCCCAAAGGCAAGCGGCCATATTCTCAAACACGACTAAGACAACAACGGTACTTGCAGGGTTTGTTCCGTCTGGAAATTTCATATTCCTAAGCTCTATATTCGCTGATTGTAGGCAATGTTTAACATTTTTAATATGTTCAGTAAAAGAAGTTGGTTCGGGTATTTCCATAAGCATATTAGCAATTGTTTCACTTGCTTGACTAGCGTTATGGCTACTGCCAACACCGTCCGCAACCATCCAAAGTAAACGGTCAGACCAGTTAAGAAAAGAATCTTGGTTTTCTTTATTTATTGTCCCTTCCCAACTCCAACCCAGTGAATTGATAGTTGAACTATGTTTTTTTGTAGACATAAAGACGTATTCCCTCTTCTTTTATAAACTTCTTCTTCGAACTATATCTTAATCTATATACATATGTCTATATTTTGACCAAATAAAATTGAAACAAGAGTAAAGGGCCATGTAAGATAGGTAACGGAGTAAGCCATAATTTATAAATTGCTTCCTACGTTTTTATACTTTCTTGAGCTGTGCCTTGACATGCAGGAGCTTGAATAATATCTTATATATTAATGAAATCTGAATTAAGGAAAGAATATGTATAAAAAAAATTGTTTTCGTGTACTTAGTGAAATATTTTTGATACTTATGTTAATAACATCAAGCGTTGGATTTGGGTATGCAAATTCAACGGATCAGGTACGTTATTGGATTGAAAGTACAATGATGAACTATTCTTTACCGCCAACAGTTTCTGGGGCGGAGCAATTAGAACTCACGTTTTATCCTGATAAAGGGGTTTGCACATATAATTATGGTCAGGAATGGGATGAGGTTTGTTCTCGTAGCGTAGGGGATATTTTACCCAGCGCAAAAGATATTCGTTTAGAACCGCCTCACCCAGGCTCATGGAAATGGACTTCTTCCAATTCCTTGCAATTTTATCCTTCAAAAACGTGGCCAGCAAAGCAAAATTACACCGTATATATTGGAAAGAAATCTTTACCTAAACACACACAAATCACTAAAGATATTAGGTTTGATACTGAAGAATTAAAGGCCGAGGTGTCTGGTTCTTTTAAATTTGACCCTGACCAATATAAAAACATGTTGTTAACAGGGAGCATACATTTTAATTACCCTGTATCCTTACATTCCGCACGTAAGCATTTTTCCCTTGAAAAAATAGGCAATGGTGAGAATCCCAAGAAAAATGGGAATAATGCCGATTCTTTACTACTTGGAGAAGCAGAACTGAGTATGGATGCGAGCAATCAGGTTCTCTATTATAGTATGCCTATTTTGCAACTGCCTACCGAAGTGGTTAATGTTCGTGTCGATATTGCTAGTGGCTATCGTCCTGAATTTGGTGGTAAATCAGGTGCTGAAGCGCATAACACCATTAAAATCCCCTCAAAAGGGAGTATGCTTCAAATAGACGATATCCGCATGCAAATAGTTGATATGCCAGACTTATCCGCAAAACAAACGCTGAACATTGAGCTTTCCATGCCTGTTTTGCCGAAAAATTTGGAAAAGAAAATGCAGGTATATTTAATGCCTCGCCAACAAATTGATAGCGAATCTTTAGAAGATGAGCCCCCCTTTAAATGGTGGAATCTTGCAGCGGTAAACAGTGAGCTTCTTGGAAAAGCGCAAGCTCTAAAGCTGACCATACTTAATGACCCTGATACTCCTACACGCTTTATAAGTTTCGCAGTAGAAACCCCCATTGAAGATTCCCGTTACCTTTACCTAAATATTGATAAAGACTTGCAAGGCCCTGAAGACTATCTTCTAGGGGCTTCTAAGCAAGTATTTATGGAAATGGTATCGCTTTACAGTGATGTGAAAATCATGCAAACAGGCTCTGTTTTAAATCTTAATGGCGACCAAAAAGTTTCTCTTTATGCCCGTAATCTTGATGAAATAAAATATACAATTTATCAAATTAGACCAGAATATCTTAATATGTATGTGTCTACTTTTGGATTACGTGGCAGACACGGCGGAAATATTTCTCTTTCTGAATTATCCATTGTTTCAGAGCTTAATACAAAACTTTTGCTCAAAGACAGTGAGAAAGCTCAATTCACATCTTTGGATTTAGCGCCTTTTTTAGCAGAAAACCAAGACAGTATCTTTTTTATCTCAATTGATGGCTATTTGAACCATAGCAAAGTAGCCAGTGATAGCCGTTTCATTATGCTGACGGATATCGGTCTTATTCGCAAAAAAAATGATGATGGAAGTTCCCATGTTTATGCGGTTTCCTTAGAGACGGGTAAGCCGTTATCTCGGGTGCGTATTGAAGTACTTGGTAAAAATGGCATCGCTATATATACAGGTTTCACCAAGCGTAGTGGCATGGTGGATATACCGTCATTAGAAACCTATGGCTATGAGAAAGAGCCTGTGGTCATTGTGGCAAAGAATAGAAAGGATTTAGCGTATATTCCCTATTCTCAACACGATGATATAATTGATGTTTCACAAAGCTATACAGGCGGAAAAAAAGGTATTAGAGATGGTATATATGGCTTTATTTTTAATCAGCGAGATATCTATAAACCAGGCGAAACAGCGCATTTTGGCTTCATTCTTAAGCAAGCAGATTTTGATGCCTCTACCCTCTCGGGCATCCCTTTAAACATATCTATTTATGATTCTAATAGAAAAAAAGTGGATAGTAAAAAAATCAAGTTAAATTCCAATGGTTTTGGAGACATGACCTATTCTATTCCGCCACAAGCAATAACAGGGACTTACAGTATTTCCATTAGCATGGCAGATGATGGCACAAGTTTATTGAGTGGCAGCTTTCAAGTGGAAGAATTTGAGCCAGACACCCTGCGCCTTGAAGCAAAATTTGATCTTCCGCCTAAGAAAGGATGGTATCTGCCTTCGGAACTAAAAAACCTGAAGGTAAACGCAAGCCTTATGAATTTATTTGGCGCACCAGCGGTGGATCATTTAATCACGGGTGAAGTTAAAACGCAACAAGGTTCGTTTAACTTTAGTGAATATGATGACTGGAATTTCTATGATGCGGCACGCTTAGATCGCTCAAAAGATTATTCTTTTATCGGTATAAACTCCGATGAAAAAGGACTTGCAAGTTTCCATATTCCAAGCCCATTATTTGAAAAAGAAAGCTCCGTACTGCAAGTGAAAATACGTGGATTTAATGCCGCAGGTTCACGCAGTGTGATGACTAATGCACGCCTTGTGACCTCGCCTTTAGAAGCGGTCATGGGCTGGAAAAGTACGGCCAATTTGAATTATATTCCACAAGATACAAAAGCTCATCTTGATATTATGGCTATTGATTCTTCCCTAAATCCCCATGCCTTTGGTGCTTTTAGCATGGAATATTATGATGTTGATTATGTGCGTAGCCTCGTGAAAAATCCACGGGGTGAATATGTATACCGCACAGAGCGCAAAGACACTCTTGTGGAAAGTAAGAAATTAAAGCTCACGGAAAAAAGTTTAAAATGGGATATTAATACACAAAAAAGTGGTGATAAATTACTCCTCGCAAAAGATACAACTGGCCGTATTATTTTGCGAATCCCCTATACTGTCGCAGGTGAAAGTTTGTCACAATTCGGGGAATTAAATACGGCAGATTTACGAGTGCAACTAAACAAAGCGCAATATAATGCCAATGAAGAAATAGAAATATATATGCATTTGCCTTATGACGGTGCTGGTCTTATCACTATTGAGCGTGAAAATGTTCTGTCACAAGAATGGTTTACGGCTAAACGTGGGGAACGTATTCACAAAATAAAAGTACCAAAATCCATCGAGGGGCGTGCCTATCTCAATGTTTTGTATTTTAGAGATTCAAAAGACGCGGATATCTTTACAGAACCATCAGCCAACGTAGTTATTCCTTTTACAGCCAACATCAAAAAGAGAGAGCTTGATCTATCTTTAGATGTTCTTGACACTGGGGTACAAGGGGATGGAGACATGCCTGTGGTGCGTCCTGGTACGAATTTAAAAGTAAAACTTATTTCAAAAACTCCTTCAAAGGCGATAGTTTACGCTGTAGATGAAGGAATCTTACAAATGACAGGCTATAAAACGCCAAACCCTATTTATGAGCTTTTAGTGGATCGAGCCTTAGAAGTTTCTACCTATCAATATTTTGATTTGCTTATGCCTGAATATGGCGTATTAACACAGTATTTATCAAAATTTGGTGGCGACGCCATGATGAAAATGATGTCAGCACAAAATGCTAATCCATTTCGCCGTAAAGGCATCAAGAGTGTCGCGTTTTGGTCTGGTATTATTGATGTGGATAGTAACGGCTCCGTCATTGATATCCCTATCCCTGCAACGTTTAATGGGCAACTTCGCCTTATAACTGTTGGGGTATCTGAAAGTAAAATGAACGCTGTCGAGAAAAAGGTCTTGGCTCGTTCAGAAGTAGTGATACAGCCTTCAGTTCCTTATTTTGTAGCGCCTGGGGATGAATTTGTTGCAAACCTCACTCTCATCGATATGGCAGAAATGGGCGAAAAAAATCGCACGTGGCAACTCTCAGTAGAAGCAGGTAAGGCTTTAGAACTTTTAGATAAAGAAAACATAGCTGTCGAGTTAGAACCCCAGAAACAAAAAACCATGGCTCTACGCTTTAAGGTGCTAACACCAGATAACATGTCTGACGAAGATGTGGCGCAATTGCTTGGAAATCAAGAAATACGTTTTCATCTTTCCAATGGAAAAAGCACCATAATTATGCCCATATCCTTGGCGGTACGCCCTGCGGTGGGTCTACAAAATGACATTCATTTTGGGCAGCTCACTAAAAAAGATTCAAATTATGGAAAATACATAGAATTTTCAAATGATTGGTATCCTCAATTATCGGAATTTTCCGCTTCCATGTCTCCTGTGCCAAAGTCAATTGTTCAAGGACTTGTTGAAGAACTACGTGGACGGCGCTATACCTGCACGCCTATGCGCCTTAGTGAGGATTTTCCCTTATTATCACTTATGAAAAACCCACAATTCGCACTTAAATCTGACATATATTCTAAGGGCGAATCTTCCCAAGACGAGTCTTCAAATAACGAATATTCTCAAGATGCTATGGCAGAAGATGTGGCTCGGGCTATACAAAATCTTGCAAGCCATTATTCTAATGATCTTCATTTTACGCTATGGCCTAGTGGCTATGGTCGCTCAAGTCTCATCGATAATATCTATTTTGCGGACTTTCTTGTGGAAGCAAAAAACATGGGAATTTCCTTACCCTACGGCTTAGAGAATAATTTCCTTAAAGCCTTAGAAGAAGAAATTTCTCGTATGCCTCATAATATGGACGAAGCTCGCAGCCTCGCCTATGGCGCATGGGTGCTCACGCAAAATGGTGTTATTACCTCGAATGTGATGGCGAATTTGGTGAGCTGGCTAGAAATTGAAGGTGGTGATTGGAAAAAAGATATTATAGCACCACTCATGGCAGCTTCTATGAATCTTATGATGGAAGAAGAAATGGCGAATCGCCTACTTGCAGAATATAATCCTGACCCTAACGCATTATGGTCATGGTATGCTGATTTTGACGGTCTAGCAGAAAGAGCATTGTACCTATCTATCGTTGCACAACAATTTCCAGAACATATGAACACAAAGAAAACGACAGCTATCCTTAATCAAATAATAGAGCTTATCAGCACAGGATATTATAGTGATATGTCGGCAGCATTGGCAGCTCGTGCTCTCGTGTTTTATAGTGTTGCTCAAGAAGGAAGAAGCGAGCAAGCCCCACTGACTTGGGATATGAAAGTATTTGATGATGACAAAGAAATCATTTTGAGCGGTGCGTCTGAAAATATTCAAACGTCCACTCCTTCTTCCACCGAACCCTCTCACAAAACTAATGTCGATGCTCCTGCAAAAAATCCCCCAAAAACTCCTATTGACGCAGCCATACAAAGTGAGAACGGTATACTCGTTTCAAACATGCAATCCATCAAAATGGAAAGCAATGCCCCCTTATACTATCATGTAAACACTCTTGGATATCCCGAAGATTTACCAAAAGAAAGCTCCAATTCTGGTTTAGAACTCTTCCGTGAATATCGTGATTTAGACGGAAATGTTTTATCAGAACTCACCGTGGGTGAAGATGTCATTGTTGCCATTCGAGCAAGTATACGCTCAGAATCCTATCATGACGTTGTCATCACTGATTTATTGCCCGCCTCCTTTGAGCTTATACTCGCAGAAGATGGAAAAATAACGCAAACAGGAACAGAAGAAGGGCGAGCAATGTCTTCCCTGTCTTCCTCGTCTTCCCCTGTCACAAGCCAAACAGAAGACGATATGCAAATATCATACATAGACAGGCGTGAAGATCGTATGATTATCTACGCAAAACTCGATAACAACGAAACAGTTTTTCGCTATCGGGTACGAGTTGCGCACAAAGGCGATTTTGTCATTCCACCAATCATAGGAAAAGGACTCAAAGACCCCACAATAAAAGCCCTCACGCTTATGGAATTTGGCACAAATAACACTATATCCGTGAAGTAATTTATGAGATAATTTGTGAGGGGGAAAACCACGTTTTTTTGAAAAAAACGAGGTTTTCCCCCTCACACTCCCCCTTTCCTTAAAAAACATTTTATGAGTAACAGTATTGAAATTATTGACGATACAATTTTATGAAAAGCTCATATATCATAATAACAGAAAAGGCTTTATATTGAAAAGTTCTGAAAGGAATACTTTGAAAGGGGGAACTTGCACCCCAAAGAATCTAAAAGTCATTCTAAAAACCACTTTAGGAACTGTCATAAGTTTCTTTGTGCTTTTGTTCTTGTCTTTCGTGCTCAGCCCCAAAGAAGAATTATATCACGACATTTCTTTTTCACCAGTGATAACGGATCGAAACGACGCTATTTTACGTATTGCCTTGACCCATGATGAAAAATATAGAATTTTCACAACATTAGACAATATTAATCCCCACATGATTGAAGCGACATTACTATATGAGGATCGGGAATTTTACGAACATAGCGGAGTGAATTTTTTATCAATTTTTAGAGCTATGTACACAATGGCAACAGGTGGCAGACGCATGGGAGCGTCTACGATTACTATGCAGCTTGTGCGTTTATCGCAGCCTTTAAAGACAAATACAGTTGCGGGAAAATTAACGCAAATGTGGCAAGCGATGGCTCTAGAATATCATTACACGAAAAACGAAATTCTTGAGGCCTATTTGAACCTTGCGCCCTATGGGGGAAATATCGAAGGGGTTGGAGCGGCAAGTCGTGTTTGGTTTCATAAAGACCCACAATATCTTAATATGCCTGAAATTATAGCCTTAGCAGTTGTTCCACAGAACCCCGTCCTGCGTAATCCTGCCCGTGTGCAAAATACTACCGTACATAGCGATTCAATTCTTAGTCCTCCTACGTCTAGTGCTCCTATGAATAGCGCTCGTGAGCGCCTAAGTGCTTTATGGAAAGAACGTTATCCCAATGAAATACAGAGTGTTTTTTCTCGAATGCCTTTAAAAGTCTATCACCCTCGTGATTTACCGTTTGAAGCCCCTCACCTGACAAGTGAAATTCTTCTGAATAAGAGATTTACAACGGAAGCGACTGATAGCATTACAGATTATACAAATGGTGATTCAAATAAAAAACCTATAAAAACCACTCTTGATTTGAATATGCAAAAAAGCATTGAGAAGATTGTACTAAACTACACGAAGCAACACGCTCTTCTTGGTTTTGATAACGCTTCCGTTATGGTGGCTAATTGGCAAAGTGGTGAAATTCTGAGCCTTGTTGGTTCTGCTAATTATTATAATGTAGAGATTGACGGTCAAGTAGATGGCACAGTAGCAAGGCGATCACCAGGATCAACATTAAAGCCTTTTATTTATACTCTTGCGCTGGAGCAAGGGATTATTCATCCGCAAACTGTTCTTGCAGATACACAAAAGAGCTTTGCTGGCTATGAACCAGAAAATGCGGATAGAGAATTTCTTGGCCCACTTTCTGCAAAAAAAGCCTTACAATTGAGCCGTAATATACCAGCTATCCACCTTCAAAATATATTAAAATACCCTGACTTGTATGACTTTTTAAAATCGGCAGGGGTACAATTTACCCATTCAAAAAATCATTACGGTTTGTCTTTGGTGCTTGGTGGTGCAGAGGTAAGCATGCGAGAACTTGTTAACCTTTACGCTGTACTGCCCAATAAAGGTATGTATAAACCACTTACTTATTTGACATATTCGGCAGAAAACACAAAAGAAGCGCATCGAGTTCTTAAGGCAGAATCTTCTTATATCACTCTTGATATGATGCAAATGCCATCACCTTTTGGAAATTATGACGGTTTATCTTGGAAAACAGGCACATCTAATGCGCAACGAGACGCATGGACAATAGGTATTTTCGGGCCTTATGTTGTGGCAGTGTGGGTGGGTGATTTTTCAGGAAAAAGAAACCCTAATCTCACAGGCGTAAAAGCCGCAGTTCCCTTATTTTTTGAATTATTCCATTCTATACGTTCGTATGATGTTGAAGGGCGGAAAAATTATCTTCCTGCTTTGCGTCAAGGGCTTAATATACGTGAAATTCCCGTTTGCGCCTCCACAGGGGATATACAAATTGGATTATGTGCGCCGTCTTTACAAACAAAAACCCTTTTTATTCCTGGGATGTCTCCCATAAAGAACTCAGGTATTTTACGTGAAATAATAATTGATAAAGAAACGGGATTTCGGGTTTGCCGAGAAAAGGCAGATAAAACGGAAAAAGTCGTGTGGGAATTTTGGCCATCTGATATGCTTAATTTGTTTCGTCAAGCAGGTGTCTATAAACAGCCTCTTCCGCCGCATTCTCTTGACTGCACAGAAAATCATGACATCGTAGCAGGTGATGCGCCTGTAATTCAATCGCCAAGCAAAGGTTTAATTTATCATCAAAGTTTTAAGGCAAAAACCAAAATCCCTTTGATTGCCCAAACGGATGCGGATGCTTCCCTGATTTACTGGTTTGCAAATAAAACATATATAGGTATGAGCAAACCGCAAGAAGTTTTACTGTGGGAAGCCACTGCGGGCAAAGTGCGCCTGCGTGCGGTGGATGACTTAGGACGTTTTTCTCTTTTAGACGTGCAAATTAATAGTATTCCATAAGGCATCGTATGCTTAGGCACACGTCTTATTCATAAGGTCTTTATACATTAGTGTACAATTTTGCTTGGCCACGACAAGGCTCACAATCGCTAATGAGTGGACAAGTACACAATACCTATTTAACGGCTCAAATTTTCTGATATTATTTTTGCTGTTTCATAGGCCATTTCCCCCGTCAAGGAAATACACTGCTGCATATGTTTGTCTGATCCAAGTTCAAGGCCTTTCACTAATATTTTACAGCATGATATTTTGTGAGCATTTGTGAATTTTTTATAGAGCTGTGCGCTTAGTTCCATTGCCTTATTGACAGCAGGATCTTTCCCCTCACTTCGCCCAAAAAAAAGCCCAATGGCAATGACACCACCAGATATAGCGCCACATGTACAGCCAGACCCCCCAATCCCAACAGGAAAGCCAGAAGCTGCTTTTACAACTGAAAGATCGATAGTATTATCAAAGCTTTCAATTATGGTTCGTACTATAGCTTCTGAACAGTAAAAATTGCCACTTCTGTAATATTCTTCTGCCCGTGCTCTAATTTCTTCCAAGTCAATATCCATATATTGCAAATTATTCATCGTATCTATCCTATTTATATTAGTATGTATTCAAGCAAATCAAATATATCTTTCCTACCGCATACCAGAGATTTTAAATATGAAAAATACAAAAAAAAATTTTCTAAGAGCTTGGTATTCTAGTATTTAAAAAAGACCAACTGTACTCTCAAAATAAAGAGGTATTTCTTGACAAAATTGTTTTTATACTATAGAAAAGTATCAGGAACAATTACTGATTAGACTTCAGTATCTTATGCATCTATATATGCACGAATAAAAAAAATTATGCAAGCATAATCAGAACAACGCATAGTTAATTTCACCTAAGAATAGTTTTTGATATATTTCCCGCCTTATGCGTCCTATTACTCATTTTTCTCCTTACACAATAAAACATACTAAGCAGTTTCTAATAAAAAAATGACTACACAACGACTTACACTAGACAGAGTTCTACGATTAATTGATACAACTATCGAGACGCTTGACGCACGCCTTAATGGACACAGTGAACAAGTCGCATATATTGTCTATAAAATAGCACAAGAACTTGGTGTTACAGATAAAAATGAACTAAAGATTCTTTGTAAAACAGCTTTTTTACATGATGTTGGTTGTTACAAAACAGAAGACCAAGTAAACCTTCTCACTTTTGAAGCAAAAACACCATACCCACATGCCGCTTATGGTTACGCATTTCTTAAATACTTTTATAGCGAAGACATTGATCCACTGATTGTTAAATGGCATCACACCCCTTGGCATATTGCGCGAAAATACCCCGACGAAATCCCCGAGCATGCTACCCTTCTTCACTTGGCAGACAGAATTGCTGTCACCGCACTTAAACAACACATGGATTTTAGCGTATTAAAGAATGCATCAGGAACTCTTTTTTGTCCTGAACATGTTGATGCTTTTTTCCGTGCCAATGAAAAACAACAAATAGTACAACGACTCAAAACGGGTCTTTACAGGGCAGAATTACGCACATTCTTTTCACAGTTTATTCTCAGCCAAGATCAAGTTCTTAATTTTGCGCGAATGATGGCGTATGCACTTGATTTTCACAGCAATACCAGCGTCCTACACTCCATTCTTGTGACAGGTATCGCAAAGAAACTCGCTGAACTTTTCGATATGACGGAAGCCGAGAGAAGAGATATTACCATAGCTGCCTCATTACACGATATTGGCAAACTCGTTATACCTACATCTATTTTAGAAAAACCAGGCAAACTCACTAGCAACGAATTTGAAATCATGAAATATCACGCCATAGCGGGTTATGACATACTAAGTAGCCTAGGTGTTGATAACATTAGAGATATTGCCACTCTACACCATGAAACCCTTGATGGTCGAGGATATCCCTTTGGACTAAAAGCGGAAGAACTTTCTTTTTCGTCTAAGCTACTGAGTGTTGTTGACATAAGTTCAGCACTTTTAGCGCGAAGAAGTTATAAAGAAGCCTTTCCAAAAGAGGAAGTCTTTTTTATCTTGCGAAAAATGGCAGACACTGGCAAAATAGAAAAGGAAATCGTAGAGATGTTTTGCCTTCATTTCGATGAAATATACGCAGCAACTCTAGCAGACGTACTACCTGCTCAACAAACCTACAATGATTTAGCCTCCTCTTATGAAAATGAATTGGCACATCTTATGAGCGTAGGTTGATTGCCTTAATTAGAATCGCCACTCTACAACTTTAAACCAATAATAGTATGGGGATTATTCCATGCGCTACCAATTCACAGAAGACCTTGTAACAGGCAATCCTCTCATCGATTCAGAGCATAAAACGTTTATTCAAGCCGCGAACAACGTGATGGATAATCTTTCGGACGGAACAGACAGTGCAGCTATTATGGGAACCATTCAATTCCTTAGTAACTATGCAAAAACACACTTCAAACACGAAGAAGAACTGCAAAAAGAAACGGGCTATCCTGACATAGTAGCACACAAAAAATGGCACAGAAACTTTGAAACAGAAATAGAGACTATTGCCAAAGATATTACTACAAACGGCATTTCAAGCGCAGCCGTTGTCGAATTAACCAGAAAAATGAGTATTTTACTTAACCACATAAGAACACAAGATAAAAAAATCGCACTCCATATTTCCAAGAGCTCATGACTTAACCGTATTTTTATACTAAAAACTTAAAAGCGAAGAACAGAATCCAAATAGTAATGTATATGTCCATGAGTGTCTCTCATTCAGATTCACTTCGCATTTACTTCTATTACAGAGTACCCCATACCAAGCATTATTAACATATTGTATTTACTAAAGTTAACCATAATACATAATCTTTCCAAATAGCGATGTGAAGACTACTGTAGAGACATTTTGCCTTCATTTCGATAAAATATACAGAGCAACTTTATCAGACGTTCTACCTGCTCAACCAGTCTACAATGAATGAGCTTTCTTCCATAAAGGAAATCAGAACATCCTAAAAACACAGCCCGATTCTCTTAATTTGAATCCTTATTCTAAAACCCTAACCATTGAATAATACAGGAGAACACCTAATGCGTTATCAATTCACAGAAGACCTTGTAACAGGCAACTCTCTCATCGATTCAGAACATAGAACTCTTATTAAAGCCGCTGACGATGCTATGGTTAATATTTCCCAAGGAAAAGGCAAAGAATCTATTGAAAAAACAATAAAGTTTCTTGCTGACTACACAAAAACGCACTTCAAGCACGAAGAAGAATTGCAAGAAAAAAGCAAGTATCCTGACATTGTGGCACACAAAGAATGGCACAGGAACTTTGTAAGAGAATTAGAAGAAACTGCTAAAAATATTACAAGCGATGGCGCTTCAAGCGTGATGGTTATCGAACTCACTAGAAGAATAAGTGCGTTACTTAACCACATCAGAACACAAGATAAGAAAATTGCACTTCACGTTGCTCAGCAAGCATAAGAACCGAGCACTTTAGTCAAAAAAGCATACTCCATAAAACAGAATATAAATGATAATGTGCATGCGCACGCGTGCCTCTCGTTTATATTCTGTTTTTCATTTATTACCTTTTGCCTTGTCTAGTGATTCCTTTCAAGCTACATTATCACTGCCCCTGATATAACCAAGCGCCACTGCCACCTAATTTACAGTATTATCAAACATTAAAACAACGTACACAAAGCAGAAACAGGGTTTTTCCTAAAAGCCCACGCTCTATTCAAATTATTATAAAATTAAAATCTCCTGAAATCTTTCATAGATAGAAGATATCTCCTTTATTCTTTTGATATCTTTTCCATTCAAGACTATAGAAAATACCTCTTTATCCGATATATCTATTGTAAGAATTAGAACAAACAACTATCATTTTATACTATATTCAATTCGTGATTAATTTTAAGATTGGAGAGCTTTATGTGGAAAAACCGTGGAATTATTTTTCAAGTAAACTGCATTGTCATCAGTTTACTCTTTATTGCGACTACTTCCATTACAGCCGTAAACACTATTCTCTCTTACAAAAGCCTTGAAAGAGAAATAACCACTCGCACCCTGCCAGCCATCCTAGCTGAAGTAAGTTCTGCTATTGATACATCTCTTCTTGTTCCTGCCGCAAGCCTTGCAACTTTGGCCCAAACCCCTTCCCTTCTTGAGTGGATAGAAGCAGGTGAGCCACAAGAACGCACGTCTCTTTTTTTTAGGGCCGCACGCAATATAGCAAAGCAACATGGGGTTCAACATATGAACCTAACAATAAAGAATAGCGGAAACTATTATTCATCGGCTAAAGACAAGGAACTTATCAAAAAACTACAAGCGGGCACGGATGCATGGTTCACCGAGTTTGAACAATCAAATGCATACATTAAAGTAAATACCCATAAAACAAACGATCCTTATTATCCTCGCATGAGCTACCTCAATCAACGTATCGAAGACGCTGAAAAAAACTTTGTCGGTATTATTTCCATTGGTATAGACCTTAATGAAATAAACAAACACCTCGAAGATTTAGGGGTAGAAGAAAAGGGCTCAGTATTTCTTATACATAAAAATGGTAATATCCTTTTACACCCCAACTCAGAACTAAACGGAAAAAATATTGCCATGCTAAGCAATATTGCTCCTTTTGCTAAAGAAGCTTTAAGTGAAAAAACGGGCATTTTTGAAACAACAAATGCCAACGGAGAAAAGATTTGGGTCGGCACACGGGAAATCCCCTTATTAGACGCCGTTATTTTTAGTGAAATAAATGCATCTGAAATTTGTGCTGACATAACTCGTTCATGGAAGTTTTCTGCTCTTATTAGTTGCGGGATTCTTCTTCTCAGCCTCATTTCCTCTACACTACTCGTGAGAGGCATAACAAAACCCATGCGCCAACTTATGCAATATGCAAAAAATATTGCATCAAATCAGGTACGAACCGCCACCCTACCAGAAAATCTAAAAGGGGAAATGGGAGAACTTTTTCAGTCTATCTCCACCATGGTTGAAGCTACAGACAATAGAATATACAAAGCAAGAAAACAAACTCAAATTGCAAGTGACGTTCTTGAAGGCACGAAAGAACAAGAAAAACGCTTAGATACTATTTTGTCTACCGTGCTAGTGGAAACAACACAGCGCATTGCCAATAATGATGCACATCTTCAAACATCCGTGGACGTCATCGACAAAATGAGGGAACGTGTTGACGCTATGGTGGATTCTGCCGTAGCTATTGATGAAAGTGCCAATAACGCAAAAGAAAGCGCTAGTCGAGGCGAAAAGAAACTGCGTTTAGCCATTCGATCCATTGAGCTTGTCAACGAAAGCACAGATAATCTGAACCTTAGCCTCGAATCCCTTAACGGGACAACAAACGCCATTGGGCGAATATTAAATGTCATAACAGACATCGCGGACCAAACAAACCTACTTGCCTTAAACGCCGCCATCGAAGCAGCAAGAGCTGGCGAGTACGGACGAGGTTTTGCTGTCGTTGCCGATGAAGTACGCAAATTAGCAGAAAAGACTATGCAGGCGACACAGGATGTTAACTTCAATATCAAAGAAATACAGGCTGCCAGCACCGCAAGCCTTTCTGGAATGACAGGCACTGTGCAAGAAATAAAACAAGCAACAAGTCAAGTTCTTGAATCTAATGAAGAATTGCACTATATCATTGCACGACTAGATGAGAACATCAAGCTCATAGCTAGTATTTCTAAAGAGGTAACTACACAACAGGGTGACGCACTCATCGTTATTGACGTTGTCTCCCAAAGCCGTGATGCTGCCAATGAAAATGCAGTAGAGATGGACAGACTCGCCGATTTTATGCGTGAATTCAAAGATGAATCCGGCAATCTTAGAAGCCTCGTAGAGGACTTAAACTATTGTGATGAATAGACTTTTCATATAGTATCCGCCACTTTAAATAAATAAGGAGTCAACGAATATCCATTCAATGACTCCTTATTTATTTAAAGTAGCTTGAATCTATTGCAATTCCCTTTAAACTGGTGCATTAACACAGAAAGCAATATATTAGGAACTATTTGGGTATCTATTTAGTAAAATATATGCTCACGCTTGACATTCTTATGGAATCATTATAATGTGAAAAAAATCACATATAGATTTCCAGAATAAGTTTATAAACTAAAGGCCAGAAAAGATACAGTAAAGAATGTAAATGATTACACGAATGCAAGTTTATTTCCAATATTCTTCTATTCACTCACACAAAGATATTAGTTGGAGGCAACATGCATGTTTCAGTAGAGTTAGGCACAAAAGAAGAGAGGGAGGCTTTGCGTAAAGAAAAAGCAGCACAAGAATTTCTTCAATTTTGTAGCAATGTTGCCAAAACTATGGGACTTCCTGACGAAGAAATTCCTATGGTTGCAAAAGCCCTCAAAAACGAAAATAGGCCTGCGGTCATCTATTTACATAACGCAGAATGCACAGGTTGCTCTGAAGCAATGCTCCGCACCTCCTCCCCTTACATTGACCAGCTTATTTTTGATGCCATTTCCCTTGATTATCATGAAACCCTCATGGCTACCGCAGGGGAAGCCGCAGAAGAAACTCTTAATAAAGCTATTGATAACCCAAATGGGTTTATCTGTCTCGTGGAGGGATCAATACCAACAGCAGATACAGCTCTTTACGGTACTATTGCAGGAAAAAGTATGCTTGCACACTCTGCCCACATATTGCCAAAAGCAAAAGCCATTATAGCATTAGGAACATGCGCCGCTTACGGTGGCATTCAATCTGCGCATCCAAACCCGACCAATTCAAAAGGAATTGAAAAATGCTTCGATAACTTGCCTACACAAGTTATCAATTTAGCGGGTTGTCCACCAAATCCCCTCAATCTTGTCGGGACAATAGTTGCTCTTTTGCTAAACAGAGAAATCCCCCTCGACAAAGTTGGACGACCAAGAATGTTCTATGGCAAATCCGTACACATGTTATGTGAACGCCTGCCCCATTTCAAAAAAGGTGAATTTGCCACCTCTTTTAATTCCGATGGAGCAAGACAGGGCTGGTGTCTATACAAGCTTGGCTGTAAAGGTCCAAAAACTTTCAACAACTGCCCCACAGCCCTCTATAATAGCGTGAGTTGGCCCATAAAAGCAGGGCACCCATGCATAGGCTGTAGCCAACCAGACTTTTGGGATAAACTCACACCATTCTACAGAAAAAATAATTAAGTTTTATATTTATCAAGAATAAAAATAAAGCTCTCAATTTTGATATTTTCCAGCTATGCGCCTCCTAAAACCCCTTCGGAATCCCATAGCCATAAAACTCATTTTGTCCGATAAATATGAGTATCAAACATTTTTTACAAGAGAACCACTATGACTAAAACAACACCAAAAGGCGATTATACAGGCTGTATCGTTATTGACCCACTCACAAGAATTGAAGGTCATTTACGCATGGAAATCCATGTAGAGAATGGTTATGTATCCGATGCTCGTAGCTGTGGAACACTTTTTAGAGGTATCGAAAATATTCTTATTGGACGTGACCCACAAGACGCACAGCATTTCACACAAAGAACCTGTGGCGTTTGTACCTACACCCACTCCCTTTGCACCACTCGTGCATTAGAAGATGCTATCGGTATTGAAATTCCAAAAAATGCTACGCTTATACGTAACCTTGTTCTAGGTATTCAATATCTTCACGATCACCTTGTACATTTTTACCACTTACACGGTCTCGACTTCATAGATATTGCTTCCGTTATTGATGCCGATGTACAGAAGACAGCAAAGCTTGCTGCTTCGATATCAGATCATCCTTTTTCAGAAATAGATTTTGAAGAAACAAAAACAAAAATACAGGGACTTATCGATAGCAAACAATTAGGCCCATTTGCCAATGCGTACTCTGCTGGCGGACACCCTGCATATTACTTAGCCCCCGAGGCGAACCTTCTTGTTGCCACGCATTATCTCAAGGCACTACGATTACAAGTTAAAACAGCACAAGCAATGGCTATCTTTGGCGCAAAAAATCCGCATACCCAATTTCTTATAGCAGGTGGTGTCACATGCTACGAATCCCTTAAAACCGAAAGCCTAGAGGCATTTTATGATCTCTACAAAGAAACCTCTAATTTTATCAATCATATATTAATACCTGATATTATTCTTGTTTCCAGTGAATATCGAGACTGGACGCAATACGGAGGAGGATCAAACCTTCTTACTTTTGGTGAATTTCCCGTAGCAGGAAAGGAAAGAGACTTAGAAAGTCGCTGGCTCAAACCTGGTTATATTTTAAACAAAGACCTCAGCAAGGTTTATACCTTTGAACCTGACAAAATAGCGGAACACATACGCCATAGCTGGTATAAAGGCGAAGAAATTCGTGCCCCATTCGACGGCGTGACCGAACCCGCTTTCACTAAAATGGGCGACCTTGACCGCTATTCTTGGATGAAATCCCCTCGTTACGATAATACGGTCATGGAAACAGGCCCATTAGCACAAATACTTGTTTCTTATGCTCAAGGGCATACAGAAGTGACAAGAAATATGGAATTCATGCTCAATAAACTCAATATGACAACAGACGATCTTTTTTCAACCATAGGTAGAACCGTGGCTCGTGCGGTGGAATGCCTCACTATCTCACAAGAGATAGACGTTTGGTATAAAGACCTTGTTAGCAATTTAGCATCAGGCGACATTCAAATATGTGAAGATGTTACTATTCCAGACAATGCGCAAGGTGTTGGATATCTCACAGCCCCAAGGGGTGGTCTTTCCCACTGGATGCGTATCGAAAATGGCGTTATTGCTAATTTTCAGCTTGTTGTGCCATCTACGTGGAATTTTGGACCACGTGACAATCAAGGCAGAAGGGGCCCCGTGGAAGCTGCACTCATTGGTACACCCGTGGCAGACCCTAAACGCCCTGTGGAAATACTAAGAAATGTGCATGCCTTTGACCCCTGCATCGCCTGTTCTGTGCATGTTATTGATAACGCCACCAATGAAGGGCGTGACTTTAGAATACTCTAAGCAAGGCAAAACTTCTTTTTGATAAAAATAAATCCATATTTACAACTCCATGCAATAAATCAAAATTTACTTTATTAAAAATGAAGCGTATTTTATTCGTATCATTAAACACAGAAAGCCTATGGGGAATATATTTCCCATAGGCTTTCTGTGTTTTGATATTTATATTCTAAACAGTCAAACTCAAGGGACTATAGTCCTCTTTTTGTTTTCTTCTGTTTTCTTGTGCAAACTCTTCTGGGTTCAGACGCTTATTATTGAATAAATTTGAAAAATCTTGAGCCGACTTCAAATTTAGAAGATTCTGTGAATTACCTAACGTGCCAGACACATTTTCTTTATTTTGTGTTCCTTCTGTGCTCTTGGGTTTATCTTTCTCTAATTCTCTGTCTTGCTCTATTTTACGGTATAAATCATCAGCAATTTCTGATAATTGTTCCGCAATATCTCCGTTAGCTTGATAGTCACTCGCTAACTCTTGAACAATACCAAGCAATTCTTGATCGCTCAGATCCATTTTTAAATTTGCTTTTGCATCGTGAATGGCGTCTTTAACGTCTCCATTATTTGCTTCAAGTTCTTTTGCGAATAATTCTTTAAAAAGCTCCGCCTTCGTTTCTACCAAGGCTTCAACCATGCTTTTCCCGCTCTTCATAGCGTCAAGCATGAGGTTCGTATAACGCTCCTGTGTATTTATAGGGCGATTCGATTCCTCATTGGAATTATTTACGGATTTTTGGCTTTCTTCAGGAACAACAAATTCAGGGGCTTCAGCAGAAACAGGCCTATGAAAAATATCACTCTGCTTATTTTGAGGCTGAACTCCCGAGACCTTGCCTGCAGTATTCTGTTCCACCTTTGCTCGGGAAGTACCTTGAGACGAAAATAAAGACAGTATCGGAGGCAAAGGAGATGACGTGTCAATTCTCATAATAATTTCCTTAAATTTCGAAGTCTTAACTTCTTATTTTCTTATTCCATTTCCCCAAACGGAATAATTTGCCTAGTCCAGACGCTAACGTTTATCATGCAAATTTCATTCCATTCAAGGCACTTTTCCAAGATAATCAATAAAAAAAAATTTGGGTTTGCATTTCATGTCACCTTCTCTTGAAAGGGAAAATCCCAAAGGTGTGGCGACAGATATTTTTCCAAACCTAGACAAAACAAAAGCCCCAGCTTTCAGAAATAAATTCCAAGCTGGGGCTCTCTTCTCTATCTTCTAAAACCTATTCCAGAAAGTGTCTTTCACGGAAAAGGTTTGAAAAATTCAAATCATCTCATAACTACTTTTCAGACTTCAAAGTTTCTGCAATCAATTCAGAGAGAGACTTGTCACCTTGCTCTGTTTCTATAGAGAACTTAAGGAGAAGAGGGTCACTAGGCCCTATGCTCTCAATTTCATGAACGGTAAGTGGCTCATCAAAAATGATTTTAGCTGTTATTGAACCTGGCTTTTCAAGCATAGCCACCATAGCAGAAAGTATGTCATCAGCTATTTGAGTCCGTCCTGGGTCATTTGTTTTAGTTTTCGTTGTAATACTTTCAAGCTGTTGCTTCGCCAATGGGACAAAAGAGTCCACGGGTAATCCAGTCAAAGAAGACGCCATATAAGCAACCAAAGGAAGAAAACCTTCATCTATATAAGTAGCTTTCAGCTCTTTATAGGCAAAATTTGCTGCTCCTTCTCCTGAAGTATAAAGAAAAAGAGTGAGCCAATCTTCATCCGTGTAATGGAATGTTCCATTCATGGAAACATGGAATAAATCACGCAGAGACAAAGAAGTCTCGGAGCGGGCTATCCCTGTTTCAGGATTCACATGGCCTACGGAACTTGAGTTAATCAAGAACTCCTCTGGAAGAAAAGCTTTACCTGTTTTATAAAGCTCCTCATCAAACACTGCCAAATATTCAGAGCTGATTGCTAAATTTTCAAGAGTATGCCTAACAGTGTTGGTATCACCAGTATCTACCCCAACACTCCAAGTATCAAAAGTAATGGCTTCTCTTTTCACTTTCTCTATATTTGTACACAAATTGTAAGGAGGAATAATTTGCACCTTTTCAAGCGAAATAAAACAAAAAGGCGCCTTACCTTGCTGATCTGAATCAGAATACATACTTTCTACTAATTTATCATAAAACTGCTGAGAGCCTATTCGATTACTGCTATTTGAATTTACAAGTGCATTCAAGATTGTTTTTGTCACAGCACTAATTTTTTTTGCGTCAGGAATTTCCAGGCCTCGTGCATGCAACTGTTCGCTTTCAAAACTTGCTCCATCGCTTTCAATATGTATGTTTTTATAATGGAAAGAGGTAATTTGAGGGTTATCAACAGCTTCAATTTCTACTTTTCTAATCTCTAGAAAAGAATCCATCTTTGCCTCTTCAAATTCCCCTGTCAGGGTGCACCCTTCAATATAGATGCCACCATGCTTATAATTCAACAAAGCCTTGAAGAACGCCTCTGATGCCACATCTTTTTTATATTCTTCAAATAGTTTAGTAAGATTATGCGCGTAGCTAAAAATATCAATGGTATTAATTTCCAAATTCATTTCAGTAGCATTGGTATCTTTTAAAACAAAAGTAAGACCTTCCACAGAAAGTTTATCAAAAATGGAAGGTACATCCATCTCTGAATCAGAAAACTCCGAGTTAAAATTCTTCACTACTACATTCTCGATATTAAGAGTGCCAATAGAAGCACTATCCTTCACCTCATAACGTAGTTTATCCAAATAAAGAGTATTGAGTAAAAGACAATATTGAACGCTTTCCACAGTCGCAGAGCTTTGTGCTATTTGATCACGAATAGAATCTTCAATTTTTGATTCAAGTTTATTGATATATACAAAAGCAAGTGCCAGAATAACTACTAAGGAAATTCCCAGAATAACAATCTTTTTTTTCATACTACCTCTCAAAGTCGTCGCAATAACAATTTAACACCATTTGTTTTAAATTGAAGACGCCTCTTTATCTTGTTTATATATTGCCAATGATTTCATAACAAAAAAAGCGAAGAACTTTTCTTCTAAAAAATACAAATTCTTTGCATATGTCCTTATTATCTAAACATATTTCTAGAATTTTATCCCTACAAAACAAATGAATCATCCTTTGTTCTTCAAATAATCAAATCATTCCAAACAACGATTATTATAAATTAACACAAAAAGCAAGAATATTAAATACTGATACAAGCCAAATACATAAAACACCTTTATATATTTTGATTGCAATTCATTCTAAAAAGCTATAGTCTTCACATTCCTTTAATAAATATATGGGCCTTAAATGGAGGTTATAAATGCGAAAAACATTAAAATATACAGCTGTACTCTCACTTGCTCTCGTTTGTTTTCTAACGGGGGGCGGACTTATGAACGCTATCAGCGCAAATGCCGATTATGAATCCCTAAGAAGATTCAGTCAAGTACTTGATATGGTTGAACAATACTACGTAGAAGATGTTTCCCAATCAGATTTGGTTGACGGCGCTCTCAAGGGCATGTTGCAAGAGCTTGACCCACATTCTACTATGATGAATAAAACAGAATTTGCTGAAATGCGTGAAACCAATACAGGTAAGTTCTCTGGGATTGGGGTAGAAATCACGAGTGGCAACGGTGTTGTCCTTATCGTTTCACCTATTGAAGATACTCCTGCCTTTCGTGCAGGCTTACGCTCAGGCGACCAAATTTTATCTATTGACGGGCAATTCACCGATCAAATGAGTTTGTCAGAAGCTGCCAGTAAAATGCGTGGAAAGAAAGGCACAGAACTCACTTTACTCGTTCTCCATAAAGACCAAAGATCACCAGTTACTATTAAACTAAAACGTGATGACATCCCTTATCTTACTGTAAAAGCAAAAGAAATTGAACAAGGCTACCACTGGATTCGCCTAACACGCTTTAGTGAAAACACCTCTCAGGAACTAAAAGACGCACTCAAAAAAGCAAAGGCAAAAGGCGCTATAAAAGGTGTTATTTTAGATTTGCGTAATAATCCTGGCGGACTTGTCGATCAGTCTATCAATGTTGCCGATGCGTTTCTTAGCTCTGGCGTGATTATGTCCATGCGCGGACGTGGTGAAGGTGATGAACAAATTTATGAAGCAAAACCAAGTAAAGATGATGTAAGCGCACCGCTTATTGTCTTGGTCAATGCAGGGTCTGCGTCTGCTTCTGAAATTGTTGCAGGTGCGTTACGTGACCAGCAACGTGCATTTATTGTGGGCGAACGTACTTTTGGTAAAGGTTCTGTGCAAAATGTCATTCCCTTACCTGATGGTACAGGACTTAAACTGACTGTAGCACTCTATTACACCCCTTCTGGAAAATCTATCCAAGCTGAAGGCATAAAGCCTGACTTTGAAGTAGCTTGGGAAAATCCTGAACAGAAAAAAGACGGGATTTCCATTCGAGAAAAAGACCTCACGAAACACTTAGAAGTAAGTAAAGATGCAAAGAAAGCAGACACGAACAAAAAAGATATAGATGCAGAAGCCGTGGAAATGCTCGCTAGAGATAATCAGCTACGACTTGCATTACAATTTGTAAAAACTGTGCCTATCATTCAAAACATAAAGTAATAATACGAAAGCGCCGCACAAATCTCTTTGGTTTGTGCGGCTACTTTTACTCGTGTACATCCTTTAATCGTTACCTACTCTTATCATCTTGATTATGAGGTTGACTCATTCCATGTTTATTAATCCCCTATTCATTAAAAATACAATACAAAAAATGGCGCGTTTTATTTCTTCAAGAAGAGGAATGCAAAGCATCATTCTTGCCACACTTTGTATCTTTATAATTTCGCTCTTTTTTATTGGAACGAGTATCTTTTCAATGGCTCCTGACCTTGCAAGTAAAGATATTTCACCCAAAACAGAGAAAGAACGAGCGACCGAACAAAAACAAAAAAAATTAGCGCAACTCTTTAGCGAACAAAATCTCAATAGCAATCTTACCCCTTACATCAATCAGAAAATGAATTCCCCTCAAAAAAGGAAACTTTTAGAGAATGCTTTTTCACAAGGCAATTTGCATATTTTTGAATTCAATTCAAGCGCTCACGCAAGCAACCCTATGCAGGCTTTAGCTACCTTAATCAGGGAAATCGACTCAACTCAAACAAATCTTCTTGATATCGCCCAAGCAATAAACACAAGTATCATGCAAACGCTCAAAAGTCTCTCCATAGGTAGTGAAGACCTCATATTTGCAGAAAGCGCTATACGCCTCTATAATCAAAGCGAGCCGTATCCTTTCATAGTATTACAGCTCTCTAAAGCAAATTCTGAACGTCCTTACTTCCCATCAAAAAGAGAAAAAGCGAAATTTATATCCATACTCTTAAAAAATATAAAAAACCACGATGACGCTGAAGACAAAAGCGAAAATAAAAGACATAATACAAGCCTGTTAGCCCAAAAAGTAAAAATCATTGATGAAGGGACTTTTCTCTATATTACCTTTGATAACATTATTTCCCATGTTATTCGTCTAGCACCTCGTAAAGAGAAAATGCAATCATTAACCCCCCTTAAAAACGAGCATTTTTATTTCACACTTATCATTGATGATGTTGGTGAAAATTTTCCTCTTGCGCGCAAATTCATGAATTTACCCTTTCCTGTTATCCTTTCTATTTGGCCACATAGCACCCACGCTACAAGCATCGCCACCATCGCCCACGAAAAAGGTTTACCTATTTTTCTTCATCAGCCGATGGAACCTCTCCCCGATGCAGGCCATACACCAAATATGGGAAAGGGGGGCTTAGAAACGAGCATGTCAAAGGAAATGATGATGCAAACCTTGCAACAAAATTTCCTATCTGTACCCCATTCACGAGGTATAAATAATCACATGGGATCCAAGTTTACAATGGATGAAGCAGCAGTTAATACTTTTTTGTTAGCACTGAAAAACCTTATGCCTCACGCCCTCATTCTTGATAGCCTAACCCATAATGATTCTGTGCTTTACTCGCATGCAAAAAATTTGGGATTCTTGACAGGACAGCGCAATTATTTTATTGATAATAAAGGCGATAATATTTTAAACTTATTAAACAAGGCATATACCTTTGCAAAAAAAACGAAGCACGTATATGTAATAGGTCATGCTAGACAAGAAACACTCAAAGCACTTTTAACATGGAAACAATATCTCAATACCGATATCGTTTTTGCTTTGCCAAGTTATTAGAAATAAGGGAGTTCACGTGGAAAGAACATTAGCACTCATTAAACCCGATGCCGTTTTACGGAATTTACAGGGTGAGATTATAGATATGATGCAAAAAAATGGTCTCAAAATTGTAGCCATGAAAATGTTGCAATTATCTCCAAAACAAGCTGCTCATTTTTACCTTGTTCACAAAGAGCAACCTTTTTACCAAAATCTGATTACTTATATGTGCAGTGCTCCTGTTGTTGCACTTGTTTTAGAATCCACGAATGCTGTATCAGCGTATCGCACACTTATGGGAGAAACCAACCCTGAGAATGCTAAACCTCATACTATTCGTAAAAAATATGCTCTAAGTCTTAGAGAAAATTCCGTGCATGGGTCGGACTCGCTCCAATCCGCAGAACAAGAAATTAGTTATTTTTTTAGTGCATTTGACATCATTTAATACTTGTGAGGATGTATGAGTAACATAGGATTTATTGGATGTGGTAGACTTGGTAGCGCGATGCTTAAACGCCTCGCGAGTAAGGGTGGCAGTTTCAAACTTTTTGCCCATGATAACGCTCGTAGTAAAATTGATCATATAAACAGATATGTTGATCAAATGAACGAAAAATTAAAAGAAGGCGTGGCGGAAAGCTCCCAGCATGTCACCTTTGTCGAAAGCATTGAAGACCTTGTAAAAACCAGTGATTACATATTTATTGCTGTGCAGCAAAACAAAATAGTTTCACTTTTAGATAAACTGGCTCTCTGCCTTACCGAAGGTAAAGTTCTTATTTCCCTTATGGGTTCTGTGCCTCGACAATATATCCGTGCAAAAACACATTATCTCGTACCTGTTGTACGTATTTTAGCAAATATCCCCGTCGCCTACGGTAAAGGTGTTTTAGGAATCTCATACCCAGAACAAGCTCCTGAGATAGAAATCAAAAATAGAATGACGTATTCCCTTAGCGAAGAACAAGAAGAAGCCATTGGAAAATTCCTCAAGCATCTTGGGCAAAGAGTGTATTTATCAGAAGAAAAAGTTTCTATTTTTGCCGCAGTTGTCACATGCGGTCCTACTTACACATTTTTATTTATGGAAGCACTCTTACAAGCTGCGCTAACCGCAGGTATTCCCTATTTAGAAGCTAAAAAATGCGTTGCTAATTGTGTTGAAGGGAGTGCTTACATGGGAGCTCATGACACGCAAAGCTTTAACGAATTACGCATGCATGCAAGCCCTCCAGGAGGAATTGCGATTCGAGCAATAAATGAAATGGAATTGAAAGCTGTTCGAGGTGAAATTACGAGCGCTATTCTTTCAGCTAACGATTACAACATCGCTTGCGAAGCAAAACTAGACGATAAATTATAATACAATCGAGAACGCAAGGAGAGAAGACATCATCTTGCAGTTTTTAGATAAGAATATTTTATTTAGAAATTTTTCAAGACCAAGCTCCCCTGCTTAAATAATACGCATAAAAGAGATAATACGTCAGCCCCACTTTTATAGGGTTGACGTATTACTCTTTACTATTCTAAGCAGTTCTCTCATAAATCAAGCTCTCCTAAAGAATAATATCCTTCTTTCTTAAAAAGTTTTTTTTACAAACAAAACACAGAACACATAGACCTCCCAATAACTCTGTAACTTTTGTAACTTTGAATATACCCCCTTCACTTGAGATTTTATATAAAATCCTCATATATGCTTATTGCGTAAAAATATTCTATGTGATATTTTACACAAGCAATAGATACTTTTAGAAATATTAGACCCTCGTATCTTTCATTTAGAACGACGCAATAAGCAAAGAATTGATTAACTTAAACTCATGGAGAAGAATATGCTCAACAATGAATTTAGTGTGCTCAACTCAGACGAATTAGCAAGAATCCATGCTTTAACTTTGCAAGTTTTACGGGAAAAAGGGGTGCTTTTTTATTCCACTGAAGCACAAGAAATTTTCAAGAAACATGGAGCGCAGGTTGATGGCTCTTGTGTAAAATTCCCACCAGCCTTGGTGGAACAATGCATTGCCAGTGCCCCTTCAGGTTTTTTATGGACAGCCCGTGATGCGGAAAAATCCATCTACGTTGGCGAAGGACAAAACAAAAGACAGGTCATGCAAGATCATGGCCCTGTTTTTATACAAGAGCGCAGTGGCATTCGCCGTTCAGCTTCTTTAGAAGATGTTATTAATTTTTATAAATTAGGTCAAACAAGCAAAGTGAGCACTGTTGTCGGTCAGGTAAGCGTTGACCCAGCAGAACTTACAGGCGATAATAAACAATTACTCATCACACATGAGCTTCTAAAACATACTGACAAACCCGTAATGTCATTTCCTGGTATTACAGGAAAATCAAATACACAAGTATTCAAAATGCTTGAAATGGTTATGGGTGCTGGTTATCTTGCAGATCACTATTGTGTTGGGGCTTCTGCCTGCGCACTTTCACCGCTTCAATACGCAGGTGAATCCGCAGATTGCATTATTGAATACGCTAAAGCACATCAGCCTATTTTCCTTTTGACTGCCCCTATGATGGGAGTAAGCGTACCTATGGCGCCTCTTGCAGCCCTCGTGACGCAAAATGCAGAACTGCTTGCAGGTCTTGTTTTAGCGCAATTAGTGCGCCCAGGCACACCTGTCATCTACGGAACAGGGACAGCGACAGCCGATATGCGCACAGGCGCCTATGTAACAAGTTCCCCAGACGCCTACCTTGTTGACCGTGCCTCCTTGCAATTAGCACAAAAGCTTTACCATCTCCCTACACGCACAATGGCTGGCAATACCGATTCAAAGATACCTGATATTCAAGCAGGTTATGAAACAATGCAAAATTATATTCTTTTGCTTATGGGTGGTTCACACCTTATTAACGAATGTCTTGGTATTTTAGATGGTATGATGACAGTTTCTTATGAGAAGTATATCATTGACGAAGAAATTTTGTCCCGTATGGACTTTATGATGCAAGGTTTATCAACCAATGCATCTGACTTTGATATTTCCGTTATTTTTGATACTCCCCATGGAGAGCCGTTCTTAACACACGATACAACGCTTGACGCATGTGCTACACAATGGAAACCTGCTGTGGCTTGTTGGTCAAGTTATGGCGATTGGGTTGACGCTGGTAGCCCTTCCATGCTTGATAAAGCCGCAGTGCTTTGCCAAGAACGCTTAGAGTCTGCACCTTCTGATTTATTAGGTGCTGACCTTAATAAAGCACTCAGCCAATTTGCATTAAAAGGCTAAAGCATCTTTTGCTGAAGAGTACACTTGTTTACAGAATAGGTGCTCATAAAAAACATGTAAGCACAAACCTTTATGAGTGTTTTACTCGCATTATGCTTATTTCATAATACATTAAAAAACTTTGTCTTTAGTAAAAAGCTAAAGACAAAGTTTTTTTTACATGCTAATCTTAAAAATATACGACAAAACAATATTTTGTGTAATAATAACACACATATCTAAACAGCTTTAAATATAAGGATTGTATTTTTTGATATATAATTCCAAAAAAATCAACCATTTAGGACAGACAGAAACAATGATAGACTTGTTTGGAATACTTTTTGCATGACAATCAGTATATTCAAATTATGTCAAATTTCTGTCATGGCATATTGCCAATATCCTAAAAGGAAGTTTCTTATGGGAAATATAGTCATACAATACATCAAACAAGAGTCATTTATAATGTACACTTGTGCATGTCAAAAAAGTAAACACTTGATTTCTAATATTTACAATAGAATGATACGCTTAGGCTATCTTATTATATCTACTTTTCGCCAATCTTTATGTAATAAATTTGTTCGTCTGGGCATGCTTTTCCCTATGTTCATGCTCTTGCTTTCAGGTTTTATCGAAGAAGACAAGAATTCGCTTTACGGAGAATTTTCTCAATCCGAAGAGCAGCTCTACCCACTCACGCAAAATTTCATGCCCATTGTCCCTGTTCCAAACAGTGGTGTCATCCCTATAAATCATGAGGTAGGAAGTTTTTTTACTCAGTATGAAAAGAATGAAAACGGGCGCAAAGACTTTCGAAATATTCCCGATACCCAGCTAAACACAAGAAAAGCAGCCATTACTCACCTCAATAATAAAAGTAGTAATACCACACGAAACACAAATTATATTGTCCTACAAGACAGTATGTTTACGGGTAAACAAGTAAACGCGCTTTTACCAACACCATTACGTGATGTCACAGTGGCTACGCCTTCTTACATACAACGTAAAAACACGTATACGCCTTACGCTATAAGTTACGCACGCAAATATGGACTTGACCCAAAAATGGTTATATCTATTATCTATGCAGAAAGTATCTTTTTTCCACATCTTATAAGCAATAGAAACGCCCACGGGCTTATGCAAGTTGTGCCAGCTACCGCAGGCGCAGAGGTACACAGCTTCTTTAAAAAAGAAGGGGAACCAAGTTCAGCAGATCTTATGCACCCTGAAACGAATATTCGCTACGGCACGGCATACCTCTTTTTATTGCGACGCTACCACCTTGTAGGGATTAACAACCCAAAGATTAAAGACATTCTTACTATCGCCTCCTACAACGCAGGATCAGGAGCTGTGCTTCGACATTTTGCAAAAAGCAGAACAGATGCCATTGAGAAAATCAATTCCATGTCAGAAGATGAAATAATTACAACCATCCTAACAAGTTACCGCTCAACAGAAACACGCCGATATTTGCAAAAAGTTCTTAGCTATATGGCGAGTATATAAGCCTTTCCTCTTCTAAGAAGTATAGAAAAACAGAACCCCCATGTGCTCTCATTCAAAGCGCATGGGGGCTGTTTTTATTCTTACTAGGTTTTTATTCTTACTAGGTTTTGGCTCTTCCCCAAAGAAAAGGGGTGACTTTTAGAAATCAAATTAGTCAAAGTCTAAAAAGAGGTATACTAAGATTACCAAGACTAAGTATACCAAATAGGATAAATCTATTCCGAATAGAGCCCTAAAAACACTAAAGAGACAGCCCCAAGGCTTTCTATTGACATATGCCATACCGCTAAGTATTAGAAAGAGTTACCACATTTGATCGCCTCTATCTTTAATAAAGCCACGACTGTCATCATAGATTCTTTTAAAAAGTAATACCCCTCAGCAATTAAAGCGGATAATCAAAAGAAATTATCACTCTAATCATTGAGGGGCAATATTTATACTATTACAAATCTAAGTAGAGACTATTTGCGCCATTCAGGTCTGCCAGCAGCCTTGAGATAGTCATTAATAACATCAGCACCACCTACAAAATCAGCCATTTTTGGCCATACGATTTCGTAAGATCTTCTCTTCCACTCTTCTTCATCTTCAAGCACAGTCACTTCAACACCTTGATCAATAAGGTATTGCTTTGCTTTTTGGCCTTCATCTAATTGATATTGAAGAGCCTTTTCTTGTGCAAATGCGCCAGCTTCAATTAGAAGAGCTTG
>CAMQVJ010000016.1 GCA_947038175.1 uncultured Desulfovibrio sp.
CCGCGACTTCAACCTTGGCAAGGTTGCACTCTACCACTGAGTTACTCCCGCATGGAGGCGGCACCCAGATTTGAACTGGGGGTAAAGGCTTTGCAGGCCTCTGCCTTACCACTTGGCGATGCCGCCTTATGCGAATAAGGCAATTTTGGAGCGGGAGACGGGATTTGAACCCGCGACTTCAACCTTGGCAAGGTTGCACTCTACCACTGAGTTACTCCCGCATGGTAGAAGAAGATTTTTATATGGATTTGCTCGTTCTGTCAAGAAAAAATATGAGTTTTTTCTATTCAGCTCTTTTTTTATTCCATACCTTCACAAACATTCTTTCTTTATATTTCTTTTTACTAAGCGATTGCTCTATTTTTCTGCATCTTTTTTATCAGATACGGCTTCTTTTTCCGCAGAAGAAGCTTCTTTAGCTTGAGCATTTCCTGCCTTACTTGCAAGTTTCTGCTCTTCTTCATCACGCAAGGCACGGCGTAAAATTTTACCCACCATGCTCTTTGGCAATTCGTCACGAAACTCGATAAGACGAGGAACTTTATACGCTGCGAGTTTTTCCCTACAAAAAGCCATTATTTCAGCAGCGTTGATACTTTCCCCTGCTTTCGGGACTATATACGCCTTCAATATTTCACCCTTTGAACGATGAGGAATACTCAAGGAGACAGCTTCATGTATTTTTGGGTATTCTGATAAGACTTCATCAATCTCACTCGGATACACATTATAACCGCCAACAATCGCCATATCTTTTTTTCTATCAACAACAAAAAAGTAGCCATCATCATCTCGATACGCAATATCACCCGTATAAAGCCAGCCGTCACGAATACTATTTGCGGTTTCCTCAGGGTGATTCCAATAACCAAGCATTACCTGAGGCCCTTTTATAAGCAATTCCCCTGGCGTATTATTTCCAAATTCTTCTTCACCAGTCTCAATATCAACAATTTTTGCATAGGTACCAGGAAGAGGAACCCCAACAGAGCCTTCTTTCTGAAGCCCATGAAGAGGATTTGCCGTAACAACAGGAGAGGCTTCTGTCAGCCCCAAGCCTTCCGTTATTTTAGCCTTCGTTATTTTTTGGAATCTTCGCATGCTCACAAGAGGGAAAGGAGAAGAACCAGATATACAAAAACGTATACAAGTCATATCAATACTTTCAATCTTCTTTTGCTGCATAAGAGAAATATAAATAGACGGCGCACCCACAAAAAACGTAGGCCTATATTTTTTAATAACTTCAAGTAAATCACTAGGAACATAACGAGGAATAGGAATAGTTGTACAAGCAAACACCGTTGGCAGAATCAAACAACCAACTAAACCAAAAACATGGAAAAAGGGCATAACGGCAATAAAACGATGCGCATCCACATGTCCTTCATCACGAATAATCATAATAAGCTGCTGTATTTGCGTGCTCAAATTCGCATGCGTCAGCATAGCTCCTTTTGAAAAGCCCGTCGTCCCACCTGTATACTGCAATAGCGCTATACTCGCCTTAGGATCGCCCACGCTAGGCTCACTATAGCGCCCTTTATTACTAAGCAATTTCTTCCACGGCAATACCTGATTATTAAAATCAATATGGGTAAACTCACCACTCTTACGACTCTTCAAACTTTGGAGAAAATTCAACGGAAACGCAAGAGACTCAGAAACACGAGTAATAATATATTTTTGAACATCAAGCTTCTTCTTGAGTGGCTCTATCTTAGACCAAAAAAGATCAAGAGTAATAAGCAATTTTGGCTTAGAATCATGGAAGTGATGCGTAAGCTCCTTTTCCATATAAAGGGGATTCGTCATAACAACAACTGCACCAGCCTTAAGCGCACCCCAAAAAGCTATAATAGTTTGAGGGATATTAGGAAGCATAATGGCGATGCGATCACCCTTTTCAATTCCCAAGTCCTTAAGGCCAGCCGCAAAATTTTCTGCCTTTTGGCGAAGCTTACTATAACTCATCTTATAATTATGAAACATAATAGCATTGCGAGTACCAAAGTTATCAGCAGCTTTATCTAAATATTCTTGCAAAAAACAATTTTGAAAAGTTACGTTCTCTGGAGCATCACTTTCGTAATGCGCTTTCCATGGTATGGTCATGAGGTGTCCTTTCTAGGATGTGTTTCTCAACGGAAATTATATACCTTTCAAAAAAGCTCAAAAGGCAAATACATAAAACTAAAAGGCTTTTGAAGTTATAGGAGCGTTCCAGACATGCCCAAAAGCACAAGAACTTAACGCCACTACAAAGGGAGATTGTTTTCTTTTAAATTCGCTCGCCACAAGACGGCTAAGAATAATTTGCTTATTTTCTTGAGTGAGCTCAGGATCTTCAATGCTATTGGGGTCCATTCCTTTTTCAAGAATTTGCTCCAATATTCTATCAAGCAAAGGATACGCAGGCAAAGTGTCTTCATCTTTTTGGTCAGGACGCAGCTCCGCACTCGGTGCCTTTGTAAATATATTCATAGGGATAATTTCAGCTTTTTTCCACTCATTATACCATGCCGCAACATCATAAACCCTTGTTTTATATATGTCACTTATAGGTTCTAATGCTCCCACCGTATCACCATACAAAGTGCAATACCCCATGGCAGCTTCTGATTTATTACCCGTGCCAATAACCATACGAGAACTTCGATTAGCAAAAGCCATCAACAAATTCCCCCTTGTACGGGCTTGGATATTATCAGGAGTAAGGTCGTCTTCCTTATTTGCAAAAGGAACAAGCGTGGAAAAACTCGGCTCAAGGGCTGTCTCAAAAGCTTCTGTAATGGAAGAAATAGTAATACTATGCCAAGCCATTCCTAAATTTTTCATAAGCAGTACAGCATCGTCCACGCTATGCTCTGAACTATATTTTGAAGGCATCATTATACCAAGTACATTTTCAGCACCAAGAGCTTCACAAGCAAGCGCCGCAACAAGGGCGGAATCCATGCCACCACTCATGCCAATAAGTGCCTGTTTAATACCACACTTTTGCGCATAATCTTTAATCGCAAGAGACGCTCCCATAAAAAGAGCCGCGTCCTTCTCTAAACGAGGTGTCACTAAAGCCACGTTCAAGCCAGTAGGCTCTGAAGGAGACTCTACCGAAGACTCTGGCGAAGAGTCCGCCAAAGATTCTAAAAGCGAAAAACGACAAGCAGACTTAGGCCCACACTGAAGCTCTACTCCATCAAATTCAAAAATAAGGGCATCCTCAGTAAATTCTTGAAGAGACGCTAAGACAGCCCCCTCCTTGCTCACAAGCATACTTCTACCTGCGTACACTATGCCATCTGTTGCACCGCAGGTATTCACATACACCACAGGCAAATGAACTCGCTTTGCAAGATTAACAAGAGCGGTTTCCACATCAAAGCCCTCGTAAAATCTATGAGCGCACGCTAAATAAATAATATGAACCCCTGAAGGGACAATAAGCGCATCAAAAGAAGTACTCGCTAAATCATGGGGAGCAAAAAAAACAAGGGAATCAATCTCAAGGCAATCTTCTTTAAAAATAGTTTTTTGCGGAGCGCCCGAAAGAAAATACACAGGCTCAAGTGAAGTGTATTCAGGAGAACGTGGCGCATCAGAAAAACTTGAAGTCAAAACACGACAAGCACACTTTGAAAGCATAGCAGACGCCTGCCCCATTCTCTCACAAAAGCCCCCCACATACGAGATAGACTTCCAAGGATTACCACAAAGCGCAAAAGAAGAAGTTAAACAGACAGCCGCTTTATCTAATTGCAAATTACCCTCAGAACCTAGCGCCATAGCCTGCAAAGAAGAACACACACGTTCAGCATTCTGCTTAAATGCGCCCAGCTTGGGATTCGTTTGTAATAAAGCTATTTGCACAGGCTTATCTCCTACGCTTTTTTCGCTAACACGTCATGCATAGAATAAAGACGCCCAGGTGCTTGATTAGCAATCCAACGAGCAGCACGCAAAGCTCCACCAGCAAAATTTTCACGAGAATGAGCATGGTGCGTTACTTCAATGCGCTCGCCTGCCCCCATATAATAAATGGTATGCACACCAACAACATCACCACCACGCAAGGTTTGCATGCCAATCTCATCTTGAGGACGTGCACCAATAATCCCCTCACGGTGATAACAAGCTACCTCGGAAAGATTCGTGCCCTTGCCCTCAGCAACCGCCTCTGCAAGGCGAAGCGCTGTCCCACTCGGTGCGTCTTTCTTAAGATTATGATGAATCTCCATAATGTCCGTATCGTAATCAGCGCCAAGCATAGCCGTCAGCTTTGGAATAATATCTAAAAGAACATTAACTCCCACACTCATATTAGGGGAAAACATAATGCAATTCAATTTCGCAAGCTCCGCAAGCTCAACCTTATCTTCCTCGCTAATTCCAGTTGTACCAATAATATGTGGGTTTTTATGCTGTGCGGCCAAACGTGCATTTGCCATGCTCGCTTCTGGCGCAGTAAAATCAATAATAACAGCACCCCTACATTTATCAATCACGTCCTCAAGCTTAGTTCCCACAAGACAATCACTAGTCAATGGAGGCAAAAATTCGGTCTTAGGCTCAACCACAGCAGAAAGAGTAAGGTCACTCGCATGCTGAATAAGACGCACAAGAGTAGAACCCATGCGACCCGCTGCACCCATTACAATAAGAGAAGTTGCCATAAAATACCCCCATAATGATTAAAACAAACAATACGTCTTATACCACCCTTTCCTGAAAAAATAAATGAAAAATTATGAAAAATTATTTTTTAGGAGAGATAGTATTCTGGGGGGAAACCCCATTTTGCAGCGCAAAATGAGTTTTCCCCCCAGACCCCCCTTCCTGAAAAAGCAAATATACTACTTCATGGGAAAGAGGGACTTCTCATAGGGAGAAAAAAGGGATTTCTTAAGAGGGATTTAATTCTGAGAGGAAACCCTATTTTGTAGCACAAAATGAGTTTTCCCCCAGACCCCCTTCCTGAAAAAGCAAATATGCTATCTCGTGGAAAAGAGTACAATTTTTGAAAAAGCAAATATTCTATTTTAGCAGGGAACGTACTATTTTTTTTGCTTCTGCTCGTGCAGGTTTTCCTGTTTCTGTCATGGGGAGTTTATCGAGAAGAAGGCAGATTTTAGGTCGGTGATACTTTTGAATTTTTTCTTTAAATATTTCAGAAAGGCGGGGGATTTCAACTTGAGAGAGAAAGACCACTTTTTCACCTAACAGGCTATCAGGAACAGAGGTGATGATAAAAGGCTCATGAATATATTTCTTGAGCTCATTTTCCAGCTCTTCAATTTGTATCTTTATTCCACCACTATTAATCACGTTATCTTTTCGTCCTAAAACACGAAAAGTTCCGTTGTCATTTATTTCAGCAATATCATTCGTCATGATACGTTCATCGCAAATATTTTTCACACGAAGACAAAGAGTGCTTGGCGGCTCACTTAGACTCAACTCAACGCCGTCAAAGGCTTGATAGCTATCGGATCGATGTATACCGTTTAATCGTCTCAATGCTATATGCGAAAGGGTTTCCGTCATGCCATAGGTCGACCAAAGCGCATGGGGAAAATGTTGTAACTCTGCTTCCAGTTCGGCATCGATGGCAGATCCACCTATGATAAGGTTCTCTATACCCATAAGACATTTTTTTTCCAAGGGAGATTTGAGCGACTGGGCGACCTGTAATGGAAGCATGGCGGCAAATTGAGGCGAAACAGACATATCTTTTAAAGGATTACCAGAAGGCGGGCGAATAATAAGATTTAAACCAGCCACCAGCGCACGCACAACAAGCATTTTTCCACCAATAAACTTAAGTGGCATACATAAAAATGCGGTATCGTCCTTTTTCAAACCAAGAAAAGAACATGTGAGGCGAGCGCTCTCTATCATGCGAGATTTTTCCACCGCCATAATCTTTGGCTGCCCCGTTGACCCCGATGTCTGTACATCAAGAAAAGAAGAAGGAGAAAACCAATCCCGTAAGAAATCAAAAAGCTCTTCCTCAAAAGATACATACGCCTCAGTCTTAAAATTCTCGACTGCCTGACAAACCTCTCCTGACGGCAAAATCTCTCCCGCCTGAGAATCTTCTCTTAACTGCAAAACGTCTCCCTCCTGAAAATCCTCCACGCATAAAATTCGCCTTTGCGAACGAGAGCGTATTTCCTCTTGGGAAAACAGTTTGCCATTTAATAGGAGAGTCTGTTGCGACCTGTCTAAAGCGTACATTTTTTTCTCGGTAAAGCATGAAGGAGATATTGAGTGTATCTCATCGCCCTTATGCATTAAATATTTTTGTAAGCTAGTAACATCTTTATATTGCTTTTTCAGGAAGGGGGGCGAGGGGGGGAAAACTCATTTTGCGCTGCAAAATGGGGTTTCCCCCCTCAAAAAAAATAAAACTAAAACTAAACTAAAAAAACTAAAAAAATCTTACGGGAATTTCGGGTAATCTTGAAAATTAGGTTTACGTTTTTCAAGGAAGGCTTTGCCGCCTTCTTGGGCTTCTTCGGTGAGGTAGTAGAGCATGGTGGCGTTGCCTGCCAGTTCTTGTATACCTATTTGTCCATCGAGTTCTGCATTGAGGCCCACTTTTATCATGCGTAAAGCCATTGGGCTGTGTTGCATCATTTCTTGCGCCCATTTGACGGTTTCGTCTTCTAGCTTGTCAAAGGGGACGACAGTGTTGACGAGTCCCATTTCGAGGGCTTCTTGAGCGGAGTACTGGCGACAGAGAAACCAAATTTCCCGAGCTTTTTTTTGTCCAACAACTCTTGCGAGATAGGAGGAGCCGAGCCCTGCATCGAAGCTTCCTACTTTTGGGCCTGTTTGCCCGAAGATGGCATTTTCGGAAGCTATACTGAGATCACAGACAACTTGTAAAACATGTCCGCCACCAATAGCAAAGCCGTTGACCATGGCAATAACGGGTTTAGGCAGGGATCTAATTTGTTTTTGAACATCAAGAATATTGAGACGAGGAACGCCGTCTGTGCCGATGTAACCGCCTTTGCCTTTAACGTGCATGTCGCCACCACTACAAAAAGCTTTATCACCAACACCAGTTAAAACAACAACGGCAATATCTTGGCATTCTCTGCAATAGAGGAAGGCCTCGCTCATTTCTGCGGTTGTTGTTGGGGTGAAAGCATTGCGATAATGCGCACGATTAATTGTGATTTTTGCAATACCTTCGTAGTATTCAAAAAAGATTTCGCTGTATTCTTTTATTTTTGTCCATTCACGCATATTTCACCTCGTTTTTTTATTATTTGTTAGTGGGTAATTTATTTGGTAATTAGTAGAGTTATGAGTAGGGTTATGAGTAAAGCAAAGACTCGAGTAGTAACTAGGGGGCTCTGCTAAAGTGACGGAAAAATTCTAGTGCTTCTTTATTATTTTATTCACAATTCGTGCTGTGGATATAAGGGTATTTTCGGCATTTATTACATCAATATTCCAAACGTGAATCGACTTGCCTTGACTTACAAGTGTGCCAATACCCAGAACTGTTTCGCCTTTTTTTGCCATGGCTATGTGGTTGGCACTCACTTGAATGCCACAGGGAAATTCTTCGTCGGTGCAGAGTAATTTTGAACCGTGCCCAGCAATACTTTCAGCAAGAGCAAGGGAGGCTCCCCCACTAAGGGAGGCGTAGGCTTGAATAGTCCGTTCATCGACGGGCATAGTCGCACGTATTTCCGCATTATTGCTGACTAAGAATAAAATCCCTAGATGACCTATAAGGGTGTTTTTATATTCCTCATTAGTGGATATGCATGACTGTTCATTCCATTCTATGTGCGTATTTTTTTTATTCATATTTCTATTTTGCTAAAATTTCATTTGGATTGGATTTAGGCGTCGTTAAACACATACATGGCAAGGCGTTTTTTGTCAAAAAAAAAGAGTTCTGCGTAGATGCAGAACTCTAAAAAATAGCTATCAAAAACTAAAAAAAATCATCTTTACATGCTAAAAACAAATAATATCTACACATACAATCGAATGTCACAAAATAACATATTCAATATGAGAAGGCAGAAAAGTACTAGAAATTAGCAAGAAAAGTTATTATTTTACAGATTCTTTAAGGTTTTTGCCAGGTGTAAATTTAACAACTGAGCAAGGTGCTATTTGAATTTCTTTTCCTGTACGAGGGTTGCGGCCTTTACGAGCAGCACGCTTAGTCACTTTGAAGCTACCAAAACCTGTAAGGGTTATGGAATCTCCAGAAGCCAAGCATTCAGTGATAGCAGAGATGGTCGCATCAAGTGCAGCTTCAGACTTAGCTTTAGTAGGCAAACCAGATTTTTCGTGAATCTTTTCTATAAGTTCAGCTTTGGTCATTTTATCCTCTCCAATTTGTCAAAAATTTATGTAAGCATTTATACACACATGGAATCTTTTAGAATCTTATTTTCGTAAAGTCAAGTTTTTTTTGATAATTTAAGTTAACTTCTCCATAAATCCATGTGAGTTCATGCTTATTACAACACAAATGTAAGAGTGAAGAATTCTCTATTTCTTTGAACAGCTCAAGCATTGCGTGGTCAGTGCTGCCTTGTAATTTCACAGTGAAAATAATGTTTTTTGCATTTTTGTTATTTATCCATTTAATCGCCAAATCATAGAGTCTTTCGGGATAACACGCCATATCAGACAAAAGCCAATCTACTTCACCACAATCTTTAGGTTCAAGAGCAAAGCCACTTCCCTTACAAAAATCCACATGTGACATAGCGGCAACTTTCGGATCAAGGGGAGATTTGTCAATGGCAAACACTTTTGCATTTTGCTCCGCCATAACCCATGTCCAGCCACCAGGGCACGCTCCAAGGTCAATAGCTAACTCATTTTCCTTTGGAAAAAAATCAGAAATCGTGAATGTTTCCCACAACTTGAGATATGCTCTACTAGGGGGGTCTATTTTATTCTCCATGAATAAACATTCCCCATGGGCAAAAGCAGAAGAACACCGAGCGCTGAGAAGCAAGGTATTATTATCCCATAAAGCCCATGCCCCGAGGGGCGAATTTGGCGAATTTTGTCCAAATTCATGGGGTTTAAATCGCATAGGGGGCAATTTTTCCTCAATAAGCTTCGCTCTTCTAAAAAGGTCTATGGGGTGATTATGCCAATTTCTTTGGATTGCCTTGAGCTTTTTAGCGGCGTCCCCCACAGAATCAATAGGCATAAAGAAAGGTTCAAGCCATGTATTTTGTGCCCAGGCAAGCTGTCTTGGTTTTGCATCAACAAGAAACAGGCGCCCTTTTTCTTCCACAATAGGGAGCTTGTAATGCTCCAATTCTTGCTTAAGCTCCTGTTCAAAAAAGCGTGGCGCTATATAGACAGTCATATTTTCCATTTATTTTCCCATACTTATGAGGTATATCTCAAACTACTTTTTCAAATAGAGCGACAACGTGAATCTTTTATTCAAAAAGATATTATGAATTTAATCTTTTATGTCAAAAAGAGTGAGAGCAAGCTCCCGCAACTTATATTTTTGTATTTTTCCACTTGCGGTTTGCGGATATTCTTCTAAACACGCTATATATCGAGGCACTTTGTGCCATGCTATATGACCCCTGCAAAATTCACGGACATCTTCTGGGCGCACAGTTTCGTTATCTTTAGGTATGATAAATGCGCCGATATCTTCACCATAACGAGAGGAAGGAATTCCAATAACTTGTACGTCTTTAACTTTTGGCATTTCCAAGAGAAACGCTTCTATTTCACGAGGATATATATTTTCACCACCACGAACAATCATATCTTTAATGCGTCCAGTGATGCGCAAATAACCACGCTCGTCCATAATTCCCAAATCACCAGAATGAAGAAAACCATCCTCATCTATGCACTCAGCGGTGGCAGCTTTATCATTATAATAGCCCTTCATCACGCTATAGCCTCGACAGCAAATTTCGCCCATGATATTAGCAGGCAAAACCTCGCCCGTATCAGGGTCTTTTATAATAATTTCGATTCCTGGTAGGGCTGGCCCCACTGTGCTACAACGATCCTCGATATTCTCGTCTGTACTGGTCATAGACATGACAGGAGAATTTTCCGTAAGACCGTAAGGTATTGTAATTTCTTTCATATTCATTTCATTAAGAACTCGACGCATGAGCGATTCAGGACACACTGCGCCACTCATTATCCCCGTTCTGAGAGAGGAATACTTATAGTCTTTAAAATGACGATGCTCAACCATTGCAAGGTACATAGACGGAACAGCATAAAATGCCGTACATTTTTCTTCTTCAATGGCTTTCATTGCGTGCACAGGATTAAAGCTTTCCAAAATAACCATGCACGTACCATGATGAACGCAAGCAAGCACCCCTAAAACACAGCCAAAGCAGTGAAAAAGCGGAACAGGCATACATAATTTGTCCTTATGAGAAAACTTTTGCTTCTGCCCAATCCAGTAACCATTATTCCCTATGCCCACATGGGTCAACATCACGCCCTTGGGAAAGCCAGTAGTACCAGACGTATACTGCATATTAACAATATCGTTAGGAGATATACTTGCCTTTCTTTCTTCGTACTCGGCATCCGTAATCATGGACGCCATAGCAAATATTTCAGCAAGTTGGTACATACCAGATTGCTTATGCTCGCCAAGATTAACAATGCGCTTCAAGTGTGGCAATGCTTCGACTTTAACTGCTTCGGGGCTCTTTGTTTCTTTGAGCTCAGGAACAACTGCGGCGAGAGTCGAAAGGTAATCATGTTCGCGGAAATTCTCCACAAGAAAAAGATTAACACAATGAGATTGCTGTAAAAGATACGCAAGCTCATTGCTGCGATAATTAGTATTAACGGTTAAAAGAACCGCTCCAATTTTAGCGCTTGCAAACATCAGCGTCACCCAATGAGGTACATTGGGCGCCCAAATGGCAATTTTCTCATCTTTTTGCACACCTAAAGCCATAAGCCCCTTGGCAAGATCATCTACCTCTTTGGCAAATTCTTTCCATGTAAGGCGTGTGCCCGTTTCTGGATATATAAAAGCTTCTTGGTCTGGAAAACGGCTGACGGTATCGTCTAAAATTTCCCCGAGCTTTTTTTCTTGTAAAATAAAATCATTCATTGGTCTTCTCGTTTTTTATGCAATAAGCAAATCAATCTACATTGACTCTTACTTCAAATTATATTCAATTCGTATTCAATCTTTTAATAGGAAAATATGCTGAATAATACATTTGACAAGCACATTTAGCAAGGAAAAACAAAGGACAAAAAAGAGAAAAATACGTTATTCCAATTTGGGAGGCTCTGCCTCCCAAACCCTCCGGCAAAGGAGCTGAGCCCCTTTGCAAACCCCATAAATTACGTTTTTTGTAAGTAAATTTTGTGAAAAAACCGTTTTAGAAGGCTTGAGGCATAAAAAAGAAGAAAACATAAATGCTTTCTTCTTTTTTAGTTATTCCAGTATTTCTACTAGAATAAAACTTTATTTTCTGTAAAAATCACAAATTCTTATTTTATTTCGCCAAGAAATCGCTCAGCAATCACAGTAGCCGCTTTTCTACCCGCACCCATAGCAAGGATAACAGTAGCTGCGCCTGTTACGATATCACCACCAGCAAAAACATTCGGAATGGAAGTTTCACCAGATTCTTGGTCAACAACAATATAACCCTTTTTATTCAGGTTTAAGGCAGGAGTTGCGTCAATAAAAAGAGGATTAGGACGAGTTCCTAAAGCAATAATAGCAAGGTCGGTAGGCAAATCAAACTCAGAACCTTCCACCTTACGGGGGCTTCTGCGTCCAGACTCATCAGGCTCACCTAGCTCCATTTTATGTAGCTTCACAGAACATAAACGCCCTGCTTCTGTCCCTTCAAAACGGATAGGAGCAGACAATTCAAGAAGATTAACACCCTCTTCAAAAGCGTGCTCAATTTCTTCATGTCGAGCTGGCATTTCAGCACGGCTTCGGCGATAAACAATATTAACCGTTTCCGCTCCCATGCGCTTCGCAGTACGAGCAGCATCCATAGCTACGTTTCCTGCACCAAAAACAGTGACGCTTTGTCCTGCATAATTGGGTGTGTCATAATCAGGAAAATTATAAGAACGACCAAGATTAGCACGAGTCAAATATTCATTAGCGGAAAATACACCAATGAGGTTTTCACCAGGAACATCAAGAAAATAAGGAAGCCCTGCGCCAACACCCACGAAGATGGCCTTGTAACCTTCTTCAAAAAGACTATCAACAGTAACAGTTGTACCGCCGACCCAGTTGGTCTTTATGTCCACATTTTGCGCTTTAAGATTGTTCAATTCTTGACAAACCACATCTTTTGGCAAACGAAAGTTTGGAATACCATAAACAAGAACGCCACCAGGTTCGTGAAGCCCTTCAAACATAGTTACTGTTGCCCCCCTAGCGGCAAGATAGCCTCCGCAAGTGAGCGATGCTGGACCAGAACCAATACAAGCCACCTTTATCTCTGGGCTTTTAGGAATAACTTTTCCAGGAACAATATTACTGCAAAGCGCTTTATCCGCCACATAACGCTCTAAGCGCCCGATAGCAACAGATTCACCTTTTTTTGCAAGGATACACTCGCCTTCACATTGCTTCTCTTGAGGGCAAACCCGTCCACAAACCGCAGGCAAACTATTCGTTGTCTTGATAATATCATAGGCAGCACACAAGTCTCCCTTTACCACTTCAGCTATGAACTCAGGAATGCGAACCTCGACAGGACAGCCTTGACGACAAAGTGGTTTTTTACATTGTAAACAACGACTTGCCTCTGCTGCTGCCATTTCATCTGTGTATCCAAGCGCTACTTCATCAAAATTAGTAATACGCTTTGCAGGGGCTTGGCAGGGCATGTCTGTACGGGGTAGCTTTGCTGGCTTCTGACTCATGAAAAAACTCCTTCACAGGAAAAAAATAAATATTTAACGAACCTAATTATTACAAAAACTTCTTATGCATAAACACTTTCAGAGCAATTCTAATGTGCTCCGCACTTACATTGGTGTTTATCCATAGATACTTTTTCCTCTCCACGAAAGGAACTGAGGCGAATCTTCAATTCTTCAAAGTCAACAAGATGCCCATCAAACTCAGGTCCTTCAACACAAGTAAACTTCATTTCTCCACCAACCGTCACACGGCAAGCACCACACATGCCCATGCCGTCAACCATGAGAGAATTTAAGCTAACTACCGTTGGCACAGAATATTCTTTTGTGAGCTTTGTCACCGCTTCCATCATGGGAACAGGGCCAACAGCAACAACTTCTGCAATATCTTTGTCACTTTCAAGACGATCTTTAAGAGGGTCTGTAACTAGGCCCGTTATCCCTACACTACCATCATTCGTAGCAACAAGAACTTCATCGCAAAATTTTGCAAGATCATCATAAAAAAGCAAAAACTCTTTACTACGTGCTCCAATAACAGCGATGACATAATTGCCCGCCTTATGGTGCCCCTTCGCAATGTGATGCATAGCGGCAACACCAGTACCACCACCAACACAAATAACTTTTTGCCCATTAGGAACAATATGAGTTGCTTTACCCAAAGGTCCGCACACATCTAAAATTTCATCGCCAACACCAAGCATTTCGAGCATGGCAGTAGATTTACCCATAACTAGGTAAACAATAGTGATAGTTCCATTTTCTGCGTCAGTATCTGCAATAGTAAGGGGAAAACGCTCTCCACTTTCATGAACACGTAACATCACAAAATGCCCAGGCTTTGCCGTTTTGGCAATGTGAGGCGCATCTAAGACAAGTTTACTTGTTTTACCAGGAATGAGTTTTTCTTTTTCTAAAATTTTAGTCGGCATCTCTTTCTCCTCACACATAGACAGACGAGGTCTCTTAGTGGATTTTCGATTATATCAGAAGGATATAATTTATTTCAACGATTCTCTATTACACAGTACATTTAACTGAATGCAATTGTATATAATAAGCCTACTTTTGTCACGAAAAAAAAGGCATACCGAGTCTGTCCCCCCACGTATTCCAATTTGGGAGGCCCTGCCTCCCAAACCCTCTGCCAAAGGACATGATGTCCTTTGGAAACCTCATATTTCAGTATTTTTGTAAATATTGTTACAAGAAATACATGCTGTAGGGGCTTGTTATTCTTTATACAAAACGCTTTAGAACAATAAGAATTAACAAGAGAGAGAGAGAGAGAGAGAGAGAGAGAGAGAGAGAGAGAGAGAGAGAGAGAGCCTTATCATAATGTGCAGAAACCAAAACAATACACTAAGTTATTGGAATCTCTAGAACAGGCATGGAAGTCTTGAGTGCAGACAGTGAAAAATACCTGAATGTTAAAAAAGAAGAATATTTCTCTATTTGACAAGTTCAAAATCTAAATCTATTATACAGAATAAATGAGAAGGTAGAAATATCAAGTGAAGACACTTAAAAAAGGGGAAAATAAAATGGCTTTTTTAGTATTTTTTGGCGGAATGGCGGCAGTTGCACTCGCTCTTTCTATTATCAAAATAACAAGCCCTAATAAAAAACATTAATCTAAAAAAAAATGACTAAAAGACGTAGGAAATAAATCCATAGCCCCCAAAAGTCATTACGAAACTTGCCACTTTAGGCAAAAAAAAGCTTTCCCTTTTATAGGAAAGCTTTTTTTGTTATTTCTCAGTAAGTCTTATTCTGCACTGTCAGCGTCAACTGGCTGTGTAGCTGCTTGATGCTTCGTGAGTTCAATAATCGCCATAGGAGCGTTATCGCCTCGACGTGGCATAGCAAGCTTCATTACTCTTGTATAACCACCAGGGATTCCCGCATACTGTGGTCCAATTTCGTCAAAAAGACGCTTCACCAATTGGTGTGAACCAAGTGTACGGTAAGCCAAACGGCGTGAATGCACATCATTACGCTGTGCTAGAGTAATAAGGGGTTCCACAATACCGCGCAAATCTTTAGCCTTTGCTTCAGTTGTGCGAATACGCCCATGAATCAAAAGAGCCTTCGCCATGTTAATAAACAAGGCTTTGCGATGGGAAGGACTTCTTCCCAATTTTCTACCAGAATTGTTATGCCTCATGGTGTTGCTTCCTCTTCCATTCCTGATATTTTTTATCAAAAGAGTCTATTTTTGTACCAAAATCAAGACCCATGTTTATAAGCATAAGTTTGATTTCATCAAGAGACTTTTTACCGAAATTCTTTGTTCTTAGCATTTCATTTTCAGAACGTTGAACAAGCTCACCAACACTAGCAATGCTAGCACTGCGTAGACAGTTAGTCGCTCGTACTGAAAGTTCTAAATCATCAATGCTTTTGAAAAGATTTTCGTTAATGTCACCGACGTCACTGGTACCAAGACCACTTTCATCAGAAACCTGTTCATCAAAGTTGATGAAAACAGAAATCTGTTCTTTAATTATTTTAGCACTATAAGCGATACCATCTTCAGGAGTGATAGAGCCATCGGTCCACACTTCCAAGATAAGCTTATCATAGTTAGTCATTTGACCAACACGTGCTTGTTCAACAGTATAAGCAACCTTACGCACTGGGGAAAAACTAGCGTCAAGCTTAATAAGCCCTATTTCTTCGTTTAAACCTTCGTGCATATCAGCAGGTACGTACCCTTTGCCCATACGCGCTTCTAATTCAAGAGAAAATTCTACATTTTCAGTCAAAGTAGCGATATGAAGCTCTGGATTCAAAACAGCAACGTGCTGATTTTCTTGAATGTCTGCAGCGGTTACGATGCCCGTTTTACTAACATTTAAAGTTAGTACTTGTGGTTCATCTGTATCCATTGCAAGACGTACTTGCTTAATATTCAATATAATATCGGTCACATCTTCAAGAACACCAGGAATGGTGGTGAATTCGTGATGAACTCCTGTAATCTTCACAGAAACAAAAGCCGATCCTTGCAATGAAGCAAGCAAAACCCGACGCAAAGCGTTACCAATTGTAGTACCGTATCCCCGTTCCAAAGGCTCGCATACAAACTTTCCGTACATTTGGTCGGAAAGCTCATGATCACGAAGTATTTGTTCAGGTTTTACAAGTACTGCCCAGTTACGAGCATTGATGAGCTTATTGGCTTGATTTGTAGACATGTATACCCCTGTTTACTTGGAGTAAAGTTCGACGATAAGAGATTCGTTGATTGGAGTCTGAATATCATCGCGTTGAGGCAATGCCTTAATCACACCCTTGAAGCTTGCGCCATCAACCTCAATCCATGCAGGGCAACCGCGACGAGCGATAGCACCTTGCGCATCAGCTATAACAGGAATTTGACGACTCTTGTCTTTCACAACAATCTCATCGCCAACTTTAACTTGTAAAGAAGGGATATCGACTTTGTGACCATTGAGAGTGAAAATTCCGTGACGAACAAGCTGACGGGCTTGAGAACGGGAGTTTGCAAAACCCATACGGTAAATTACATTATCTAAACGACGTTCAAGAGTGCTAAGAAGGTTTTCACCGGTAACACCTTTGGACATATCAGCAGAATAAAAATAACCTCTAAACTGCTTTTCTAACACACCGTAGGTACGACGCACTTTTTGCTTCTCACGAAGCATAAGAGCATAATCACTTAACTTCTTGCGTGCTCGGCCATGTTGGCCAGGCGCATAAGGGCGACGATCTTGTGCACACTTATCAGTGAAGCAACGATCTCCCTTCAAGAATAATTTGCTGCCTTCACGGCGACAAATACGGCATTTTGCATCATTATATTTAGCCACAGTTGGTTCTCCTAGTTATACGCGGCGACGCTTTGGAGGGCGACAACCGTTATGAGGGATAGGCGTAACGTCACGAATAAACGCAACTTTAAAACCCGCAGCGTTTATTGCACGCATTGCAGATTCACGACCAGAACCTGGGCCTTTTACGTAAACACCAACTGTACGCATTCCATTCTCTTGTGCTTTACGAGCTGCAGTTTCAGCAGCAACTTGTGCAGCAAAAGGAGTAGATTTACGAGAACCTTTAAAACCGCTTTGACCAGCAGAAGCCCAGCTAATGGTATTTCCACGGGTATCGGTAAAGGTAATAATGGTATTATTAAAAGAAGATTGAATATGAGCTACACCCAAAGGTACATTCTTCTTTTCTCTTTTTTTAACTGCTCGTTTGGCTCTTGCCATTGTACACTTCCCTTGGGCATCATACCCAGAAAAATTTTAGGGCAGCTACCCTTTACTTCTTTTTACCCACAGCACCACGACGTGGTCCCTTACGGGTACGTGCATTGGTTTTTGTGCGCTGCCCATTAACAGGCAAACCACGACGATGGCGAAGTCCGCGATAGCAGCCCACATCCATCAAACGTTTGATGTTAGAGCTCACTTCACGACGAAGGTCGCCTTCAACTTTATAGTTGGATTCAATTTCCTTACGGAGTTCGTTCACCTCATCGGCAGTAAGATCATCAATGCTACGATTCCATTCAATCTTAGTAGCACCAAAGATATCCAAAGATGTCTTTGATCCAATGCCATAAATATAGGTGAGCGCTATGTCCGCTCTTTTGCCACGAGGCAAATCAACACCTGCAATTCTTGCCACAGTACGACTCCTGCAAGGTTATCCCTGACGTTGTTTGTGTCGGGGGTTTTCGCAGATAACTCTAAGTACACCCTTGCGCCTAATAACCTTGCACTTCGGGCAGATTTTTTTGACGGACGGCCTAACTTTCATCGCTCTCTCCGCTAATGTATTTCAAGACTTCACACAAAAAAAATTTTTGTGCACTGAAGTCGTCTTATTTATGGGATATTTCTATCCTTGTCAAGAGGCTATCCTCACCATTTCCATTCTTTTTCAGCAAGTGCCTGAATAATTTGAAGATAAACTTAAAATTTCCGGACCTGATTGCTGAATCACTATACTATGTTCAAAGTGGGCGGCTAAGCTGCCGTCCAAGGTATTCGCAGTCCATTTGTCTGAAAGTATTTTCACTTCATGTGTACCAATTGCAAGCATAGGCTCAATGGCTAACACCATTCCCACTTGAAGTGGTAAGCTTATACTGCCGTGTGGCACGAAGTTTGGTACTTCAGGCTTTTCGTGTAGGCTGGTACCAATACCATGCCCAACAAAACGCTGAATTACGTGATACCCATTATTTTCTGCGTGTCGCTGCACCGCGGCAGAAATATCATAAAGGTCATTACCAACTCTTGCAGCCGCAATTCCCAAATGCAAAGCCTCATCAGTTACTCGACAAAGTTTCTTAGCTTCTTCTGAAATCTCACCAACTGCAAAGGTACGAGCATGGTCACCATGGAATCCATTGTAACACACACCCATATCACAGCTGATAATATCTCCCTCTTGAAGAATCGCTTCTTCGGAAGGAAAGCCATGAACAATTGTCTCATTTACTGCACAGCAAAGAGCAAAAGGGTATCCGCAATAACCTTGAAATGAAGGGCGCACATTCATTTCATGACACATTTTCTGTGCCAAATGTTCTAAGAACATAGTAGAGACACCAGGTTTTATGACTTCCGCAATGGCATCAAGAATCTGGGAAACCATGCCGTTTGCTATTCGCATACTGCTGATTTCTTTCTCATTCTTTAAAAATACACCACGGAATTTTTTCATAAAACTAGCGACCTTTTGTTCTGTTTTTATCAACCAAGCTATCATATTGTCTGGAGATCATGTGAGATTCCACTTGACCCATAAAATCGATAGCAACACCAACTAAGATGAGCAAACTTGTTCCACCAAAATAAAACGGAACATTGAATTGCGCCATAAGCAGCATTGGTATAACAGAAATTATTGCTATGTACGCACCACCCCACAATGTAAGGCGACTGAGTACAATATCAATGTATTCACGTGTCTTATCCCCTGGACGAATCCCAGGAACAAAGCCACCAGCTTTCTTTAGATTCTCAGCAATATCCTTAGGATCAAAGATAATGGCTGTGTAAAAAAAGCAGAAAAAGAATATTAAGCCTATAAATACAATATTGTATACAATACTTGTAGGCTGAAACTGTGCAACAATGTTTTCTAGCCAAGGAGCACTTGAAAAGCTACCAATTGTTGCAGGAAATAATAACAAACTTTGAGCGAAAATAGGAGGAATAACACCTGCGGTGTTGATTCGAAGAGGTAAATGTGTGGATTGACCACCATACATCTTACGCCCCATTTGACGCTTCGCATAATGAATAGGTATGCGACGCTGAGCCCTTTCCATGAAAACAATACCAATAAGTACTGCTGCCATAAAAACAAGGAGTAAAAGCGCAACAACAATATTCATAGCACCAGCAGCAATCTGCTGATATGTTTGCCCAATAGCACCAGGAATTCCAACCACAATACCTGAGAAAATGATAAGAGAAATCCCGTTACCAATACCTCGAGCAGTAATTTGCTCACCAAGCCACATAACAAGAACAGTTCCTGTTGTGAGTGTGATCATGGTAACAATGCGAAATTCCCAACCTGGACTTAACACAACTGACAGGCCACCTGGACTTGGCATACTTTCTAGGAAAGCAGCAATACCAAAGCCTTGTACAATTGAAATTAACACTGTCAAGTAGCGGGTGTACTGGGTAATTTTACGTTTACCTGCTTGACCTTCTTCTTTTGCCAGCCTCTTCACATCCGTGCTCACAACCTGTAACAGCTGCATAACAATGGATGCGGAGATGTAAGGCATAATTCCGAGGGCGAAAACTGACACGTTAGTCAGCGCGCCCCCAGAAAACATATTCAATAATCCAAAAATAGATCCTTGAAGGGAACTGAAGAAGTCAGCAAGAGCAACAATGTCAACACCTGGTACAGGAACATACACACCAACACGGTAACAAACTAATAAAAAGAATGTCCACATAATTTTAGTGAGTAGTTCTGAAGAAGGCGCCAGTTTTTCTGCTCCGCTAGCCACAGGTTATTCCTTTTCAGATGTGTTGCAAGCGCAAGCACTGTCGCCATCATTTGTGCAGCCACATGAGCATGCGCAAAGTTCGCGAACGGTACCGCCAGCTGCTTTGATCTTATCTGATGCTGATTGTGTGAAGCGATGAGCTTCCACTGTCATTGCACGACTCATTTCGCCGCCACCCAGAATTTTCACTGGTGCGCCAAAACGACAGAGACCACGTGTATAAATGTCCTCAAGAGTGACTTCATTTATACCTTCAAACGCAGCTTGCAAACGGTCTAAGTTTATTACATCAAAATTAATTTTAAAATCAAAATTCTTGAATCCACGCTTTGGTAAACGTCGCATTAGAGATGTTTGTCCGCCTTCAAATCCAGCGGGAACACCACCACCTGCGCGAGCATTTTGCCCTTTATGACCTTTGCCAGCTGTGTGGCCAAGACCAGAACCGTCGCCACGGCCCACGCGTTTGCGAGCCTTGCGTTCTTCAGGAAAGGGATATAGGTCGTTTAATCTCATGATACGGTGACCTCGACAAGGTGTTGAACCTTATTAATCATGCCGCGTACTGCAGCGTTATCCTTGAAAGTTTTTACCATTTGCATACGCTTAAGACCAAGAGCGTCAAGATTTTTCTTTTGGCTTGGCTTGATTCCTATGCGGCTACGAACGAGCTTTACTTTTATTTCGGACATGGCAATTACCTTCCTTACTTGCGGGGAGCTTCAAGCTTCTTACCGCGAATTTCAGATACTTCTTCAGCGCTGCGTAAGGAAGTGAGTCCCTCCATAGCGGCACGAAGCACGTTATGGGGATTATTTGTGCCAATAGTCTTGGATAAAACATCGGTAATACCAACAGCTTCCATGACAGCACGAACAGCACCACCAGCGATAACGCCAGTACCACGAGATGCAGGCTTAAGAAGTACACGTCCTGCGCCGAAACGGCCAAGAACTTCATAAGGTAAAGTGCCTTCTACAAGAGCGATCTTTACCATAGTTTTACGTGCTCTTTCGGATGCCTTACGAAGTGCTTCTGGCACTTCTTGAGCTTTACCGAGACCAAAACCAACACTACCGTTGCCGTCTCCAACTACTACTAGGGCGCTAAAACTAAAGCGTCTACCACCCTTAACAACTTTCGCAACCCGGTTCAAATGGACGATTTTTTCAATAAAACCGGAATCTTGCGTTTCTTGCTTCTGTTCCATGTGTTTTCCTGCATTCTTTCAGTTTATTTTCATAAACTGCAAGCTTCACAATTGTATGTTGTAGACACCTACAACACGATCCATTAGAACTCAAGGCCACCTTCACGAGCAGCGTCAGCAACAGCTTTTACGCGACCGTGATAGAGATAACCATTGCGGTCAAAAACAACAGTTTTGATGTTTTTCTCCAAAGCAATGCGAGCTACTTCCTTACCTACTTGTTCAGCGCCAACTTTATTGCAAGCAACTTTAGCGCCACCCTTATTAAGGGTAATGCTTGAAGTTTGAGCAAGAGTTACACCAGACAAGTCATCCACTATTTGAGCATAAATATGCAAATTGGAGCGGAACACCACAAGACGCGGACGTTCAGTCGTGCCGGAAAGTCGCTTACGAATACGAATTTTACGCTTCTTGCGAACTTCATTCTTAGAAAGCATCATATCTATAACCCCTATTTGCCTTTACCGCCGGATTTACCAGCTTTACGGCGAATAATTTCATTTTCGTACTTAACACCCTTGCCTTTATAAGGCTCAGGTTTACGAAGACGACGAATCCTAGCACACATTTCGCCAACGAGTTCCTTACTGATACCAGAAATTGTAAGCTTGGTGCCTTCACCTTTTGCTTCAATTCCTTGAGGAAGCTCCATAATAACTGGATGAGAGAAGCCAAGAGCAAGTTCCAAAATATTACCTTTAACAGCAACCTTGTAACCAACACCAACAACTTCTAAGGTTTTTGAAAAACCTTTGCTCACGCCTTCTACGCAGTTTGCAAGAAGAGTGCGACGTAAACCGTGCTGAGCAGCTGTAGTACGATCTTCAGCATCAATACGTGTAATTGTAACACTTTCAGCTGTCACATCGTAGCTCAAAAGACTACAAAGCGGAGTTTGTAAAGAACCTTTTGGTCCTTTAATTTCCAATATATCTTGACCCAATTTCACTTCTACACCCTTAGGGAGAATGACGGGCAATTTACCTATTCTAGACATTGTATTTCCACCTTCGCAAAAATATGTTGGCTTACCAAACTTCGCAGAGAAGTTCGCCACCGGAATTACGGGCAACGGCAGCTATGCCATCAAGTACACCATTAGATGTAGACAAGATACATATGCCGAGTCCGTTTTGTACACGGGGAATGTGGTTAGCATTTACATAAACGCGACGACCAGGCTTGCTGATACGGCGCAAACCATTAATAGCAGGGCGGCCTTTTACATATTTAAGCTCAATGGTAATGTTACGGTCTTCAACCTTAACATCTTCCACATAGCCTTCCTGCTTGAGGATGCTAGCTAAAGCTTCCTTCATCTTCGAGCGCGGCACATTTACTTCCTTATGAAGGGCCATATGTGCGTTGCGGATACGCGTAAGCATATCGGCAATGGGATCGGTCATGGGACTAACTCCTAGGTTATTTGCTGTTACCAGCTAGATTTGCGAACGCCAGGTAATTCACCTGCAAGTGCCATTTTGCGAAAGCATATACGGCACAAACCAAAATGGCGCATATAACTACGGGGACGACCGCAAATGGGACAACGATTATAACCGCGAGAAGAAAACTTAGGTTTGCGAGCGGCTTTAACTTCTAAAGAAGTACGAGACATAATGTATCTTCCTTACTTACGGAAAGGCATACCGAGTTGATCTAACAACATCTTGCCTTCCTTGTCCGTGGTTGCAGTTGTAACAATAGTTATGTTCATCCCTTTAATGTTCTCGATACGATCGGATTCCATTTCAGGGAAAATCATATGTTCTTTAATGCCAAGCGTAAAGTTACCACGACCATCAAATCCACGGTCAGGTATGCCACGAAAATCGCGTACGCGTGGCAATGCAAAGTTAATTAATTTATCTAAAAAGTCCCACATTTGTGTTTTTCTAAGCGTTACACGTACACCAATAGGCATACCTTCACGCAATTTAAACGCTGCAATGGATTTTTTAGCGCGGGTCACGACAGCTTTCTGACCGGCAATAGCAGACAGTTCAGCTATAGCTTCTTCCATCAGCTTATTGTTCTGACTAGCAGAACCAAGGCCGATATTAAGAGAAACCTTTTCAATTCCAGGGATCTGCATAGGAGATTTATATCCAAATTCCTTGTGCAATACCGGAACCACTTTATCTCGGTATATCGTTTCCAGACGGGTCATCGTCGCACCTTCTACAATGTTGCGTTGCACTTCTTACAGAAGCGAACTTTTTTATTAGCATCATCATGCTTGTAACCAACACGTGTAGGTTTGTTGCAAGAAGCACAAACTACCATGATGTTAGATACATTGATGGGCATTTCTTTCTCTACAATACCACCAGCTTCGCGCTTATATGGATTAGGCTTAACGTGGCGTTTAGCCATGTTAATTTTTTCCACAAGAACACGATCAGACTTCTTAAGGATTTTCAAAACCTTACCGATTTTGCCTTCGTCCTTACCAGTGATAATCATCACTTTGTCGTCTTTGCGAATACGAAATTGTTTCATATTTCAATGCTCCTACAATACTTCAGGCGCGAGGGAAACAATCTTCATAAAACTCATTGCACGAAGTTCACGTGCTACAGGTCCGAAGATACGTGTGCCCACAGGTTCACCTTGCTTTGAAAGAAGCACGGCAGCGTTAGTATCAAATTTGATATAAGAACCATCAGCACGACGAACTTCTTTAGCTGTACGCACAACAACGGCCTGCATAACGTCGCCCTTTTTCACTTTAGCGTGGGGCATGGCATCCTTTACGGTTACCACAATAATGTCACCCACTGAAGCATAACGCCTATGGGATCCGCCCAACACCTTAATGCAGAGCACTTCCTTAGCACCGGAGTTATCCGCCACTTGGAGACGAGATTCTACCTGAATCATGGCTCATTCCTCTTATTTCATTATAGTCAAACAAATTTTCTTAACGCACACTATGCTAATTTTTTAGAAAAGAAAAGCAGAATATGCGATAAGAAGAAAATTTGTAGGCTAAACGGCTTTTTCAAGAACTGACACTAAGTGCCAACGCTTGTTGCGACTCATTGGTCGAAATTCAATGATTTTCACTTTATCGCCAATGGTACACTCATTACTAGGGTCATGTGCAGTACATTTTATACGACGACGCACATATTTGCCTAAACGTGGGTGTTTCACCAATGTTTCAACACGCACTACGATAGTTTTATCACTTTTGTCACTGACAACAGTGCCAATAAGTGTTCTACCATTGCGTTGTTCGATTGCGCTACTCATATACGCACCTATGCCCTACGCCCTTTTCCAACCAAAACGGTCAAAATGCGGGCTATATCTTTTTTAGTGGCTGGAATTGAAGCTGTCTTTTCCAATTGTGCTGTCGCATGTTGGAAACGAAGATTGAAGAGCTCTTGACGAGATGTCATCAATTTTTCATTCAATTCTTTTTGATTCAATTCACGTAAGTCAGTCATTTTCAACATTAGAATGCTCCCTCTCTCGTCACAATAACGGTTTTGATTGGAAGCTTATGAGAAGCTCTAATCAAAGCTGTTCTTGCAAGTTCAAGGTCAACACCCTTGATTTCGTAAAGTACGCGGCCTGGTTTTACAGGAGCACACCAACCAACTGGTGAGCCTTTTCCTTTACCTTGACGAGTTTCAAGAGGCTTAGCTGTTACAGGGTGGTCAGGGAACACACGAATCCAAACTTTACCTCCACGGCGAATATGACGCATCATTGCGATACGAGCCGCTTCAATTTGTTGGCTTGTGAGCTTGCCATGTTCAACGGCCTTAAGCCCGATGTCACCAAAAGCAATGGTAGCACCACGAAGGGCTGGACCACGTAAACGGCCTTTCTGCCATTTACGGAATTTTACTCTTTTAGGCGCAAGCATTATTGTTCCACCTCTTTATCTAAGATTTCACCTTTGTAAATCCACGTTTTGATACCAATGATACCATAAGTGGTGCTAGCTTCGGTGAAACCATAGTCAATGTCAGCACGAAGGGTTTGGAGAGGTACTCTACCGTCACGATACCATTCGGAACGTGCGATTTCAGCGCCAGCCAAACGACCACTTGCTGCTACCTTGATACCTTCGGCTCCGAATTTACGAGCCATTGTTACCGTGCGTTTCATGGCGCGACGGAAGGCTACGCGACGTTCAAGCTGAGCTGCAATATTTTCTGCAACCAATTGAGCGTCAATTTCGGGACGACGAATTTCATTTACTTCTAAGGCGAATTCACGGCTGAATTTTTTCTTGAGATCGTTACGCAACTTCTCAATTTCAACACCTTTACGTCCGATAATAATACCAGGACGAGCGGTGAAAAGAATGATACGAATGCGATCGCCGAAGCGTTCGATTTCAATTTTGGATATTCCTGCAGCAAAAAGAAGTTTCTTTAAGTATTTTCTGATTTTGTGATCTTCAAATACAAAAGTTGCATATTCTTTTGTGCTGTACCAGCGAGACATCCAGTTCTTATTATATCCGAGCCGGAAGCCGTAAGGATGTACTTTTTGACCCATATAGCCTTACTCCTGTCCTTCCGCGAGAATTACGGTAATGTGGCTTGTGCGTTTGCGAATGTGCATAGCACGACCCTGAGAGCGTGGCATAAAACGCTTCCATGTGGGACCTTCGTTGACCACGACGTCTTTGACGTACATGGAGTCAACATCGATGCCCGGAAACTGAGCTGCATTAGCCAACGCAGAACGAACCACACCATAAATTGTACCGGCAGGTTTGTTAGGCGTGAACTTGAGTAAGTTCAACGCATCTTCCACAGGCATACCTTTCACGTTTTGAGCGACAAGGCGTGCCTTACGAGGAGATACACGTTGATACTTAGCAATTGCTTTCGATTCCATGAACGTTACCCGCTACTTTTTAGCTTTGGTCTTTTTGTCAGCAGCGTGTCCATAGTAAGTACGAGTTGGTGAGAATTCACCAAGCTTGTGTCCAACCATGTTCTCTGTAACAAAGACCGGGATGAATTTTTTACCGTTATGAACGGCAAACGTCAGGCCAACCATTTCGGGAAGAATAGTAGAGCGACGAGACCAAGTCTTCACCACTTTGCGGTCGCTTTCAGCAACTGCTCCTACTTTCCTCATGAGGTGGCCGTCCACAAAAGGCCCTTTTTTAAGTGATCTAGGCATAATGATCGGCTCCTCTTACTTCTGACCGCGACGTTTTACAATGAGACGGCTTGAAGACTTCTTCGGATCACGAGTCTTGTAACCCTTTGTAGGAACACCCCAAGGAGTTACAGGATGACGACCACCAGAAGAACGACCTTCACCACCACCTAGTGGGTGGTCAACCGGGTTCATAGCAACACCACGCACCTTAGGACGACGGGATAACCAACGGTTACGACCTGCCTTACCAAGGCTAATATTTTCATGCTGCACATTGCCAACCTGACCGATTGTAGCGATACAGGATAAAAGTACTTTACGTACTTCGCCTGAAGGAAGACGCAAGGTTGCGTACTTGCCTTCTTTGGCAACAAGCTGAGCATATGTTCCAGCCGCGCGACACATTTGTCCACCACGTCCGGGATTGAGTTCGATATTATGTATATTTGTACCTACAGGTATACGAGCCATTGGAAGCGCATTGCCTGGCTTGATGTCAGCAGTAGTACCAGCGATGAGTGCATCACCTTGTTTTACGCCAACAGGAGCTAGAATATAACGCTTTTCACCATCAGCATAATGCAAAAGAGCAATACGTGCTGTACGGTTTGGATCGTATTCAATATGGGCAACCATTGCTGGAATGTCCATCTTGTTACGCTTGAAGTCAATAATACGATAAAGACGTTTATGACCACCACCACGACGGCGACTGGTTATACGTCCGTTATTATTACGACCGCTTTTTTTTGTTAAACCTTCAGTGAGCGACTTTTCCGGAGTGGATCTGGTTATTTCTGCGAAATCAGATACAGTCTGGAAACGACGTCCGGGCGAAGTAGGTTTCAACTTACGAACTGCCATTTCTTAGACTCCCTCGAAGAATTCTATTTTGTCACCTTTGGCAAGAGTAACGTACGCTTTGCGATAGCCAGCAATACGACCCTTAACACGGCCTTGTTTCACCCGAGGGCGAGACTTAACCGTCACCACATTAACTTTTTCGACTTTAACCTTAAAAGCTATTTCCACAGCTTTGCCGATTTCAATCTTATTTGCCTTTGGATCTACGTAAAAAGTAACCTGCTCAGTTGTTTCACGGAGCATGGTAGCTTTTTCAGTAACCACAGGGCGTAGAAGAATTTTGGTATAATCCATTTTCATTCCTCATCAAGGCTACTTAAGCCGTGCTTCAAGGTGAGGCAAGCTTCCTTCAAGAAGAACAACTTGCTTGTGATTGAGCACTTCATATACATTAACCTTGTCTGGTGTCACCACAGTAATGCCAGGAATATTACGAGCGGACAAAAGTACCGCTGTATCCTTAGCAACATCGTCACCGGGGCAGACTACAAGCGCTTTAGAAAGACCAAGAGCACCGGCAACCTTTGTAAAGTTCTTGGTCTTAGCTTCCGCAAGATCAATTGCCTTTACTACCATCACATCATTATCTGCTACACGAGAAGATAGTGCCATGCGAAGCGCCAAGGTGCGCACCTTCTTATTAATTTTAAAACTATAATCACGGGGTTGTGGGCCGAATACTACAGCACCACCACGCATAATGGGAGAACGGTTAGTACCCTGACGGGCATTACCGGTACCTTTTTGTTTAAAAGGCTTTCTACCACCACCGGATACAAAAGCACGAGTTTTAACTTGGTGAGTTCCTGCACGCAAAGCAGCACGATGGGCGCGAACGACCAAGTTAAGAATCTCAGGCCGTACCTCTACTTCAAACAATTCAGGAGCTAAGGTGATTTCACCCGCTTCCTTTTTGTCTTGATCGTAAACTTTCAACGTAGCCATTATTCTCTCCTGCCTACTGCTTACGCACAAAAACGAGACCGTTCGATGGACCAGGAACTGTGCCCTTGACGAGAATTACTCCGTCTTCTGGACGCACTTCAACGATGGTAAGACCTAATTGAGTAACGCGTTCTGCGCCCCAATGACCAGCCATCTTCTTGCCCTTAAACACGTGCCCAGGGAATGTGTTATTACCGATAGAACCTGCATTACGGTGAACTTTTTCGTTACCGTGGCCGTCACTAATTCCGGCGAAGTTCCAACGGCGCATAACGCCTTGATATCCCTTACCAACACTTGTGCCTGTTACTTTAATTTTATCACCAGCTACAAACATATCTAATGTAAGTTCATCGCCTACACTTTGAGTTGCGGGTTCTTCTAAACGAAGTTCACGAACTGTACGATAAATGCCTGCGTTGGCTTTGGCAAAATGCCCTTGCATGGCCTTAGACACATGCTTTTCCTTAGCAACATCAAAGGCGATTTGTAGAGCACTGTAACCGTCTTTATCTACCGTTTTAATTTGAGTTACTGGGCAGGGACCTGCCTTAATAACTGTCACTGAAACGGCTGCGCCGTCTCCGGTAAATATACGGGTCATGCCCAATTTACGTCCTAATATTCCCATTTTCTCAGACATAACGCCCCTCACTAGAGCTTAATTTCCACATCCACGCCTGCAGGCAAAGAAAGTTTGCCAAGGGCGTCCACGGTCTGTTGCGTGGGGTCGAGGATGTCCATAAGGCGTTTGTGGACCCTCATTTCGAACTGTTCACGAGACTTTTTATCTACGTGTACTGAACGGTTAACCGTGTACTTATGAATATTGGTAGGCAAAGGAATTGGTCCCGCCACCCCAGCACCTGTATTACGCGCTGTATCCACGATTTCCGCCACAGCCTTGTCCAGGATACGATAATCGTAAGCCTTAAGCTTAATACGGATACGATCACTGCCAACTGTCGTCATTGCGAATCTCCATTTTAGGCTATTCGCTCCGAAAGATACTGAATCTCTCTCGGAGAATTCACCGCTTGCGCAGCCGGTCAACTTTTACATCGACCTTCCAAAGAAACTAAACCGACTCAGGCTGGTTTAACTTCCCATTCCATACACCTTGGAATCAGACATCAGCAAAACCCGTGTGTCTTTAACACATGGTGACTTCATATATATATTTTTTTTTCGGAGGATTGGGACAGAATTTGCATCCACCCGATTCTCGATAATAATATACAATAAAAGCCGCCGAGGGTATGCCATCCTGTCTGAAACGAAATAAATTTCGTATTAGATAGGTGGTCCCACAGGGATCACTCATGCACAAATTGCATAAGCAACTTGTTGGATAACCTTACAGCCTGCGAAGTCTGCAGACTGGAACGGTTGACAATACCGGCATGATGACGCCTGTAGATTGTCAAAGCTTTTAGTAAACTAAAAGCACATTAAGGACAAGCTCGACTTGCCCTTCCCCGCCGCACGGGGATACCTCATAAAGAGGTGAGAGATATTTCTACCTCTTAGCGGGCTGTACGTCAAGCTTTTTCTGCATTTTTTCTGAAATATTTAAAACATTTCTTTAAAAGCAGGATTGACATTAATAGAAGCTCACGTATACATTCACTTCAGTAATAAAGGATAACATAAAAAGTTCTTCTATGCAAATATATATTCACATACCATTCTGCCGTAAAAAATGCCACTATTGTGGTTTTTTCTCTGAGCCTATTGGCTTTAACGATAAAGAGACAGACGCACAAGCAAGCGAAAAAGACATTTCGCTCAACCTTACCCATATAGGTGTGAATCTTTTTAAATCAAAAGCTGAAAGCGAAGCAGAAAAAATAGATTCTATGCTTCAAAAAATCCTACCTCACCCAAAACAAAAAAAAGTCACAGCTAATACAAGACAAGGTACTGGAATCAAAAGCCTTTCTGATGCTATCCCCAATATTTCAAAGGCAAGCCCTCAAAAAAAAGGAGTGCAGTCTTTAGCCGATGTTTTGCGTGGCAAAAAAGAAACACATATTGTTCATGCAGAAAAAGCGACTCTAAGCAAAGCGACAGGCCCCACGTTAGCAGACGCCCTACTCCCACAGAACCAAGCACAGAAGTTACGTTCCACGCTCGGGCTGCCCCCCCTTAAGGAGCAAGCCAAGCCTAAAGAAAATACTGCGTCCTATTTAAAGGATACAAACAATTCACACAGCACCACGACTTCGCCCACTTCCCCCCCCACTAATATTTTACAAGCGCAATCACTTTTTCTAGGAAAGCAATTAGAACATGACGATCTCAATACCGTGAACGCTCATATTCGCTCCGCCTTTAGCGGTGCAAACACGGGGACTCTTGAGGAAGCGGCACGCCTCCCCCTCCCCTTGCCTCTTCCTAAGGATTTTATCGAGAGCAATTCTATTGAAGACGAATCCCTCTATCTATTATGGAAAAAAGCTCTTCTTGCTGAAATAAAAATCCTTGCCGAATTTTACGCCGATGTCCCCATAACATCTATTTTCTTCGGAGGGGGCACTCCCTCACTCATTCCTATTAAGGATATGGACACTATATTACGCACACTCATAAAAAGTTTTCATGTGACAAAGAGTGCAGAAATAAGCATGGAGGCAAACCCAGAAAGCATCACCAAGGAAAAAGCCATCGCTTACTCCCGTATGGGATTCAACCGCATGTCCTTAGGCATTCAATCCTTGCAAGATGATAATTTACAACGCATAGGCCGTGCGCATTCTGCAACAAATGCAATCAAAGCTTTTCATGCCCTTCGAGACGCTCGCTTCCATAATATCAACATAGATTTAATGTGGGGTTTACCCAATCAGAAGAACAAGAACTGGCGTGCCGACCTCAAAGAGGCTATCAACTTAGACCCTGAGCATATTTCTTGCTATGGTCTCAGTATTGACGAAGGAAGTATGTTTGATATTTGGAACCAAGACGGTTCCCTCGATTTGCCCTCCGAAAAAGAGCAAGCTCTCATGTACAAGACCGCCTCCGACCTACTCGAAAATGCAGGGTATTTGCAATATGAAATATCAAACTTTTCAAAAATTGGACATCAGTGCCGACATAATTTAGGGTATTGGCAAGGAAATGATTACATGGGACTTGGCCCGTCAGCGGCAAGCACCATAAAAGGTATTCGCCGAACCCATGCTCGCTCTATCATCGAATGGGCACACGATATTCAAAACAATTCCCTTCTACAAGACCTTCGCCTACATGCAAAAAATACGCCTGACAATAAACAAACCGAGCACCCAAAAAGCAAAGGGAATTTCAACAAAGAAATTCTTTCCCAGCAAGATAAAATTCTTGAACTTATCATGCTGCGCTTACGAACCTCGAAAGGCATACCCTTATCCGAATATAAAGAACTCACAGGACGTTCTTTTATGAACGACCACAGAAATATCATACAAACACTAAGCAAACACAACTTACTGCGCGCAAGCAAAGGGCACGTCTTTCTCACACCAAATGGCATGCTCGTTTCTAACAGTATTATAGAACGATTTTTTGATAATACTAAAGATATTCTCAAATCGTAGGGATGTTTTCTAATTCGGGAGGCTCTGCCTCCCGAACCCTCCGCCAAAGGACATGATGTCCTTTGGAAACCTCATATTAACAGAACTCCTTCACGCCCAATATACAGAAACTCTCAATATACAAAAATATCGAGAGTTTTTCACTTTTCTTTTTTTGGGGGAGTTGAACTCCCCCAACCCCCCACATTTAATGTTTTTATAAACAAAGCTTACAAAAACATTACAACATGACACTTCACGCCCAATACACAAAAACTCTCAATATACAAAAATATCGAGAGTTTTCACTTTCCATTTTCAAACGTAGTTTGAAAATGTGATGAGGGGTGTGGGGACATCATGTCCCCACAAAAAAAAGAAAAGAAAAGAAAAGAAAAGAAAAAAATCCAAATCCAAATAAAAATGCTCTATAAACTTTTCATACCAAAGCATTTGACAAAAACGTCTTGAGCTTTGTTGTCGCCAACTAGATAAATTTCTTCACCAGCATTGAATACGTGTGTAGGGAGAGGGTTTGCGATGATAGAACCATCTTTTTTTCTCACCCCCACGACACTGCATAGTGTTCGTTCTCGTATTTTGCTTTCATGAAGGCTTTTGCCTGCGATGCGCCTGTTTACTGTGCATCGAAACATGGATAAACCACCTCTGAGCATGAATACCTTTCCTGGTATGAGCATATTGATAATTTGATTTGTCATGAGAGAAGCAAGGGAGAGAACGACATTGGCACCTGCTTCGTGTAGTGTGTTCACGTTTCTGTCTAGGGATGCCCTGCTGAGTATTTGCACATCTGGACGTAGCTTTCTGCAATAGAGAGTTAGGTAAATATTAATATCATCATCATGGGGTGTAACTATGACAGTGGATGCGGTTTCGATTCCTGCCTGTTTGAGAACGTCGATATCCGTCGCATCACCATGAATAAAGAGGACACCTTTTGGCACTTCTTTGAGTGGTATTTTGTCCACAATCACCACATCAATATTCCTACGGTGTACACTTTGGGCGGCAGCTATACCAACTCGCCCTCCACCGAGCACGAGTACTCTCGGAGCTTTTTCCGGCGTAGTATTTCTGTTTGCACTCATCATGACGTCGAACGCCGCAAATTCTTCTTTTGTGCCAGCCATAACAAGGGTGACATCTTCGGGCAGTGGCTCATCCGCTAAAGGAATAACAAACTTTCCTTTAACCCACATGCCCACAATATTAACCCCAACTTGCGCACGAAGACAGCACTCTCGTAATGTTTTACCTGCCAAATTGGTGTTACTAATATTTGTTTCTGTCACCGTGAGGGACGCAAACCCCGTGAGATAGCTAGAGCTTCCCATATTACCCGCCACACGGCCAGCCAAAGACTCTCCAAGTAGTTTACGAAACATGAAGGGTCTTGAAGAACCTGCGAGAGCTATTATCTCTTGCGAATCAGCCTTTGCCACGATGGGGACATTGGCGTCCACTGCTCTGGCAGAAAAAATAATATTACAGTTTTTCTTATCACTATCAAGGGCAATTATCATGGCGGCATCACCCACTCGCAGATTGCGGTAGGTGTTCTCATCATCGTAATCCCCCACCACAACATTATAACCTTGATCTTCTAGATTTAAGGAGGTCTGAATATCTGGACATAAGAGAATACAATAGAAACCATATTTTGTGAGATGATCCGTGAGATTGAGAGCTATAGGACTTAAGCCCACTACAATGATATGGTCTTGAATACTATGAGAGATAGCCCGAGGCGCACTGTTTTTTTTCTGCGCTTCTAGCCATGGCGAGTAGCCGTATTGAATGAAGGCAAACGGTAGCATAACAAGCAATAATACAATGCCCGAAACAAGGACAATAATCGAAAAGGCTCGCCCTATATCAGAGACAAACACAATATCACCAAAACCCAAGGTAGACATCACGGTCAAAGTCCAGTAGCAACCCGTAACCCATGAGTATTCTTTACCTTCATACGCCATAATATAATGAAACAATATACTGTACATGACAAACAAGGCAACAAAAATACCGAGGAATTTTAGAAAATATCTTGCTGTGCGTCGTATACTAGACTTTTGTAAAAAGAGGAGTACTTTAGAAATAGCAAACTTCATATTATTATAGTGTCCTTTGATTTTAATGCATATTACTGAAATCACGCAAATTTTATACCACAATCCTCTTAATAATACTAGGTATTTTAAAGGGGATTTTTTTAACCCACAGAACGCTTGGCAATATTCAAATATTTATATGCGGAACTGATTTGCTCACCCCTGAGAGGACGAAGCAAAGAACAAGAGAGGAGGGATAGAGCATATAAAAGATTTTCTCCAAAAAAAACAATCATTCACACCCTAAAAAGGCTTGCGCCTCCCGCTCTTGTAGGATAATATACCCCCTTGTTCGTTCACTCTACGGTAGCTTTGAAAAATATATTGCGAGAAGCCTTGACCATGACAAGCATAAAAAAATATCCACATATTCTTATATTCACATGCATTTTCTTAGCATTCCTTACTTTGTTCACATCCCTTGCAAAAGCGGATGAAACAACAGAACAATCCCTTCAGGCCCTTGCGCCCAAACTCCCCTACCTTTCCGTCCAAGCCAAACAAGACCCCACTTATATCAGCCCGTATATGCGATACGCGTTTAACTTGCCTGTCCAAGACGCCCAAAGTGTTTATGCTCGCAAGGATGAATTTACGCCCTACGATAATTTGCAGCTTGAACGAAAATTAGGCACATATTGGTTTTTGCTAAGTTTTTCACCTGTGCAAGATAAACAGATTTCCGCGGCATATCTTGATATTGGGAACTTCCTTACTAAAGAAAGTAAGATTCTTATCTTGCCTAAGAACTCAAAAACATGGCAACTCCTTGACGATGTTTACACTCGAGAAAAACTAACAGGGTCAAATACGCCCAAATCCGAGCTCGGCAGTATAGAAGAAAAATCCGAAATTTCTATGTTTAGCAGTGGACTATATGACCTTACAGCCTTGCGTGATGGGGGTGAATTACTTATTTATTCACCAGGTGCGCCAAGTATTTGGTTTTCCCCTACTCTCACTTTGCCCGCAAAAGCCTCGGTTACTGTAGATAGAAGAATCGCACCGTTTATCCTTATCTCTCTTGTTCTTTTAATGGTCTTTTCTTTGTGGCGAGGCCTGCGTGAAGAGGGAGACGCTCGGCTATGGGCGACACTACTTACCCTTTTCGCCCTTATACAATATATTTGGGGAGTGCCACAAAATACAGATGGTGCTTTGCGAATATGGGACACTATCGGTATTATAAGCGCTGCGTGCGCCCTCTTTCTTCTACCTCATATTGGCCGACATTATATGGTGACAGAAAAAAATGCCCCTAATCTTGATGGCTTTTTACAATTCCTCGCCTTGCCTGCTATTTTTCCTCTCGCTATTATCTTCGTCCCTATTCCTGAATATTTTTCCATTATCCGCTTTGCTCCCTTGTGGGGCATATACGCCTTTCTTCCTCTTATTTTCTGCTTACCCCTTGCTCTAAAAGGGCGTAAAGGCGCATTGTTTTATGTGTTCTTCTGTTTTTCTATCGGGACAGGGGCGCTTTTATCCTTAGCTTTCCGTTTCGATTCTGCGTGGCATTTAGCCCCATTAGCTGGACTGACCTGTGCTATGATAGCCATGTTCTTAGCGCCAAGACAAACAGAAAGAAATGTTTACGAAAAAACATATATCGATGATGCAGATAGCTTGAGTGATTTTGCAGAAAATAATATCCCTATGCGAGAAGCCTTTTTTAGGGTTGAAGCTAGACTGCGTGAACCCTTTGATAAAATTTTACGTGAAGCTTGTTTTCTTGACTTTGACATAAAAGCAGAAGATTTTGCGGAATCCGTAAATATACTTGCGGAAAAAAAGCTAGGGGAAACGTATGATAAACATACACTCAACTCAATTGATGATATAGCTAAACGGTCTGAGCGCCTACGGACTCATGCAGATTTCTTAGTCCAAGCATGCCGAGACTTATCAGGAATGATGGGGCTTATGCCTCAGCTCGCTAAAAAAGTAACCCAGCAACATCCCACCCATGAGCTCTTCAACCTCAAAAATTTAGTTCTAACCGCTTGCGACGATATTAGAGAAGAAGCGCAAGATAAACAGGTTGGGCTTGGTTGGTATATAGCCCCACAAATGGGTCTCTTTTACCGTGGTGATAAAGCAAGTCTAGAGATTGTTATAGGGCTTCTCTTGAAAGATGCCGTAAGAGCAACAGATAAGGGTATGATTAGTATACGTGTTCGCCGTGCGAATAATCCAAACCCTGGACATATTGTTTTTACTATTAGTGATTCAGGAAAAGGCAAACCACCAGTACAAAGAAGCCCACTTACCCTTATTAAAGCGTGGGAACTTTCTACCAATTATAATGGTCAAGTGGAATTGCATTCGTCCCCTAACGGGCTTAGTTTTTCCTTTAGTATGGAATGTGTTGCCATGGATGCACAAGGGCTAAAACCTCTTTCTTTTGCATCGCTTGATGATATTGTTTTACTCAGTAATGAATTTGATAAAGGGCGAGCCAAACAAGCTGCGGCTTATTCCTCCGAGGGCGGCAAGAGTGGTGGCAATATTCTTTTCTCAAAGGAAAAGAATGGCAATCCAACGCAAGCGGTCGCCACCATGAATCCAGCGAATTATGCCGTGAATGCTTATGAACAGAATGACGAAGCATACTATATGTCCGTCACAGAAAATACAAAAATCAGCATATTGCTTATATCCCCTTTGGCAATTCAGCGCCAAAACCTCGCATGGTATTTGAACCAATACGAACTATGGGAAGCTTTGGACGTGGACAGCGCCTTAGCATTTTATGAAAAGAAACCTGCCATGCTCGTACTTGTTCATAGCGCATTATCAGCTAATGGTTGTAACGCAGTGCTTGCAGGTATTCGCCTTTTGGAAGATAGCCTTGGCATTAGCCCTGCCCCTTTTGTTGGACTTTATCAGTCCGCTAAAGACATGGAATTTTTGCGCCTAGCTGGCTGTAAGCATTTATTACCTGCCAATATCGGGCGAGAAGACTTATGTGCTGCCGTTGCTGAAATAATGGAAGATCCTTTCATTGCCCCTATTGCGAACATTGATGCCGAACATACCGTTATTCGGAAAACCACAAAGAAAGAATTAGATGCACAAAATTTAACAAATCAGCAAGCAGCGCAAGCGGTTGCTAAACGCCTTAATATAAAACGTGTGCATGTAGGACAAGTTATTGATGGTGCTATTGTTCAAGAGAACCAAACCCAAAAACCACAAAAAACTGGATACTCATCTCGTCCAACGAAAACCGCGTATTCACACAATAGCCAAAGCACCCAAGATAGACAGGCTCCTTATCAACGGGAAGTCAGACGGGAACATCTTTCTGAAATAATTGATGATACCGTGGATTATCCTTATGACGACAGCACACAGAGTACCCCTCATCATAATCATACAAGTGCAGACGCTACGCCTTCACAGCATGTGCAGTCACAAAATAATGATACCTATACTCATAATTCGCATAACGCTATTTATGACGATGCCGATCTTGTAAAGCCACCAAAAAGCAAAACGGATACGCAAAATCAAAGTAATACATCTGGATTAATAAAAGAGAATAAAGACATAAACCCCGAAGCATATACGGATAAAAATCAAGATTCTGATACTAATAGCAAGAATGAAGATGTACAGTCTGTCGAAAATCAAAAAAATAAAACGCATCAGCAAGATAAATCGACACTGCGTAGTGAGACACCTAAGCACAATAGAGAAGAAAAATCTAAAACTGCTTTGACAGAAAAACACGGGTTTATATCTAAATTATTGCATGCCATCCGTCCAAAGCCATATATCTCTTTACAAGAAAAAAACGCATTGAGTGACGACTTGGTGGGCGAACCTATGCCTGTCGTTTCAAGCACAAAAAATGACTCAAGTGATCACAATGAATACGACACTGTGGATGCCTATGATGATGACATCAATTTCTCACAGGATACAAATCAAGAAATAAGCGAAACCGAAGCCGACACGTTGACCTCTGCGGATAATAAAGACGACACGTTGACCTTTGCTAGTGGCGAAGACGACGACACCATTACTGATGCAAGTATAGTACAAGAGGTTTCAGAAGAAAGTCTTCAGTTTAAAAACGGCAGTCGTACTGTAGAGCAATGGAATCAAGATGAACTGAATCATGCGCAAGAATCCCTTGCGGCAGACGCTGAAGAAGCCAACGAAACGGACGATGATACCAGTGAAAATTTCGATGAGAAAGCCAGCGCTCATAGTGATGAGGACAATAATGACTCTGAGAATGACGCCGATGATAGCAATAAAAACAGCGAATCCACTGACGACGACAATAATGATAACAATGACGACAATGCAGACACCGAGTCTACAGACAACGACAATGCAGACGATAGCCTCCGTTTTTTAGGCAATATCGAAAGCCCTGCACATACAGACTCAAACGGTGGCTTAGTTATCAATATTTCTGATTCTATTGAAGATGAGGACAGCAAGGAACAAGAATCCAAAACAACGGGAATCGACTCCCACTTATCATTTCTACCAAGTGATACAGAGGATTTTGTTCATGCTAACGATGAGGACATTCCGATAATGAGCTCACTTCCTCGCCTCAACTGGGATAATGAATCTACACAATATCAAGATATCGAAAAGGAAAATACATTTTCTCCATCGGGATTAATTAATACACAAGACAAAATGGAAGACAATCATGTATCCATTAATTGGGATTTACCCGAAAGCATAACCAGTAATATAACCCAATTTGAGAAAGATAATTTCCCTGAAGACTTTACAGCATTCAAGGGCAGTCATATGCCAAAAGACTTGAGCAATGCAGACCAAGCAAGCGAAGCCACAAAAAACGAAGAATTTGAAGACGTCGATGATAATAATTATGATGTCGATGGCAAAAATACTGATGACAAAAATAGTATAGACGATGATTCCACTCATGCAGAACCTAGCCTAGGCACTTCTTCCAACGGATCACAGGAATTCCCCAAAGAATCAGTCACGGACGAAGCAGTCACGGACGAAGCAGTCACGGACGAAGCAGTCACGGACGAAGCAGTCATTACCAAAGACGCACAAGCAAGCGTTGACGGAGTGGAAACAGCTAGCACTGAAATGACCACGGAAGATACACCAGATACTACTGCGACGACTGCAACGACTAGCGATGCAAAAAACAATGCTGACGAAAGTAGTGATTTAACTGAGACCGATGGCACAGCAGAAAATGACGACATAGATTACGACGACGCAGACAGTGACGCAAAGAATGAAGAGATAGACAGTCAAGACAGTGACAGTGACAGTGACGACATAGACAATGAAGACGCTATACTCAATCTCACCGACGACATGCTTCTCATCTCCACTGAAAAAGAGCCTCAGCACCCGAACGATAATATTCAGAAACTTAAACTTGAATTACCTGCGGGCAATGCAAAATCACGTCGGAAAGAAAGAAAAAGAAAAGAAAAAATCCAAAGCAAACTCGATATAAGTTTAGATTTGGATATTGCAGATTTCAAAGCAAAGACGAAGGATATAGAAAAGAGTCGCACAGACAAAACCATGCAACTCTCTTTTTTCCCTGTGGATGACACAGATAAATAAAATTCTCGTCTAATGTATACCGACTCTCAAGCAATCGTGCATATGCACCAAGCCCTCAAGATTATTATTATCATCGACAACCATAAGGCTGGTAATGCCCTTTTCATTCATGAGCCCAACCGCTTTCGAGGCAAGGGCGTCGGCATGTATGGTGGTCGGATTTTTTGTCATAATTTCTAAGACGTTCTTTTCTAAAAGCTTTGTGCTCATATGCCTGCGTAAATCACCATCAGCAATAATTCCAAGTAGTTCTCTACTCTTCGCGTTCATATCCACAATAGCAATACAGCCAAAGCCTTTACTTGTCATTTCAACTACTGCTTCTGCCATGCTCGCTGTGGGGTTCATAACAGGAAGTTTTTCTCCGCTGTGCATAATATTACTAACACGCACAAGGGAATTTCCCAATTTTCCACCAGGGTGAAAGTCATGGAAATCATGGGCATTAAAACCACGCAAGTCAAGCAGTGCCATAGAAAGAGCATCACCAAGAGCAAGGCTCATAGTGGTTGAAGAAGTGGGCGCACAGCCAATAGGGCACGCTTCTACTTCATTCGGCAAAAGAAGACAAATATCAGATTGCGCCCCCAAGAGGCTCTTAGGATTTTTGGTAATACTGATTATTTTTATAGTATGCCTAGTAGCAAATTTGATAATGTCCACAAGCTCTTGAGACTCACCTGAATTTGATAAGGCAAGAAGAACATCATGTTTAGTAAGCGCGCCAAGGTCACCATGGCTTGCCTCTGCGGGGTGCAAGAAAAAAGAAGGCGTCCCTATAGAACTCATGGTTGCAGCAATCTTTTTACCGATATGCCCGCTTTTACCCATCCCCGTAACGACTAAACGCCCTTCACATGCATAAATAAGCTTGAGAGCATTCTTAAATTCTTCCCCTAAACTATGGGACAAATTCAAAAGCGCATGCGCTTCTTGCTCAACAACTTTTCTCCCAAGAATCAGCGCTTTCTCTATACTCTTTTCATCAAGAATAGTATCGTTTCCATGCATAGCTTTTTACTTCTTAATGGCTTGGTTTTGTTTAATCTTCGTGAGAGCGGCTTCCTTACGCAGTTTCGCATCTTCACGCATATCCGTTGTTCTGTCAGATTCATCGACGATTTCACGCCCAAGCATTTCTTCAAGAATATCTTCAAGACTGATAACACCAGCAAGCCCACCGTATTCATCAAGAACAGCGAAAAGGTGCTGATGTAAATCCAAAAAGCTATGCAGCACAACATCTAATGTCTGAGACTCAAGCACATAATGAATAGGACGCATTATTTCGCCTAGAAGCAAAGAACCTTGCCCCTCACGAACGCTCATAGTTACTTCACGTCTTTGTACTATACCTACAATATCTTCGTTATTTCTATCAAATACAGGCACACGGCTAAAATGCCAAAAATCGTCACGCTTATACGCTTCATCTAAAGAAATATTCATGGGCATAGAGAAAACCACTGTCCGTGGTGTCATCACATCTTCTACTTTCTTTTTGTCCAATTCCAAAATATTGCTAATAACTTTTTCTTCATAGGGCTGAATAGTGCCTGACTTTCGAGAAAGAGAAGCCATAATACGGATATCATCTTCCGTTGCACTTGGGGTATTATCATCAGGCGTAATCAGTCTTGTGATAAAACTTGTCACAAATGTGATAGGCGTGAGCAAAAGAATCATACCTCGTAAAGGATAAACCAATACTCTTGATATCGATGCAGAATAAACAACACCCACTGTTTTTGGTATAATTTCACCTAGAAGCAAAATAATAACAGTAAAAACCGCGCTAAAAAGAAAAAGACTCTCAGGGCCAAGAGCCTCAGCGGCTAAAGCACCAGCAACCGTTGCACCAGCAGTATTAGCCACAGTGTTTAAAGTAAGGACAGCACTAATGGGCTTTTCAACATTAAGACGCATTTCATAAAGAAGTTCACCCGCCCGTGGATTCTTCTCTTTTAATTTTTCAATTTGAGTCCACGTAACAGAATAAAGCATGGCTTCGGTAGTTGAGCATAAAGCTGAAATACCTGTAGCGGACAAGACAGTAAGAATAAGTGCTAACATTTAATTGTATTATTTCCACGGTTAAAATTATTTTCTACTTGAAAAAACGCTTCGTTGGCGTATAAATCCTTCCCACTAAAATTAAGATTTCAATTTCTACATCATCCTAAATCATGATTCATGTTTTTCTAAAAATCAATATCGCTTAGATTGCTCGTTACACACTTGCAAAGAAGCTAATATTCATTACTCCCACCCGTCCAAAATAGGTAAGGTGCTTTCTAAACATTTCACTTTTACTAGAAGTCTATATTCGATATATCGTAGGAAACATAAAAACACACGAAAAAAATCACTGACAAGAACGCAGTGTTTACTTCTTTGAGATATATCCTTTTATTTTTAAAACATCAAGCACTTTCTCTATTTTACCCGATAAATTCATGGGATTTAGGGATTTTTAGCTGTATTTCATTCACATTTTATTGATTATTCCCCGTTACTCTCTTTCTACTTTTGGAGCAAAAGAATCTCTTTTCCTAAAAAGCACCGCCACCTTCTTTCCCAGGGAAAAAATGCAATCTCTAGAGACCAAAACGCATATATAGCGGATATAATACCAATAAAAAAAGAAGGGAAGGCAAAAAGTTTGACAGCCTAATTTCCAACAACTTGAGCAGATTGAAAGAAATACCTAAAATCAACACCCCACCAAGCGCACTCAGCTCAACCAGCAAACCAGGATCAATATACGCTTGTAGCTGATTTGCAAAAAGAACAAGCAGCCCTTGATAAATAAATACCGCAAGCGCCGAAAACGTAACCCCAATACCATAAGCGGAAGCAAGAGCCATAGAAGCAAAAAAGTCCATAAGAGATTTTGTAAGTACAATGGTTTTATCCCCTCGCACCCCTTCTTCAACTGAACCCAAAATTGCCATGGCACCAATGCAAAAAAGAATAGAGGCGTTAACAAAACCGTCTGTAAATTTTGGATTTTTTGATCCAATCGTCGTACGTATTTTATCCCCTAAAGCGATGAATCGATCTTCCAAATTCAAAAATTCACCACAAATACCACCAATAAGAAGGCTCAAAATAATAACAAGAAGAGCCTCGCTTGTTATCGCCATTTTCATACCAATAACAAGAGTGCAAAGCCCTAGGCCTTGAAAAACAATTGTATTCACCCTATCAGATAAAAAACGACTAGCGCTTACACCTATAAGTGAACCAAGGACAACTAAAAGCCCGTTAATGAAAGGCCCCCATGGAAAAATCACTATAACCTCACCCAAGTAAAAAATGAAATGTTGACCGTTTATGATTAAGCCATTTTTATTAGAGAGGCTTTGCCTCTCTAACTCTCCACCAAA
>CAMQVJ010000017.1 GCA_947038175.1 uncultured Desulfovibrio sp.
AATTTTCTCTTGACAGCAAGCACAAGGTAGCATAAACATTTCAGTTCAACCTTGCTTTTTGTTGCTGTAACAAGAAGCCATAGACCATAAGGAGATACCTATGCGTAAAATGGAAACTCTCGTGCTTATTTCCCCCGAATTGACGGCGGAAGAGCGCGAAAAGCTCCTCACCACCCTTACAAGTGTTGTTGACCGTGAAAGCGGCAAAATGCTTGAAGTGGATCAGTGGGGCATGCGTGATTTGGCTTATCCCGTGCGTAAACAAATGCGCGGATTTTATGTACGACTTGAATACATGGCTCCCCCTACTCTCGTAGCGGAACTTGAACGTATCATTCGTATCCAAGACGACGTCTTTAAATTCCTCACCATTCGTCTTGCTGACAGTGTTGAAGAAGTGCAGGAGGTTGCATAATGGCATTTCGTAAGAAGTTTGCTCCTCGTCGTAAGTTTTGCCGCTTCTGCGCAGATAAAGACTTACCATTGAATTACAAGCGTACCGACATTTTGCGTGATTTTATCACAGAACGTGGTAAAATTGTTGCTCGTCGTATCACAGGCACATGTGCTAAGCACCAACGCCTTTTGACAACAGAAATCAAACGTGCCCGTCAAATGGCACTTCTTTTCTACACCACTGCTCATTCCAGTGATGTAAAAAAGAAAACAACCATATAAGCGGTTAGGAGAGTATCTATGAAAATTATTCTTCGTGCCGACGTTGAAAATCTTGGTCATCTTGGTGATTTAGTTGAAGTAGCAGCTGGTTATGGCCGTAACTTCCTTATTCCTCAAGATTTTGCTATGCTTGCAACTCCTGCAAACCTACGTACATTTGAACTTGAACGTAGAAAACTACAAACTCGTATGGACGAATTTCGTGGCATTGCTTCTGCAATCGCTGCTAAACTTGAAGGCTTTGTACTTACCATATCCATGCGTGTTGGTGAAAACGACAAGCTTTATGGTTCTGTTACTACTTCTATGATTGGTGACTTGCTCAACGAACAAGGTATTGAAGTGGATCGTCATCACATCTTGCTTGATGGCCCTATCCGTACCCTTGGTACATACGATCTTCGTATCCGCTTGCATGCAGACATCATTCCTACTTTTACTGTAAAAATCGTTTCTGAAGACAGATCTCACCTTGGTGAAGAAGCTGCTAAGGAAGAAGTAAAAGAAGAAGAAGTGAAAGAAGAAAGCGCAGAATAATCATTCTTTTTTATAAAAATGATTTTTGATATAGAAAGACCACTTTTGAAAAAAAGTGGTCTTTTGTTTTAATACTCTTCTTGCTCATTATTTACACAATATTCTATTTCAAAAGCCCCTCATTCATAAGAACAAGGGGCTTTGTATTCAAATAAAAACTATCTCACATATAGAGTGCTTAGATATGTCCGTAAAAATCTCTATGATTGACAACGGAATACGCATAATCAAGCAAAGTAACCACATTCCGCTACAATAGCTCTACAACCCATATTTTCTAATCTCTTTGCAGAATCAAGAATAGGCTGACGGCATTGGGTTTTATCATCAACCCAAACGAGCTTTTTTATATCCACGTCTTTCACTATATCGTATTGAATAGGATAAGGAAAAGCGCTCGCATTCCGAACATCACCAGGGAGTCCAGGATACACATCATCAAGAATAATAATACCTAAGTCCATTCCATAGCAGCTATGTTATTTACGTGTTTGCATAAAGTTGAGTTGTGGGTCTCGTGGTAGATACATAACATACTCCTATAGTTATTTATTAGAACTTGAGAAGCTTATCAAGTAAAGCGGTTTTTTCGTCATCAAGTTCAGGCAATGTAAATTCTGCTAATCGTTTATCCAAAGCAATGTTTACTTGATCAAGAAGCGTAGGAGCACCTTCCTTTTCCCATACATCATAATAACCACGAAGAGATAACTTAGGATTATATTGTGCTTCTCGCATATTCATATAGGTATGCTCATGCTCAATATATTGCGCCCCATGTGGAACTTCTTTAATTAAATCAAGGGCAAAGGATTCATCATCAGTAGGGCTTTCTGTGAGTGCATATGTGATAGTTTCAATGGTTTGCTCATCAAGTAAGAACTTTTCGTAGCCTATAATATTGAACGAATCGAGAATACCAACAGCGTGGATTATATAATCCATTTCTGCGGCGAGAGTCGTATACATAACCATCATTGATTCTGATCCCGCTTGGTAATCCATTTGATTTGCATCAGATAAAGCACCACCGCCACGACAAGGGAAGCCATAATAATCAGCTAAGGCCTTTGTGTAGGTAGCAAATTTACACTCTTCTGCTGAACCAATGGCAGGAGTGATAAAACGCATATCTGACCCACCGCTTACATTACCTGTAAGACAAGGTACACCAGGGCTAATAAGTTGGGCAAGAATAATGCCAGCAAGAGCTTCTGCCTGTGTCGTAATAAGAGCACCCATAAATGTAATAGGAGCTGTGGCGCCTAGCAAACCGTAACAACCAAGAATAATAGGTTGTTTCTCTTCTGCAAGAGCTATAATAGCCCCAGCCATACTCTCATCATAAGCAAGAGGGGATAAGGAACTAATAAGTCCAACGGCAACATAGTCATCAGGTGAGTGGCTATTTATACTCTTAACAAGCTTTATACACTCTTTTGTTACTTGATATCCAGCCGTCATAAGCATATTAGGTTTAGCACCATACTTTAAACACGCTGCTTGTTGTAACAGGTACAACTTATCGCTCGGTACATCTGTAGGTGTAAGTACATAAGGATTCATAATATTAAGTACTTCACTATTCTGTGTTAATTTTGAAAATGCAATCAAGTCTTCTGCAAGGCCAAGCCGACGTTCGTTATGGCGAGAAACATACACAGGACCATAGGCTGGGCAAAAAACAGGTTTTCCATTGCCAACCTCTACGTCATACCGTGATTCACGCCCCTTAAGCACAAAGCTTTTGGGTACAGTAGACAGAGCTTTATTCAGTAACTCTTCCGTAATATACACCACGTCATTTTCGATTCGCGCCCCATGAGCCGCAAAGACTTCCCTTGCCTGTTCATTTTCAAATCGTATACCTTTCTCAGAAAGCACTTTCACAATACCATGATGTATCTTATCAAGAGTATCTTTCTTTACATTTCTTATTAGCATGTTCGTCATAATTGTCTCTCCTTGAAAAAATTTAATATTTATATAATCGTTAACAAACTATCTCGTTTGGGAACATAAAAAATTATAAGCTAAATAAACGGAGCACTTGTTGTTTTGGGTTCTCCAATTATTTGGTCAATAACAATATCTTGATAAAGTGGGTCATCAAAAGTGCCAACTTTGTCATATTCTCTGCATGACTGCATGCATTTAAAGTACGCAACAACCATGAATAATTCTATTATTATGATAGGTAAGCCACATACAACAACGGAGGTCTGTAAAGCTTGCATACTTTCCTTTCCGCCCGTACTCAAAAGAATAATTGTTAGAAAAGCCATACCAAAACCCCAAAAGACAGTAACAGATTTAGGTGGTTCTTTCTCTTCACCTTTTTCATCAAAACCAACAGTTGTCATAGCCGAAAGTGTATAGGCAATGGCTTCTGCTGTTGTATTGAATGACAGAGCCGCAAGCAGTATTGCTATGCCCGCCGTAAATGTTGCCATAGGGTAATGAGATAACAATTCATAAACAGCGATTTCACTACCGTACTTTAGAATATTTGCACCAATTTGAGTTCCTTCAAATAAGTCAGAAGCAATACCCGCTGTGCCAAAAGTACCAAACCACATAAAAATAAAAGAAGTGGGAGCAATAAGGTTTACAACAACAAAATCTCGAATAGTTCTGCCCCGTGCAAGCTTAATCATAAAAAGACCAGCCAGTGGCGCAAAAGCAAGCCACCATGCCCAATAGAACGTTGTCCAAGACTCTGTCCATCCTGTTTGAGCAAACGGATCAAGAGCACTTACCATAGGAACAAAATTTATTAGAAAGATACCTGATGTTGTTAGGGTATTTTCAATAATCATTCGGGTAGGTCCTGCAAAAAAGACAAACAACATTAAGAAAAAATATAAATACATATTGAAAGAACCAACATGCTTAATACCTCTATGAATGCCTGTCGTTGCAACAAAAGTATAAATAACAGCCATTACCATGATAATAATAACCATAAGAGTAAGTCCAGTTTCAATACCAAATACGTATTCTAAGCCACTAGCAATTTGCATAGTGCCTAAGCCTAAGGATGTGCCAATACCACCAACGGTACTAAAAATGGCAATAGCCTCAATAGTGTTACCAATAGGGCCATAGGCTTTTTCGCCTAAAAGAGGATACAGTGCCGTGCTTACTCTAAAGGGCTTATTGCCATTATAGAATAAAAAAGCAATTGAAATCCCTGCTGCTGCATAAATAGAAAAAGGGACAAATGTCCAATGCAAATACGAAAAAAGTACGGCAATATTGGCAGCCGCTAAAGTGCCCCCTTCAAGTCCAAGATGGCTGGGAGGGTTCATGAAATATGTCATCGGCTCAGCGACCCCCCAATAACTCACACCAGTTGCTAGGGATGCAGTGAAAGAAACAGCGAACCACTGAAATTTAGACATACTAGGTACAGCTTTTGGCCCTCCTAAACGAATTCTGCCATATTTTGAAAACCCAGCCCACAAACAAAACGTTACAAAAACGATAGAACCTAAAGTAAACAACCAACCAAGCTCTCTTGTGATGAAAGAAAGGGCCAAAGCCATAGCACTTCCAAATTCCTCTGGGTAAAATCCCCCTACGGAAATAGCTATCGCTAAAAGAATTGCTGGTGGAAAAAATACTTGCTTGTGAATGAGTGGCCATATTGAATTTTTCATACAATGATTCCCTATAAAAGCCAATGATGCGTAGCTAGTTTTCGACCATAACTACAAATCATGCTATTTTTCGGTTTTTCTCACACCTTTATGGCTTGAGATCATACTTAGAAGGTATGAGTGGAGCATTGAAATATAAATGAGTACATCTAAGCCTCAAGTATAATACACATACACTCATCGCGTTTTAAAAATTAATAGGTTAAGGGACTAAAACAATGGCATCCATTTCAACATCAAGATTGTCATACATTCCAGCGCATGCAACTGTCATTCTGGCAGGATATGGCTTCGCAAAATAAGAACCATAAACCGCATCAAATGCAGGAAAATGCTTCATATCAGAAAGAAAAACACGACATTGAACAACATCGTCCATGCTCGCTCCTGCTGCTTCTGCTATCGCTTTAATGTTTTCCATAATGCGCTTTGTTTGCATACCAACGTCAGCTCGCTCTTGCTCACCAGTTTCTGGGTTAATGCAAAGCTGACCAGATAAAAATAATAAGTTACCAGCTTTTACCGCTTGGGAATAATTACCAACAGCGGCAGGCGCTCCTGTAGTAGAAATAGTTGTTCTCATAAAATCCTCAAATATAAATACATGGTGACATATTTGCGAAAGTAACGCGTCAACAAAATTGCATAGCGCATCCTTATAAAATATGATGAATGTTTATAAATAGTTGCTATGCTCTACCCTAAACAAATCTCTTGAAAACCCAAAAAAGGGCAGAACCAAAGACACATGCAAAAAAGCACGTTAAAATCATAGAAACAAATATAAAAGTAATAGGTAGGAAATAAGGAGGAAGGAATAAATAGAGTGGATAAGGATATCAAATCCACTCTACCTTATACTAATATCTAAAGCCGTTATCTGGTAAAAGATCGTCAGTAAAAAGCTTGCTATTGATGTCTTCACCAGCAAGTAAGCCAGTTTGAATCGCTGTCTCAGTATACCAAGAACCAAGATAGTCACCAGCAAGATAAATACGGTGAGCAGGTCTGGTAAGCATAGGTTGCAATTTATTACGCCCAGGAAAACAATAAGCCAATCCATCACGGAATTTTTGCACTTCTTGTTCTACAATGAGCTTTTCAAAGCCAGGGAAGACTTCTCCAAGATCTTTTCTGTAAATCGCAAGTACCTTTTCATCTGGCAAATCAATAAGATTGCGAGCAAGTGTCGCTGGAGAGAAAACCATGAATGATGAACCAGGAGAACGATTTCCTGCTTCCATAGAACGAACAAGGTTTGACATATTAAAAGCGATATTAAAAGAACGCTGTGGTGTGCAATACGCATACACATCGTCCCATGATTGACGAACCGTTTCATTAGTAAGAAAAGCCGCTGAAACATAATGGCCATACTTAATTTGCCCAAGAGCCTCATGCACAATAGGGTCTAAGCCCTTCGTCACACGGTGTGTGATAGGAGCAGTTGTCGTCATAACACAATAACGGGCTTTTTCTGTAAATTCATTGCCATCTTGTGTATATGTCACTTCAACGTGGTCATCATGTTGAACAACTTCAACAACTTCTGCGCCAAGTTTCACTCTATCACCAAGCTTATACGCGATAGCTTGAGGCAAACTAGCCGCACCACCAACAATGTTACGAGCAAGGCCTGCGCTTTTATCCCATACTAAAAGGAAGTAGCCGATTCCTGCACCTGCTGAAATTTCTTCAGGGTCACCAGAGGAACGAGAAACTGTAGGACGGAAAAAGGCATCAGCATCAGAAGAAATCGGGCCTGTAAATTCAGAAAATGTTTTGTCTGCCATAAAATCATAAATGCGCTGTTGACGAACACGATAATCTTCACCCTTACGAGGTTTATTTACTTTACCGTATGTTTTCACCGCTTTCATAACCTTCAGTCCAACACGTGCAATTTCGCAGCGAGTCGCCCAAGAAAGAGGAAGCTTGAATGGATAAAGGTTTATATTTCCGCCGTTAATCGTTTTTCCCTTAAAAGACAGCGCCGTGAAAGAGCCTGTGAGATCAAGTGACGCCACGCCCACTTCTTGCAAAAGTTTATCCGCATAAGAACCTTCACCTCCAAAAACGTGTCCGCCCCAGTTGAGCCAGTACTTGCCTCTACGTTCTGAACGTAAGCGTCCACCAATTCGGGTACTCGCCTCAAGCACCATAAGATCAGTATCACGCAAACGCCATGCAGCTGACATGCCCGCTAAACCACCACCAACAACAATTACGTCTTTCATTGATAAAACTCCTTAACAATTTTGTTGAGTAATTTATAAATAATATGCCACCTATTCAGCTATACCTACAAATCTTTTTTCTATCGAAGATTTACCGAAATCAACATAAAAATTCATAAACATAATTCAAAAATTTCAAATAACATACATAAGCAGTATTAAATTTTTTGCTAATGAGAAAGTAATCACAACCGTTCCGCATTGTGTTACGCCGTTCCATTATTTAAAGATATCCTAAAAAGAACATTTTTGTCAAGACTAAAAATTAAAGAGACAGACATTATATCCATACGGAGCACGTTTATTGAGTATTATTTTATTTCAATGAGGCAATAGGAAAATCCAACTTATACAAAAAAGATAAATGAGTAAACAGGCAACACTAAGAATTATTATAATCCCACATAATTCTTACTACCCACAGAAGATAATCAAAGAATCATAGGCAACTACAACAAAAAAAACCTCTCATTTATTATTGCTATAATAAATGAGAGGCTCAGTAAAACATTATCCCAAAAAAACTTATGTATCCAAAAAAGGATGGTTACTCCCAAGCTGTCTGGAAAGTCTTTTGGTAACTTCTAAAAGTTTTTGCTCCATTTCATGATACTTTGTGTCATTCAAACGAATAGTAGGCGCAGATATACTAAAGGCAGCAACAGGGGCATTGGTATGATCAAATATGGGCACAGCTATACATTTAACGCCCTCAAAAATTTCTTCATTATCATACGCCAAACCCGTTTTTTGAACAAGTTCTATCTCTTTCAAAAAAGCCTCACAAGCTGCATCGCTTATCGCTGGCTTAACTTCTTTCTGCATTTTTTCCAACAAAGAAGCAGCAGAGTTTTGACAAGAAAATGCAAAAAGAGCCTTCCCCGAAGCGGAGTAAAAAATAGGAAAAGAACTTCCAACAATATTATCTGGGCGCAAAGCCTGAGAGGTCGATTGCTTATCAATGACAAGCATATCCGTACCCGACGCCACACAAAGATTAACCGTTTCGTCAAAAGATTTTAAGAGCTCAAGAGCATGAGGACGGGTTGCGTCAACAATATTTGTATAGCTAATCACCTTGCGCCCAATCGAAAACAGTTTATACGAAAGAGAATAATGACCGCCACGCTCACTTTGTACAACATATCCTTCATCTTGCAAGGTTAAAAGCATACGGTGCACTGTTGTTTTTGGCATCTCCATTGTCTTGCACAATTCCGCAAGTCCCCACCCTTTCTTGGTAGAAAGAGTTTCAAGCAAAGCACACACTTTTGTAATAGCACCAATGGTATAATACTTTTCATTTTTTTCAGTCACTACGATTCTCCATGCATATCATGTAAAAAAACACAGATACACTTACACAAAATATACAGATATGAATATGATATATAAGTAACGCTTTTCAAATTACAAAAACACACAAAACCAAATAACTTAAGGTTGTATTTTCTCATAATATCTAAACGCCTGTCCATGCTTAAGCTGAAATTATTATTCTTTCAAGTAAAAATTACATGAGCTTTCTAATTTTGCAAAATATCCCTTCACCCCTTCTAAAATAAATAGTCAGATAATACCATTAAATTCCCTATTAAATTCCCCATTAAATGCATTGATAAACATGGCATTTATCCTTACACTCAAAACATAAAGTTATCGAGGTGTATTTATGTCTAATTTTGAAAATTTTTTAGAGAATCCAACCACAAAAAAGCGAACAAATAAAAAACAAAGCGCAGCAAAAACCCTTGCTAACAGCCAAGAAGACCTTTTTAAACAAGTTCCTCCACACAACGCAACCGCAGAAGACGCCGTTATTAGCGGTGTTCTCATGCGCCCCGAAATCCTAAATGACATTCTAGATACTCTGCGCATGGACGATTTTTACCTCCCTGCCAACCAATTTATCTTCCAAGCTTTCTCCGATCTCTATTCGCAAAACGTGAAACCAGATATAATCACCGTGGCCGACTGGCTACAAAACCGTAAACTACTCGAAGAAAGTGGCGGTGCAGAACGCCTTGCCCTCTTATCAGAATCAGTCGTGAGCGGAGCAAATGCACCACACTATGCTAAAATTGTACGTGAAAAATCCGTCCTGCGCTCCCTCATAGCTTCCTCCGCTAATATCATTAGCGCCTGCTTCAACGAAGCCAATGACGTCGACCTCCTTCTCGATGAAGCAGAAAAAACAATATTCAGTATCGCAGAACGAAACGACACAAGAAGCTACGTAGGCAGTGCAGAACTCCTTGACTCCGTTTTCAACACAATAACCGAGCGCTACAAAAATAAAGGCAGAACCACAGGTCTAGCAACAGATTACACAGACCTTGATCGCATGACGGGCGGACTTCAACCCTCAGATCTTATCATCATAGCTGCCCGTCCTTCCATGGGCAAAACTGCCTTCGCCCTCAATATTGCAGCTAGGGCCGCCATCAGAAACGATGCCACCGTAGCCGTATTCTCCCTAGAAATGAGCAAAGAATCTCTCATGGAACGTCTTCTCTGCTCATGGGGACACATAGAACTAAGCAAAGTCCGCAAAGGCGTCGTGGAAAATGACGACTGGGAACGCCTCAGCGATGCCGCAAGCGCCCTACGCACAAGCAAACTCTTTATCGACGATTCCTCCATGCTCACCCCACTAGAACTACGGGCCCGCTGCCGAAGAATACACGCAGAACACGGGCTACATCTCGTCGTTATCGATTACCTACAACTCATGCACTCCGCGAGAAATGACTCTCGTGAACTCGAAATTTCCGATATCTCACGTAACCTAAAAGCCCTAGCAAAAGAATTAAATATTCCCGTCATAGCTCTCTCTCAGCTCAACCGTAAATCAGAAGAACGGGCAGACAAACGACCAATGCTCTCTGACCTTCGTGAATCAGGCGCTATTGAGCAAGATGCCGATATAATAATGTTTATTCACAGAGAAGATTACTACACCGCTAAAAAAGGCGGCGCAGAAAAAACAGGCATGGCGGAAATCATCATAGGCAAACACCGTAACGGACCAACAGGCGTCGTAGAACTCACCTTCGTCGACAAATACACAGCCTTCGGCAACCCAGAATACCGCTCCTACAATTCAGACGACACAGAAAATCCTCAAAAACCCTCCGAAAACAACATGCAACCTAATTAATATTTTTTATTTTTTATTTTTTATTTTTTATTTTTTATTTTTTATTTTTTATTTTTTTTGGGGGGAAGAAAACCCTTTGAAAAGGGTTTTTCTTCCCCCCAAGCCCCCCATCTTTCCTAAACTTTTTAATTAACCTCTAACCAGTTTCAAGCTTTTTATTAACATAATACTCAATGAGATTTTAAATATACCAAAGTGACACTTCACTTTTTTCAAACGAAGTTTGGAAAAAGCGATGAGGGGTTTGGGGACATCATGTCCCCAAAAAAAATCTTAATTTCCAATACACCTTTACAGTTTAGAATAAATGATTAACTTCAAAATATAATTACTAGCGATTGCTAATAGGAGAAATACCATGTGGGAATATACAGATATAGTTCAAGATCACTTTCTTAATCCACGCAATGCCGGCGACATGCCAGACGCTAATGCTATTGGTGAAGTTGGCAGCCTTGCTTGTGGAGATGCCCTTAAGCTCTTTTTAAAGATTAGTGACAAAGACGTTATAGAGAAAGCCAGTTTTCAAACTTTTGGCTGCGCTAGTGCTATTGCATCAAGCTCCGCTCTTACTGAGCTTATCATTGGTAAAAGCGTAGAAGAAGCGTCTAAGATTACCAATAAGGAAATCGCTGCATTTCTTGGTGGATTGCCAAAAGAAAAAATGCACTGCTCTGTTATGGGTGAAGAAGCGCTTGCGGCTGCTATTCGTAACCATAAGGGCCTTCCTCCTCTTGCCCATGAAGAAGAAGGGAAACTTATTTGTAAATGCTTTGGTATTACAGACAAGCAAATCCAAAAAGCTATTCGTGAAAATGGACTGCAAACCTTAGAAGAAATAACAAACTTCACTAAGGCTGGCGGCGCTTGTGGTGCTTGCCTTGATGATATTGCAGAAATTCTTGAAGCAGAAAAAGGCAATAAGAACATAACAGAAATTCGCCCTGTGACAAAAAGACCTATGAGCAATATTCAACGCATGCAAAAAATTATTCAAGTACTTGAAGAAGATATCCGCCCAAGACTCACACAAGACGGTGGAGATATTGAACTTATTGATGTTGAAGGCAATAATGTCATCGTTTCTTTACGTGGTGCTTGCTCTTCTTGCCGATCAAGCGCTCTTACCCTAAAGAATGTTGTTGAAGCGACGCTACGAGAACAAGTAGACGCAAACATTCAAGTGTTGGAGGCATAAAAAATGTCAAATATTATTTATCTTGATAATAACGCAACTACATGCTGCGCTCCAGAAGTCGTAGAAGCTATGCTCCCATTCTTTAGCCAATTATACGGAAATGCTTCTAGCATGCACACTTTTGGTGGGCAAGTGGGCAAGCATATCAGCAATGCACGTGAACAAATTGCGAGCCTCATCGGAGCATTACCCGATGAAATTCTATTCACCTCTTGCGGAACAGAAAGCGACAATACGGCTGTTCTATCCGCCATCGAAACACAACCTGAAAAGAAGCACTTTATCACCACAAGAGTTGAACACTCTGCCATGCTTGCCATGGGGGATTTCCTAGACAAGAAAGGTTATGATGTCACCTATCTTCCAGTAGACAGCAAAGGTCAGCTCAACCTTGAAGAACTCAAAGCCGCCATTCGACCAGACACAGCCCTCGTTTCTATTATGTACGCAAACAACGAAACAGGCACAGTCTTCCCTATACAAGAAATTGCGGAAATCGTGAAGGCTAAAGACGTTCTTCTACATGTTGACGCTGTGCAAGCCGTTGGTAAAGAAATTATCGATCTTCAAAAACTCCCCATCGATTTTCTCGCCATTTCAGGGCACAAACTCCATGCGCCTAAAGGCATAGGAGTTCTCTATATTCGCCGTGGCACACGCTTTCGCCCCTTCCTTCGTGGTGGACACCAAGAAAGAGGTCGCCGTGCAGGCACAGAAAACACCCCTTACATCATCGGCCTAGGCAAAGCCTGTGATCTTGCAGCACAAAACCTCACAGCAGAAAGAACACAAGTCGCTCATCTACGTGATATTTTGGAAAAAGGCCTACTCGACACCATTCCACACAGTATCATAAACGGTGACCAACAGCACAGACTACCAAACACCACAAGCATAGCCTTTGAAGCCGTCGAAGGGGAAGCCATTCTCCTTATGCTCAACAAATTCGGCATATGCGCAAGCTCAGGCTCAGCATGCACCTCAGGCAGTCTCGAACCGTCACACGTTCTACGTGCCATGGGTGTTCCCTTTACCTACGCACACGGCTCTATCCGCTTTAGCCTCTCAAGATACAGCACAGAAGATGAAATCAAAAAAGTCCTCGAAGTTACACCTGAAATCATTCGAGATCTAAGAAAAATTTCACCTTTTTCAAGAATATAGTTTAAGTTTTTCTGGGAGAAGAATGATTTTTCTGAGAGAGGAATTATTTTTCTGGGAGGGGAAACCCCATTTTTTTTAAAAAAATGAGGTTTCCCCTCCCAAACCCTCCCCTTCCTGAAAAAAATATTAACCGATTCTCTATTTTAGATTTATTGTTTACATATAAAACACAAAACTCACTGTAAACAAAAAAATATTAACCATCGCCATATTTAAGATTTATTGCCTACATATACAAAGGTTTACTTAAAAACAAAACGCCACTTTGAAAAAAGTGGCGTTTTGTTTATTTGAGGGTGCAGGGACATCATGTCCCTGCTGATGGGGGCTTGGGGGAAGCGAAGCTTCACCCAATAAAACAAAAAAACTATTATTATTTATTTTTAATAGCAGCGGCTATAAATTCACGAAAGAGCGGATGAGCATTCATGGGGTTAGATTTAAATTCTGGGTGGAATTGGCAGGCAAGGAACCAAGGGTGATCTGCAATTTCCACAATTTCCATAAGTTCATCATCGGGAGAGAGCCCACTAAATATCATGCCATTGTCTTCAAGTACCTGTTTGAATTTATTGTTAAATTCATAGCGATGCCTGTGGCGTTCTGAAATTTCGGTATTTTTGTATGCTTCGTGGGCTTTTGTGTTTTCGATGACTTTGCATGGGTAGGCACCGAGTCGCATGGTTCCGCCTTTGTTGCAGGCATCGTCACGCACTTCGATTTTGTTGGAGCGAAAATCAAACCATTCTTTCATGAGGTAGATTATTTTATTTGCACTTGTCGGTTCAAATTCTTCTGAATGAGCGTCTTTAATTCCTGCCACATTGCGGGCAAATTCTATAACTGCGCATTGCATACCGAGGCAGATACCGAAGAAGGGAATTTTATTTTCACGGGCAAAGCGAATGGCTTCGATTTTCCCTTCGACTCCACGGTAGCCAAAGCCACCTGGGACGAGAATACCTTGACAATCTGCGAGTTGTTCCGCCACATTTTCTTTTTTGATTTCTTCAGAATTGACATAGCGAAGATTGACGGTAGCGAAGTTGTGTACACCAGCATGAATAAGGGCTTCGTGCATACTTTTGTAGGCTTCTTTCAGGTCTACATATTTGCCAACGATTGCGATATTGATAGAAGTTTTAGGGCGACTAAAATCGTCTATAAGTTTGCGCCATGGTTCAAGTTTTGGATTGCCAGCATTGAGACGTAGCATGACGACCACTTTTTGGTCAAAGCCTTCCTCATAGAATTTGAGAGGCACGGCGTAGACATTATCCACGTCTACTGAGGTAAATACAGCACCTTCTTCCACATTACAGAAGAGGGATATTTTGCGTTTCATTTCAAGTGGAATAGTTTCGTCACAGCGGCAGAGAATAATATCTGGTTGAATACCTATGGAAAGGAGTTCTTTCACACTGTGCTGAGTTGGTTTTGTTTTGTATTCGCCTGCGGCTTTAAGGTAAGGAACGAGTGTGAGGTGAATATTGAGGCAATTATCACGTCCAAGCTCAGAGCGTAATTGACGCATAGCTTCAAGAAAAGGTAGGCCTTCGATATCGCCGACAGTTCCGCCAATTTCTATGATTATTACATCAGGAACTGTTTCTTTTGGCCCTTCTGTGAGGCTAAGCATGGCACGTTTTATTTCGTCGGTAATATGCGGAATAACTTGAACAGTGCCGCCAAGATAGTCACCGTGGCGTTCTTTATTTATAACATTATAATAGATACGCCCAGCGGATGTGCTGTTAAACTTTGACATAGGCACACCGAGATAGCGCTCGTAGTGTCCTAAATCGAGATCAGTTTCTGCGCCATCGTCTGTGACAAAAACTTCTCCGTGTTGAAACGGGTTCATAGTACCTGGGTCAACATTGATATAGGGATCTAATTTTTGGATGGTGACTTTGAGCCCACGAGATTTTAAGAGTGCACCTAGGGAAGCGGCAGCAAGGCCTTTTCCTAGAGAAGAAAGAACACCACCAGTAACAAAAATAAACTTAGTTTTCATGGAAGACCCCATATATAAATAAATGTGCGAGGGCATTAATCACTTTAAATTAACGTCCTGCGTTTCTTTACCAAAAAAAAGCTTGCTTGTCACCCATTGACGAAACAGGCCTAATGCTACTATACTAACTACCCAAAAGCAAAAAAATATAAATTATTGTTATCAACTATGTAATTTCATTACTTATATCAATGAATTATATACAAACAAGCACTTTAATAAGATTTTATAAAAATACGTGGAGAGAATATGAATAAAGTTAATGCACTCGTACTAACAGGTTATGGCACAAATTCACATAACGAAACTGCCCACGCCATTCGTTTAGCAGGCGCAGACTCTGCTGACATTGTTCATTTTTCAGATATTGTTTCTGGAAGCGTAAAGCTGAATGATTATCAGTTGTTACTATTTCCTGGCGGTTTTTTAGACGGTGATGATCTTGGATCTGCGCACGCAGCGGCACAGCGTTGGTTGCATTTAACTGATGATGAAGAAAAGCCTTTGCTTGAACATTTAAATAAATTTATTGATGATGGCAAACTCATCATGGGTATTTGTAATGGTTTTCAACTTTTAGTTAAGTTGGGGATTTTGCCTTCTATGGACGGCAAGCGTTTTGAGCGACAAGTTTCTCTCACTCATAATCTTTCTGCTCGTTATGAAGATAGATGGGTAGAGCTTAAGGCTAACCCAAAAAGCCCTTGTATTTTCACAAAAAACATTGATATGCTTGCTGTGCCTGTTCGTCATGGCGAGGGACGCCTTGTAACTCCTGACGAGGCAACTTTGCAACGTCTTGAAGATGAAAATCTTATTTGTTTACAGTATGCAGACCCAAATACAGGTCAAGCGACACAGGAATACCCTTTCAATCCAAATGGCTCACCTAAGGCAATTGCAGGGCTTACAGACCCTACAGGGCATGTACTTGGACTTATGCCTCACCCTGAAGCGTTCAACCACCCTACCAATCACCCTAATTGGGCACGTGGCGAAGTAAAAACTCTTGGTACAATTATTTTTGAAAATGCTGTAAATTTCCTTAGAAATAAATAAATATTTTATCTTGAGATATTTGTAAGAAAAAACATATTTTTTAATAATTTATTTCGAGAAGAAATATATTTTTTATTCCAAATAAAGAGCAAATTATGCGCTTATTGTAAGCATAAAAAAAAGCAGTCAGAAAATTGACTGCTTTTTTTTATGAGTTTTATGAGCTTCTTCTAGAAGGAATATATATTCTATCACTTTTTTCTATTATATTTTTGATATCAGCTTGATATAACTTTGGCATTATCGTGATATCACCCTAATTTCATTTGGATACATTTGGGTTTTCTTTGCTATCAAAGTTCTATTTCGGTACTTTCTTCGCTCTGGGTTTATTAATAAGCCCCATTTCATCATTAAGCCATCTACGTATCACCCAGACAGTATTATCCATATTCTTTTCACCAAGGTAAATAATTTGTTCCTTGATGGGGGTCACACGATTATTATACACGAAAGAGCTTTCTCTTTTGATGGAGTCTATAGACGGAGTTTTTATATTCGACATTTATATATCCTATCCTTAAATATGCTAACGCACTGTACCATAATTTTTTATAATAAACAACTTGAGACGCTGCTCAAGTTTTCTTCACTTTTGACTTGCTAAGCCCTTTCTTTTTAGGCACTGCATTTTCCATTGAGAAAGCTATTTATTTTAATATCGCCACGAATGCTTTTTTCCATTAGGTCTCATGCTCGACAAAAATTATGAGTCTTTATAAAAGCCTGCTTTTTTTCATAGAAAAATACCTCATAACAGAGTTACAAGGTATTTTCAGAATTCATTTATTTTTAGAACTATGCTTTATGCTTCTACTTTATCTTGTTTCATCATACGGCGCATAAGGCGTATAGTTTGCTCCATATTGTGTTCAGCTAACTGTAAAGCTCTCGCTTTGATTTCGTCAAGACTTGCAGAAGAATGTAGGAGATAATCTTCATCATCATCGGTACCCATCATACTTGTTCTAGCACTTTCAGCAACTTCTCTTGCTTCTTCTTCTTGAGCTTCATAAAGAGCGATTTGTTCTTCCGCTGAAGGTAAGCCTTCAAGACCTTCAAGCATTTCACCCGCTTCCACTTTTGGACGAATAAGAGCAAGAATTGTAGGGCGAACAACAAGCATGATAAAGATGAAGGCAAGAAGAGCGACAAGTAAAGGAGTTCCCATTGTTCTAGCAAATTCAGCAAGCAATTCAACCGCATTAGGTTCAACAGGAAGTTCACTGTCACCAAAAGGCATATTGCTAATTTCGATGGTATCGCCACGAGCAAGGTCAAGGCCAACTGCGTTTGCAACAAGTTGTTTTATTTGATTAATTTCAGCTTCATTACGTGCCACATATTCCCAAGCGCCTTCTGCATTTCTGGTATAATGTCCATCAACCGCTACAGCAACTGTAAGGCGTTCCACTGATCCCATTTGAGAAATAATGCTTTGTTCTTCTTTGTTGATTTCGTAGTTTGTGAGGCGTTCTTCACGGTTTCCGTCTTGGCTTGAAAGAGAGTTACCAAGGCCATCTCCACGAAAGTTGACATCAGCAGATTCTGCTCCAAGATTAGCACGGCCAGTTTGTTGCTCTTCTGTTCTTTGTTCTGAACGTATAACAGCACTTTCTGGGTCAAAAATTTCACGGCGAATAGTGCGTTGGCTGTAATCAAGGTCTGCACTTACTTTTGCGATAAGCTTGCCTGCACCAAGCACAGGAGAAAGAAGTTCTTGAATACGTCTTTCAAGGTTTGCTTCATAACGCAGGCGATAATCAAGTTGACTGCCGTCAACACTGCCTTCTTCTTTAGGAGAAAAAAGAGCTTTACCGTTATTATCACTAATGGAAACATTATTAGATTCAAGACCTTCGATAGACATTGTCAAAAGATTGACCATTGCATCAATTTCTTTTTTATCCATGCGTTTGCCTGGTTCAATAAGGCGCAAAATAACAGAAGCAGAAGGCGGTTGTTGTTCTTCAATAAAAAGACTTCTTTCAGGAACAACCAAGTGAACACGAGCGCTTTCTACATTAGGAAATTCAGACATTGTACGTGCTATTTCACCTTGAAGCGCACGTTGATAATTGATACGTTGTACAAAATCAGTTTGTCCCATTTGCACTGTGTCGAAAATTTCAAAACCAATACCTTGTCCAACCAAGTTCCCTTCTCCAGCAACTTTGATTCGCAAATCGTAAACAGAGCCTTCAGGTACTTTTACAGTAGTACCAGCATCTGCAAGTTCATAAGGAGTATTATTAGCTTGAAGCAAAGTCACAACACGGTTAGCGTCTTCAGCTGAAAGCTTGCTATAAAGCGTTTGGAAATTCGGGCGGAGCATCCATGATGTCAAAACAACACCTAAAGCTATGGTAAAAGCTAGCCCACCGATCATGAAGAATCGTTGACTTACGGAGAATTTTCCCCAAAATTCTTTTACTTTTTCAAGGCTTTGTTCTAGTACAGGATTCATAATCTTTCTCCAAATTCCGTTATATTATAGCAAGGCATGTATAGATAAATTCAAACATTATATAAACTTAGAATTGAATTCTACTCATTTCTTTATACGCTTCTAAAACTTTATTTCTCACCGCTGATGTCATGCTTACCGCAACGCTTGCTTTTTGCATACTTATCATAAGTTCGTGTACGTTTTGAGTTTCACCAGAAGCGAATGCTGTTATCATACTATTTTTCTCTTTTTGCAAGTTATTTACTTCACCTAGAGAATCTGTAAGCGTTTTATTGAAAGACTGTGGATCAATATTTGCATTTTTAGTAAGATCAATGGAACTGTTTGAAAACGTTTTTTGGGTATTTTGAAAATCACTCAAAGCTTTATTATAAGCTGTCAATCCATTTATTTGCATTCCCATTGTATTTTCCTCTTTCTGCTTATATCGTATTTATTTTATTTATTTGCCAATTTCTAAAGCTTTTGAATACATAGCTTTTATCGTATCAATTGCGGTGGCGTTTGCGTCAAAATTCCGTTGTGCTGTCATCATCATCGCCATTTCTTCCACCACGTTGATATCAGGGTAATGCACATAGCCTTTTTCATCTGCATCGGGGTGTCCAGGTTCGTAAACTAATTTCTCAGGGCGTGAATCTGTTGCTATCCCTTTGACTTTGACCCCTTTGACTTCCCTATCCAATTCTGTGCGCATATGTTTTCCAAAAGGATCATCTAAGGAGCTGACTTCTTTGATTACTGATTTTCTTTGATAAGGCCCTGATCCGCCAGCGATTCTTGTCGTTTTTGCATTGGCAAGGTTCATAGCTGTTATATTAAGTTGTGTGCGTTCTGCTGAGAGACCTGATGCGCTAAGATCGAGTGCTGTCATGAAATCCATTAGACTTTACCTGCCTCTGCAATTATGGTTTTTAGTCCGTCATAACCGCTTTTTGTAATCTGTGATAATGTATTGTATTGTAAGTTATTTTGAGCCATTTTTACCATTTCTTTATCAATATTGACTCGGTCTTCACCGTGTGCCTTACGAGGCATAAAACGTCTTGTCCAGTCTGCTGAAAATGTTCCGCTATCAAATATTGATGGCATGTGGCCGCCGCTTGTTCTTGCCATTTTTCCTTTTGCATCTAAATTGAGTGCATCTTGGAGTTCGTCTTCAAATTTCAATTCAAGCGGTTTATAATTTGGCGTATTTACGTTGGAAATATTGCCCATAATCACATTTTGTCGTTGTAACTGCATATCCATGACACGACTGACAATTCGCATGTGATCTTGATCTAAACTTTTCATAGGCATCTCCTTTCATTTCATTAGAATAATTATGTATAAGCACATACCATGCCAAACATACTTATATATTAAATTTCAATATGTTATACATAAAAATAAATAGTAAAACTAAAAGGCAAAAATCATTCGCCAGTTTTTTGACAAATAAAACAAAGATATAATAAAGCAAAATCAGCAGCAATCCAACTGCATGCTCTGTCACATGTGCAGGCTAATGTAACGCTGTCACGTGTGTGTCCCAAAGTATGCTCTGTTATTTGTGTGCTCCAAAGTACGCTCTGTCATTTCTGAGACCTAACGTAGCGCTATCACTTCCGTAAACAATCTACGAGCATTTAAAATACAAAACACCCATAACAGCTTAACTATTATGGGTGCTTTTGTATTCATTCTGCCTAACGGCAGTCACACGGGAATTTATATCTAAATGTATGGTCGAGTCTTATGCATCTTGTCTTGTGTCTGCAATTTGAATTTCTCTCAAATTCACACCTTGTGGCAATTCGTAAGCAAATTTAATGGTTTTAGCCACATCTTCCGCTGTGATACTGCCGACGCCAGTTGCTGCTTTCCAATCAGAATATGCCGCTTTTATATCATCGCTTGTGGTATGGCCTACAAGTTCTGTATCTACAGCACCAGGGCAAATACGCATAACTCTTACATTATGTGATGAAAGTTCGCCACGTGCTACTTCAGATAAACCAACAACGCCGTATTTAGTTGCGCAATACGCAGCATGATTTCCGAAGGGTTTAACGCCTGCGATTGAGGAAAGATTTATGATAGTTCCGCCTTGTCTTTCTTTCATATCAGGCATAACAATTTGCATACCGTGCATAACGCCCATCACATTAACATCAAGCATTCTTTGCCATTCTTCAGTGCTTTGCGTTTCAAGATTTCCAAGAAGCATAATCCCTGCATTGTTGATTATCAAATCAGTTTTACCGTAAACGCCTTCCGCTTTTCTAATCGCTGATTCTAAAGCGGCTCTGTCCGTAACGTCCACTTTTTCGCAAATGGTATCGGAGAGCTTAAGCTCTTTTAGAAGGTCAATTCTTCTTGCTATAAGTAAAAGAGGGTACCCTGCTTTATTAAATTCTAATGCCAATGCTTTACCAAACCCTGAGCTTGCGCCTGTAATTACGACTAATTTTTTCATATTAAAATTCTCCTTTAATATATCATTTTAAAAGTTATGTACTATTTGCTTTTACATTAACGTCATACAACGTATAATATAAATAATTCCTTCGAAAAATTCATAAAATTTAACATAATAGTAATTAGTACTATTGCAGTACACATTATTATAATCGTGAACGAACACAAGTCAATGAGGCACATTTTATTCAGTAGCTGAACTGAAGGTTACTAATATAAAATATTTACTTATTCTAGAAATAATACGAATTAGATAATATCACAATAATAGCAAATAATGTCTGGGTATTGTTTATCCCACTACAAACAAGTATTACTCGTTTGCACTCTCATGCTCAAGCTTCTCATTCCCACACTGCGGGGCGGTCAAAATAAACTTCTCATCCATATTATGATAGCCCCAATCACACATGGCCTCTAATATTGGAAGAATAGAGCTGCCCTTTGCAGTGATAGAATACTCCACCCTTGGGGGAATTTCAGAAAAAGCTTTTCGGCTAATCATGCCATCCGCCTCTAATTCCCTAAGCTGATTGGTGAGGGTTTTTTGCGAAATTTGCGTGATTGAGCTCATAAGTTCCTTGAATCGCTTTGTTCCTTCAGTAATCAACAAATAAAGAATCAACGGTTTACACTTACCACCGATGATTTTTAGCGTAATTTCCATCTCGCATCCAACGGTGATTTTGTCCTCTATTTTCATTCATTACCTCCATTACTCTAAGAGTAAACAATGTGCCTTATTGACAATTCACTCTTATCAAACTAGATTTATTCCTATTGAAGTAGTTTATACTATTATAGGATTAAAATCAACATACCGTAAAAGTCAAATAAAAAATAGAACAATAGGAATCATTATGGAATATAGAACACTAGGGCGAACAGGCTTGAAAGTGGGTGAAATTGGTATTGGTGGGGAGTGGTTCAATGGGCTTTCCTCCGAAGAGAGCACGAATATCATTGATGCTGCCATTCTAAACGGTATGAATTTCATTGATGTTTTTATGCCACAAGCCGCCACGAGAGACAATATTGGCACAGCGCTAAAAGGCCGAAGAGATAAATTCATCATTCAAGGGCATCTTTGCACCGTTTTTGAAGATGAACAATACGGGCGAACCCGTGATATCACAAAGACAAAAAAATCTTTCAATGACCTATTAGAACGACTGCATACAGATTACATAGATATCGGTATGATTCATTATGTGGATAGTGACGAGGACTACGCTTCCGTTTTTGAAACCGAAATTATAGAATACGCCAAAGAATTAAAAGAGAAAGGCATCGTTAGATACATCGGAATGAGTTCACACAACCCAACTATTGCGCTCAAAGCAGTGGAAAGTGGATTAATTGATGTCTTGATGTTCAGCATAAATCCAGCCTATGATATGGAAAAATCCGATTCTAATATTGAAGATTTAATGGAATACAAAGATTTAAAAGAAAGCACATGGACAGTGGATAGCGCACGACAAAAACTATACACCGCTTGCGAAAACATTGGTGTTGCCATTACCGTCATGAAGCCTCTAGGGGCAGGCAGTTTATTAGCAGCAGAAAGCTCCCCCTTTGGCGTTGCCATGACTGTTCCGCAGTGTATCCATTATGCACTTGGGAGAAATGGCGTCAAGGTTGTTATTATTGGATGCCACACCGTTCCCGAGGTTTTAGAAGCCGTTCGCTATTATAACGTCGATGATAAAGATAAAGAATATGGGCATATTTTTACAAAAAATAACTCCATTAAAATGGTAGGCAGATGTATGTACTGTAACCATTGTCAGCCATGCCCCTCACATATCGACATAGCCGCAGTCACCAAGTTTTTAGACTTAGCTTCGCAACAAGACAGCGTTCCCGATACCGTAAATCAACATTATTTCGCCATGAAAACCAATGCAAATAATTGTATTATGTGCGGAAAATGCGAACCTAATTGCCCGTTTAGCGTGGAAATTCGAGAAAACATGAAAAAAGCGAAAGAGATGTTTAAAGCGAATATTTAATACCTCAAACATTAAGTATCTGACGCTTACAATATTATTGATTACCGAGGGGATTATAAAGCATATGATGCTTGCCTACACTACCTCATCAGCAAAACGCATTCAAAACATCCATAGAACAATCAACATCTTGACTCTTGAATGATAATACTTATTCTAAAAGAATACAGAGTTGCCACTAATACAATTCAAACATAAACGCTATTACCAGTAATTGAACACAGAGAGATGCGGACACAGTTTAATACATAAGCATAAGCAAAGAATGAGTGTTAATGGATTGAATAATGACAGAGCTTGTGTGAAGCTCAAAAGAGTGAGTAGCTGCGCTAATAATATAATATTACGTATCTCTATATAAAACAGACTTGAACACATAACAATCAGTACCTAAGAACCTCTTTTCTCTGTGTCAAATAAAGTACTAATATTCCAATAAGCTAATCGAATATAAAGTTGAAAAACACATAATAATTATTTAAGTATATTATATAGTAAACTTTACATTACTTGACATCTATTCAAACATTCCTATTTGACAAAATGAATATGCAGGATTACATTCATAACATAATTGGAAAAAGGTTTTGCACTTATAGGCTTATTAGAAAATTAATGAGACTGAAGGTATCTTGTTTAGGCAATATGCAGAAATACACGTTGTGTTATTATTGTATTCGATACACTAATTTATTTTAGAGCGATAAAACTTTTACGAAGTAGTTTATGACAAAAAACAAAGAAATTTTACATATGAAATTCCCTCTGCTGTTTCAAACAAAACTAAACAGTGGTGACATTACTTTTCCAAATGACACTCAGTATCATTATACAAACATAACAGCATATAGGTGTATTGAAAGAATTGCTTCCGACACATCTCCTGTTACCAGAAATGATTTTAAGTCATATTTTGAACTAAATAAACACCCAAAAGGTAAGCGTTTTCGTGGACAAAGCAATGAATTTTATGCAGACTATTATGGAGTCTCTTTGTTTACGGAAAAAACTCAACTTGCTAATGTAATGAAACTACCAAAACCCAATAAAAAGTTGTGTGTTGGTGACGTGCACTCCGACGGAGGTCCTCAACTAACTAACGTCAATAATGCGCATATATGTTGGTGGTTATTTGAAGATGCTATACTAAATGGGTTTAGTATAGAAGAGGAACATAATTATGTCTGATGAACCGTGCTTTATCCTTGACTCTGAGTATTTACAATTAGAGAAAATACTTATTCAATACAATGGTATACCCATTTATTATATTTGTACTGACCGCAATCACAATTACTATATTGTGTTATGCGTTGATATAGATAATGAAAAATACTATATAGTTAAAAGTTCTGTTAATAGAATATTAGATCTACTAACTGGAAAAATAACGATGAGGAATATACTTCTTGCGCAAAGGACTTATTGGGAGGTTTTAGTTGGAGATTCTATCGAGAACGATGTTTCTCAATTGAAAGTCACCTCCAAAATAGACCATTCACTTTTGCCTATCGAAGATTCTAATTTTATATTAGTAACAGAGGAATTGAAAAAGTATTGTGATATCATTAGAGATATCGTATTTCCAGAAACTGATTATTCAAGTCTCATAAACAATAGCGATAGCCACTTTAAGTCCTATTACACCTTTTGTGTTGAGGAAATAAACAGTAGAAATATTGAATTGATACCTAGCGATGATATAAATAATATATCATATAAAACAAGATTCCAATACACTCATTCTTCTTCCTCTTCTTTTTCTTCCATTGATTCATTAGAATCAACAACATACTGCCACGATTTAAATAAAACAGCAGCTTAGGCCGAGGTAAACATGAAAAATGATATAAGTAGTGAGCTATTAATGAATAAATTATTTTTTGATAAGCTTAAGTTTACCCGAGAAGGTTTTAAAAATGATGCCTCAGTTTTCGAACTCAGTCTGAAGTGTGAAATCAAAAAAAGTACAGTTGACGAGAGTTATAAAATTGAATTATCATTATTCGGCAAAAAAGCAAATGAATATACTCTAGAAATCTTACTAGTTGGACTTTTCACTTTCAGAACAGATGGGCAGCTTGATGACAACACGAAAAAAACCATAATTGAGAAAAACACCGTTGCTATTATGATGCCATATATGCGAAGCCAAGTTTCTTTATTAACTGCACAGCCTGAAATGGATTGCGTTGTTTTACCAGCTTTTAATATTAATCAAATGATTGATTCTCAAAAATAGCAGCTTGTTTATTAAAAAATAAGAAGATAAGAGTTCAATTAGAATAAAAAAGTCTCTACCTCGATGTAGGGACTTTTTTACTTCAAAGACGTTAACACGTGGGTTGATTCTTGATTTATCTGAGATATATTCTCAACCATTCATCAAATTTCAATCCCAAAGAATACTGACATCTCCGCCTCTCTGCTTAGGACTCCATCCTCACTGTTTCTCTTATACCAATCCTCTTCGATAAACGCTTGTCGATTATTGATTTTTATTAAATTCTCCTTTAAGTACAGTTTAGCATTAACAGTGATTTATTCTAGATATTATTAGACATCCTAATTATTTAGGTTATTTCTGAGGAAAGACATTTGTCGGATTTTTCGATATATAAATAAATGAACGTAATTTAACCTTAGTGTCTTTCAAAAAACGATTGACATAAAGTATTTCAGTTGGTATATTTTTAACATGAGTTAATACTTTCAAGAGAGGTTTTTCGATGAGTGAGTTACAACGTGATAAAATATATGAATATATCATTCAAGAAATTACTCATGGAAACTTGCTTCCCGGTGCGCATCTTGATTCTCAAAAAATTGCGAAGGAGCTTTCCGTTAGCAAAACGCCTCTCCGTGAAACACTCATAAAGTTAGAAGCGGAAGGATTCCTTACCATTTATCCACGTAGTAAGGTTGTTATAAACAAACTTGATATTGACGATATTGCGTATTTATTTGAAACAATTGGCGCTCTTGAATCTATGCTTATCATGAAAGGAATCAACCTATACACCAAGGATATCATCGCGCAAATGTATCAGCTTGATGCACAAATGCGAACAGCTCTCGAATCTGAAGATTATACCCTGTTCAAGCAATTCCACGCAGATTTTCACACCATGTTTTTACACATTGACCCGAATCCGTTTGTTGAACGAATTTTAGCTCCCATAAAAAAACGGCTTTGGGGCATGCCACCAAAACGTATTCCAAAGCAGTGGCTGCTTGATGCATGTGATGAACATGTTGAAATAATCAAAGCCATAGAACAAAAGAATGCAAGACAAGCGGCCGACTGCATAAAAGACAAACACTGGAACTTTGAATATAACAAAGAATACATAACAAGAACATTTTTCTAATACGCTGAAAAATAAACATTAGAAAAAAAACACTCTCTCACTCTCACAAAAGTATATCAGTTGGTATATTTTCAAAAAACAGTGTTGAGGCTTATTGAGTATATCAGTTGGTATATTTATACGAAGCATGAGTAAACCAAAAAGAGTATATCAGTTGGTATACTAAAGCCTAAGCCCATAAAGTATATCAGTTGGTATACTTTCCAAAATAAAGCACCATAAAAATTCAGAAGGAGAAAGTAAACAACTGTTGGCAATCTACTCTTTAGAATCATCTTTTAGAAAAAGTACATTTGTAACTGTCTATATCTATTTGAGTTTTTCATATTTTTAAAGTAAACTGGATATATTGTGATAGTTATGAAGCAACACATTTTTCACTAATTGGGAGATATTATGACGAAGACTATGACCACACATGTAAAACCAAAACCGTATAACGTACAGTTAATTGTTATTTCGGCGACATTTTTTCTTTTACTCTGCGTTGCCTCCTTGCTTATCCCTGCACAAGTGAACACCGTTTTTCTTGCCATCCGTGATTTTGTTATTCGTGAACTTTCGTGGGCGCTTATGCTCGTTGTCGCCATTGTATTTATTTTTATGATTTCCTTAATGTTTGGGAAATTTGGTGACATAAAATTAGGAAAAGACACAGATACCCCCGAATTTTCTTTCAGCTCATGGGTTGCTATGCTTTTCAGTGCTGGCATGGGTATCGGCTTTGTATTTTTTGCCGTAGCAGAGCCCATGAATCATCTCTATTATTCCTCACACGTTATTGATGCGGGAATAGCAGGAACCATTCAAGCAGGGCCTAAAGCAGTTTCCCTCACTATTTTTGACTGGGGTATGCATGCGTATGCTCTCTTCGCTCTTGGCGGTTTTGCAATTGCTTTTCCTGCCTATCGCTTAGGCAGACCCCTTAGTATTGCAGGTGGCTTATACGGCATACTTGGAGAGCGTTGCTACACAAGCATGTGGGGGAAACTTGCTGACGTAGTAGGAACTATCGCCGCAATTGGTGGCATCGCTGCAAGTATTGGTATGGCGACGGCTTCCCTTTCCTATGCAATATTTTTCATTTTTGATGTCAAACTAAGCAGTGCTTATGAAATGGTTCTCATGCTTTTCTTTGTTGTAGGCTACAGTTTATGTACTGTTGTAGGCATTCAAAAAGGAATGAGAATTCTAAGCAATCTCAACATGATTTTTGCAGCACTTATTTTAACAGCGCTTATTTTTCTAGGAAATGCTCCAGCCTCTTACGTTCTCAATATGGTTGTTCAATCTTTTGGTGAATATATCAGCTCCATACCATACCTCACTTTTTGGACAGATGCAGGACAAGTGGAACAAAGGGACTGGCTTGGTTGGTGGGTTATTTTTAACTGGATGTGGTGGGCAACGTACCTTCCTTTCGTCGGCGGATTTATCGCACGTATTTCAAAAGGAAGAACGTTAAAAGAATTTGTTTTTGGTGTAATATTCATCCCCGTTATCCTCACAACCATCTGGTATTCCATTTGGGGAGCGCAAGCAATTTACACACAAACACAAGGCTTCACCGACATTATATCTCACGTTGATGCTTTGCCACAATCAGGTGTTTTCGTTCTTCTTGATACCATTCAATTTGGTGAATTTCTTGCCATTCTACTTTTTGTCAACCTTATTGTGTTTGCTGTAACAACAGCCGACAGCGCCGCTTTATTTATTTCTATTCAAATGACAAACGGAAACCCAAACCCAAGCAGTTATATGCGTCTCATTTGGGGTATTGTCATCGGGCTCACAGGGGCGACATTCCACATCGTTGGCGGAATGGGTATCTTGAAAAGTCTAGCGACTATCATCGGCGTTCCCGTCGTTGCAATTATGATTGCCTATATTTTTTCCATAAAGAATATGCTGAAACTAGCAAAAGCGGGAAAACTTTAATCTAAAACCTAGGAGAAATAACATGAATACATTAACTAACGAAGAAAGAGTTGTAGAAGCACTTTACTGGTGGGGAATTCCAACATTCTTCCGCTGCGAACACACACAAGACTACACAAATACAGATATCGGATTAGTTGGCGTTCCACATAGCACAGGCAATGGAACAACGGAAAGAGACCAACACTTAGGGCCTCGCTCTGTCCGACACGTTTCTGCATACGCAAGACGAGTTCATAACGATTTTCAATTCTCCCCTTGGGACGCTTGTAATATCCACGACTTGGGCGACGTGCCCTTTCCAGAAGGCAACGACAACGAAAAATGTATTGACCGCATATACAATTTCTTCAAGAAATTAGATGATGCAGGCGTAAACCCCGTATCAATCGGGGGAGACCATTCCATAACAGGCGGTGTGGTAAAAGCCATCGCTGGCGCTGATGCAAAACTCAGCGACGGAAAGAAAGTTGCTTTTCTTCATTTCGATGCCCATACAGATACCTTTCAAAACCTAGATCACTTTATGGGTGCAAAACGCTCCGCCGCTCACTGGGGCGCATACCTTGTGCAAGACGGACATGTTGACGCGCATAAAAGTGTTCAAATAGGTATTCGTGGACATACAAGAACCCTTGACTGGCTACAATCAAGCTATGACCTTGGTTATGACGTCATCACTAAAAAAGAATTTGATAAAATCGGGCTGGAATCTGCTTGCGAAAGAATAAAAAAACGCATGGACGGCGAACCTATCTATATAACCTTTGACCTTGACTGCTTAGACCCAAGCATTGCGCCAGCGGTGTCTAATCTAGAACCAGGCTGCCAAGGCTTTTATGTCGATACAGCAGTTGAGCTCATTAGAAGCCTCAAAGGACAAAATGTTATTGGGGGTGACGTAGTTTGCCTTATGCCTACCATGGACGGCCCTAAAAACCTCACCTCTCAAGTAGCGTCTTATATCGCCTTTGAAATTATGTGCCTCATTGCTTGGAATAAACATAATAAATAACATTGGAACAAACAGAATAAATACGTTGAAATAATCGTAATAAACAACAATCAACTGTATTTATTCTTAAAAACGAAAGGGAACTTTTTTAAATAAAGTTCCCTTTCGTGCTTTTATTTTATTTTCTTTCATTTTTTCTTAATTACTCTAGATACAATCCTAATTTATATGCAATTCATTTTAAATCAAATAAGCTCAGCAAAATAAAACCTTTTACCAAAGCCCCTTACGGTAATTCTTTCAAGCCCAATTGTTTCAAGAATGTATTATGTTCTTTTGTTGCGTTCTCAATGTCTTTTTCAACAGCAACAAGTTTTGCATGCACATCGGCAAGGTCAATGGATTCTTCGTCCTTATCCGTGCTTATGTAGCGGGTGATATTGAGGTTATAGCCATTTTCCACAATTTCTTTTTGAGGCACAAGGCGAGAATAACGATCTTCGCCTTTACGTTCTCTATAAGTAGAAATAATTTTTTCTATATTATCAACTGACAGTCTATTTTGTCTTTTGCCTTTTTCAAAATGGTCACTTGCGTTTATAAAAAGCACGTTTTCATCAGAGCGACATTTTTTAAGCACAAGAATACAAACAGGAATACTCGTTGAATAAAAAAGATTAGCAGGCAAACCAATAACCGTATCAATATTATTATCTTCAAGGAGTTTTTGGCGAATCCTTTCTTCTGCTCCGCCACGGAACAAAACACCGTGTGGCAAAACAATAGCCATAACGCCCTCTTTGCCAAGAAAATGAAAGCCATGCAGTAAAAAGGCAAAATCCGCAGCCGATTTAGGGGCTACTCCATATTCTGCAAAGCGAAAATCTGTACTAACAGAACTATCAGGCTCCCAACGGTAACTAAAGGGCGGATTAGCCACAATAGCATCAAAGGTTATTTTTTTTGCGGGATTTGTTTCATTAAAAATATCCCATTCATTTTTCAGGGTATCGCCTTGAAAAATTTCAAATTCTGTATCTTTCACCCCATGCAAAATCATGTTCATGCGTGCAAGGTTATAGGTGGTGATATTTTTTTCTTGCCCGTAAATTTTACCGATATTCTTGCCCATCTCTTTACGCACATTAAGCAAAAGCGAACCAGAACCACAAGCAAAATCTAGAATATTCTCCAAGCCTTTTCTTTTTTTGGAATTATTATTTTGACAAGGGAATGTGACAATATTTGATAAAATAGAAGAAATTTGTTGCGGAGTATAAAACTCTCCCGCCTTCTTGCCAGAGCCTGCGGCAAATTGCCCAATAAGATATTCATAAGCATCGCCAAGCACATCGCCATCAAGCATATAGCCATGCATACCGTTTGCAATTTCTTCAACAATTTCGCAAATCAGTTTATTCCTTTCAGAATAATTTCTGCCAAGCTTATCCGCAGTCAAATTGATTTCAGAAAAAAGCCCCCTAAATGTACTTTGAAAAGATTCCTCTTCAATAAACTTAAAGCCACCCTGCAAAGTGTTAAGCAATTCGTTATCCTGCTTTTTAGCAAGGCTAACAATATTACTCCAAAGAAATTGAGGCTTTATAAGGTAATGTAGTTGCCTTTTTAATTGAGTTTCTAAAAGATTAATGTCTTCTTCATTCTCATTAGCCCAAGCAACAAAACTGTTTTCTTCATCAAAACGCATACCCAAAACTTTTTGGGCGGCCTCTTCATAATTAGTGGAAAGATAACGTAAAAAAAGAAACGAAAGCATATAATCCCTAAAATCGTCGGCGCTCATAGCACCACGCAATTTATCGGCTATGCTCCAAAGGGTTCTGGCTAATTGCTCTTGTTCTTGGGCTGTCATGTTTGTCTCTTTTTTATTTTATTTTATTTTATTTTATTTTATTTTTTTGGGGGAAAGAGAACTTTTTTGAAAAAAAGTTCTCTTTCCCCGCTTTGCTCTCTATTTGCGTATTTACTCGTACCTCGTAAACGCAAACAAACTTTTCAAGTTTGCCTTTTAGGTAGGCAAGCCCCCTATCTCTCAAAAAACTTTTAATATAATAATATGCTCTACTTCCCAAAAGGGAGGATTTTTATTAATATTTTCGCTATCCGTGGGTGTTCCTACGGCATGTATATCTACCGCTCGTCACCGCTTGTATTAAAATAAGTCACTATGCGTTCCCGTTCGTGTTAAATATAAAATCAACTCATCAGTATTTATTTCATAAATAAGTAACCAGTCTGGCAAAATATGACACTCACGGCATTGATTGAAATTGCCCACAAGTTGGTGGTCTTTATATTTTGTGGGCAAAACATCACCTTTAGCTAATATTGCAATAACTTCTTCCAATAGTTTTATATCACGCCTCTTTTACAAACCCGTTTATAATCTTTTTTGAAGCTATTGTGATATCTAATGGTCAGCATTAAGATCTTCCATTAATTCGTTTACAGAATTAAAGGTTTTGCTCATATTAACACCAGTCTTAACATCATCAATCGCTTGCAATGTTTCTGCATTCGGAAAATTTCGTGAAAGCATAAAAGGGATTCTTTGCTCCCTCACTGCCTGCTTAGTAAAAGCAATAAAAGCCGATGTCATGGATAAACCTAAATCAGAAAAAAGCTCTTCAGCCTCTTTTTTTAAATTCTCATCCATACGAATAGTTATATTTGTTGTTGGCATATAGTACTCCTTTATAAAAACAAGTATACCTCTAAATCTTGTGCACTGTCAATACACAGCACATCTTCACACAAGGACAAACGCATCTTAATTGAAATACTCTTTCATTAATGTAATAGTTTGATATTACAGATAGATAGAGTTTGAAGCAAATGTCATTGCGAGGAAGCCCAAAGGGCTGACGTGGCAATCTATCTTAAATTAAAGGCATGGATTCCCACGTCGTTCGCCTTGCTCTCTCCTCGGAATGACATTAATCCTTCTTTAATTTCAAAAACTTATAGAGCTTTCAATGCCTTGTTCGGAAAATTTTTAGATGCGTTTGCCCTACATCTTCACACAAGAGCAATGCGGAGCTAACATGGAAATAATTGTTGCATCAGCCCTTTTTTATGTTCTTTAAGGCTTTGTATTTTTTCTGATTGGGCATCAATTTTTTTATCAATGGTAGATAGGCAATCTGCTATTTTTTCTTGTTCGGGAATCGGAGGGAGGGCAAGTTGTAATTGAGAATAATCTTTAAAATAAATATGGGGTATAGCTCCACCTACAACATAAATTTTTAAATCTAAAGTAATTAACAAATTATAAAGATATGCTATATCACTTGATTTATTATTTTGTATCATCCCCATTGTTCCGATGAAGTTAGTTTCGCCATTTAACAACCGAGTTCTACCTACTCCAGCCCCATCTTTTATTATAGTTATGTACGTATCTTTTGAAGCGTAATTATCAACTCTGCCAACTACAGTATTTGCGTCATACAATTCATATTTTCCATTTGCTACTATATCTTTTGTTGATAAACTTGAAGATGTATAATTACAAACATCTCCCAAGGTCTTTTCTTCCCATTCCCCACAGTCCTTAAACTCGGGAAAGCGGTATTCAGGGATTTTTTGCCCATTTTTTTGGAAAAGTTTTTGCAATAAGCCTTTTTTATATTCTTTGAGCAGGTCAAATTTCTTTGTGTGTGCATCAATGCTTACATCTACCGAGGAAAGGCAGTCTGCTATTTTTTGTTGTTCGGGTAAGGAAGGGAAAAATGCTATTAGCTTTTTTATTTGTTCAATATATAAATGAACAACAGCGTCACCTTGCGCAACTTTAGCCAACCCATATTTCAAGTTTCCATTTAAATAGTAACTAAGAAAGACCCCTGAATAAGACATTCCTCTTACTATATTTATATCACCACCTAAAGCAATATTATCTAATAAAAGACAAGAAGCCGTAGCTATATCAAGTTTTGTTTCCCCCGAAGAAGGAATCAACACATCATTGTTACGACTAAATTGTAATTGTGTGTCATCTATATTTGTTTTTGAAAAAACTTCATTTATCGTTTCTTTATATTTTGTATAAAGTTCTCCATAGCGAATACACAAAGTCTGCCCTAAATGATGAATATCGGCTTTAGAAACGCCTTTTCCTTTTAGAAACGTTCCGACAGCTCCCAAAGTCTTCTCTTCCCATTCCCCACAGTCCTTAAACTCGGGAAAGCGTAAAGCTGGCACATATGCTTTGTGCTTTTCAATAGTTTTTTCAATTTGCTTGGTCATGGATTTCTCAATGCTCTATTATATTAAAGTTTTTGGGAGGAGGGGTTTGGGGAGGATACTTTTTGTAAAAAGTTTCCTCCCCAAAAAAAATAAAACAAAAAAATAAAACAAAAAAACAAAAAGAAAAAAATAAAATCTTACGTATTAGATTTCTTCATAGCCTGAAACCCCTGATATTTCTCTCTCTTCTGTTAGTTGGTACATGCTTGCTTTTAGGGCTTTTACCACTTCCACTTCTTTTGCTCCTCGTACTTTCCAATTTAAGCCGAGGGGCATGAGAAGCTCTATGAGTTCTTCCGAGTCTAGGATGCGTCGAGCGACTGTTTTTTCTACAAAGGGTTTTGTAAGGGAAAAATCAAGCCCAAAGGAATCTGATATTTTTTGAATTTCTTCCCATATTTGAATTTGTTTGTAATTTGCAAAGTCTTTTTTTAGGTCGTCCACGCCTTTATTTTTGCCAAAGCTCAAGGTATTAATAAAGCTTGTGATATAATCACGGTCATTAATAAATTTTGCGTCGGCGTTAATGGCGTTTATGAGATCTTTGCGTGTTTTTTCTGATTCTTCATCATCTTCTGACATGGTGGCAAGAAGTGACATAATATAATCATAGTCGATAAGGTTTGAGGCGAAAAGAACAAGCTCATAATCTAGCCCGTTTAAGTCCTCTAAAGTATCTTCTTCGTTATCGCTGTCATCTTGATTGCCCTGTCCGTTTTGCTCGTCTTGATTATCGCCTTGCTCGTCTTGTCCGTCGGCATCTTCTGGCTTATCTTCATCACCCGTAGCTGGGATTTCTCGCTGCCTAACAATTTCCCGAACCATTTCAAGGTATACACCTGAGTAGGCTTGCACTTCGTTTTCAGTAAAAAGATTTTTGAGGTCTTTTTCGTCTTGCTCTGTTAAATCTGTACGTTGTGAAATTGCCTTCACAAGGGCTCGCATTTCTTTTAAAAGTTCAAGACATTGTATTTTTGCCCTTGTGCCTTTAATATTCATCACTTGGCCTGGGGTGCAGTTAAGCCCTTGTGCTTCCATGGTGTTTTTGAGTTGGGCTTTTACTATGGTGAGCCTGTCTAAATCAAATTTTGCACCAGCCACAAGCCATACTGTTTTAGAGCCTTTGCCTTCACGTTCTCCTGAAAAAAGATGCACAGCTTCATCAACTCTTGATTGCAAGTCTTTAAATACTATTATATTGCCAAAGGGCTTTACTCCATTTAGTATTCTGTTGGTGCGAGAAAAGGCTTGAATAAGCCCATGATAACGCAAATTTTTATCCACATAGAGGGTGTTTAAATATTTGGAGTCAAAGCCTGTTAAAAGCATATCCACCACAATGACAATATCTATTTTGTCTTTATGGGGTACATCTTTATTGGGGTATTTTTGATTTTTAATGCGTATTTGCACATCTTTATAATAATCATCAAAGTCAGAAACGCTTTTATTTGTTCCATACTGTGCGTTATAATCGTCAATTATATCTATAAGGGCTTGCTTCTTTATGGAGCGCTCTACTGGTGAAACGTCATAGTCTGCACGCTCTTGTGCTAAATCTTCTTGAAACTGCTTTATATCGGCACTTTCTGCGGGAGGAGAAAATACACAACAAATATTTAATGGATTTTCGGCTTCTTTTTGCTGTTCTTTAAAAAGATTATAATATTCAATGGCGTCATTAATGGAATTTGTTGCTAAAATCGCATTAAATTGTCTTTCTGCTGTGCTTTTATTGTGGTTTTGCAAAATAGATTTAACTATGGCAGGCTTGGAAATCATGGAGGGGGGGAGTATATCCACTCCTACACCATACACACATTCGCCCCTTGATGCGCCATAATATTCCACACGAAAAGGAAGAACATTTTTATCTTCAATGGCATGGGTTATGGTATAGCAATGCAATTCATTTATAAAAACTTCTGCCGTAGTTGTGCTTTTTTCTTCACCTGTTTCTGCTAAGTGTTTGAGCCAACCTGTTGAGGCATTTTCTTTAAAAATTGGCGTTCCCGTAAAACCAAACATTTGAGCTTTTAGAAAAAATTCTTTGATTGCTTTATGGTTTTCACCAAACTGTGAGCGGTGACATTCATCAAAAATAAAAACAATACGCTTATTTTGTAATTCTTTCAATTTCTCGGCATAGCTTGTGCCATCTTTTTGTTTTTTTGTTGCATCAAGGGCGATGCCAAGCTTTTGAATGGTGGTTACTATTACTTTATCGCTATAGCTTGTGGAAATAAGGCGATTAACAAGGGTTTTTGTGTCGGTATTTTCTTCAACACAATTGGGCTGAAATTGGTTAAATTCCTTGCGGGTTTGCTCGTCCAAATCTTTGCGGTCTACCACAAAAAGGCATTTATGGATATTTTCATTTTCTTTTAGAAGTGTGGACGTTTTAAACGATGTTAAGGTTTTTCCGCTGCCTGTTGTGTGCCACACAAAGCCATTACCTCTATTTTCTTCAATGGCGGCGAGTATATTCTTTACCGCATACACTTGATAGGGGCGCATCATGAGCAGTTTTTGTTCTGTTTCTACAAATGCCATATAACGGCAAATTGTTTCATGTAAAAAGCTACAAGTCAAAAATTGTTCGGTAAATTCATCTAAGTGATTTACTTTAGCGTTGTCTTGATTGGCAAAACGACAGGTGGGCAAAAAGCTTTCTTCCGCACCAAAATTAAAATGATTTATGTCGTTATTAGCAAAATAAAAAGTGCTAGATTGATTGGAAACAATAAAAAATTGCATAAAACACAAAATACTATTCGTATAACCATTTGCAGGGTCATGCTTATATTTAACAATTTGTTCCATTGCTTGGCGTGGAGAGACATCTAAACTTTTTAGCTCGATTTGCACCAAAGGAAGACCATTTATGAGAATAAGCACATCATAACGATGATAAGAGCTTGCTGTTTTGCTATGTTGCTGACGCACCACCTCGAACGTGTTTTTGCACCAGTTTTTTGTGTCTAACAATATAAAGTTTAGGGGCGTGCCGTCTTCTCGTTCAAAGTCCGTTCTTGCACGTAGGAGTTTAGCGTTTCTAAAAACATCAGAGCTTATTAATTGCTCTAAAAGGCGATTAAATTCGTTATCGGTGAGCTCAACCTTATTGAGAGCATTAAATTTTGCACGAAAATTATTATTTCTATCTTTATCGGTGCTTAGGTCATCACGATAAACATATTGTTGACCTTCAAGCTTGTGGATAAAATCCATTTCAATGTCATGCTCTATCATGGCTATTCCTACCTATATTATATAGATAAATAATAGGAGAAAAAGGGCAAATTGTAAAGAATTATTAGAAAAACGAGAGGAGGGCTTGCAGTGATTGCAAGCCTTTTTCTTTTCTTTTCTTTTATTTTCTTTATTTTCGTTTCGTTTCTTTTCTTTCATGCTTTTGTGAATCAAATGCAAATGTATAATGTTGAATGCACATATTGCAAATGTTGATATTCTACTATACACTTTATTTAATACATTGATTTTGTGGAAAACACAGCGTCTCATACACTCATTACAAGAGAAAAAGAACATTATATCATTGGTATCAATGGAATTTTTCCGAACAAGGTTCGCTAGACATTGAAAATCACAAATCCTCCTTTCCCGAAAAAAGGGATGTAATAACGGGGAGGATTTTTGTTTTATAAGGAATAGTGTAAAAGGCAGCTTTTCTTTCTAATGGTAGGCATAATAATGCTTGAAAGATAAGTAACTAAAAGGACTAGTAAAACAATCTAACGAAAGGAGCCTCAATGAATAGTCACAATAACGATGCTTTACACCATGAAATGCCAACGCAACAAAAAACGCTTGATATGTATGGTGGTATTTGGGGAGCGCTTGTGCCGCTTCTTCTTTTAGTAGGTGGTCTCATTTGGCTTTCAGTGGCAGAAATGGGAGGCACAAAACCTTTTTGGGCTTGTGCTTGGATTGCTCTTGCATTTGGGCTTTTTTTGGCGAGAGATAAATCAGGATACTGTGAAGCAGCAATGCGTGGTATTTCTGATAAAACTGGTGTCATTATTGTTTGCGCTTGGTTATTTGCAGGCGTATTTGGTAAAATAATGTCTGCTGGCGGTCTTGTTAGTGGGCTCTTATGGTTTGGTATGACCATTGAAGCGCAAGGTTCTATTTTCACCTTTACAGTATTTATTATTGCCATGCTCTTTGCTTTAGGAACAGGATCAAGCACAGGAACATGTATTGCATTAGCTCCTGTTTTATATCCTGCTGGTTATTTTCTAGGTTCTGACCCTGCACTTTTAGCCGTTGCTATTCTTTCAGGGGCTGCCTTTGGGGATAATTTAGCGCCTATTTCTGATACAACCATCGTTTCTGCTTACACACAAGAGGCTGACATGAGGGATGTTGTGCGTAGCCGTTTCCCTCTTGCTATTATCGCTGCTATCAGTGCTGGCATTATTTTTCTTATTTTTGGTGGCGGCGGCGAATTGCAATCTTTACCAGCAATCCAAGCTCAAATGAATCCTATGGGATTATTTATGATGATTCCACTTGCTATTGTTGTTATCGCGGCTTTGTGCAAACGTCATATTATCGAATCACTCATTTATGGTAACGTGAGTGCTGTTATTATTGGGATAATCATTGGCACACTTGACCTTTCTGCTGTATTTAGTATTCCTGCTGCTCGTGGTATTTCTACTGGACTTATTGAAGATGGTATTAATAGCGTTGTTGGTGCTATTATCTTTGCTATTCTTATTCTTGCGGTTACGCAAATTCTTGTGGAAAGTGGCATCATGGTTCGCATACTCAAATTTGCAGAAAGCACCATGATTCGTACCGTTCGCCAAGCAGAACTCTTTATTATTGGCGTTACTATTTTGGTTTCTGTGCCTATTTCTGCCAACGCTCCAGCTGAACTATTAGTTGGGCCTTCCTTAGTGAAACCAGTAGGTAAGAAATTTAATCTGGCCCCTGCAAGACGTGCGAACCTTATGGACTGTGCCGTTTGTACTATATTCTTTATCTTGCCGTGGCATATTGCCGTAGCGGCTTGGTATACGGCTATCGTTGCAACCGCAGAATCATACGGAATACCTGCACCATCAATCAGTGCAGCGCTTTATAACCCTTATTCATGGACGCTTTTTGTTGTTCTTATTTTCTCTGCCGTTACTGGTTGGAACAGAAAATATGAAACAAGCCCTGCTAAAGAAGCTGCATAAATATAACAAGTTGAAATAATGAAATAAAAGTCAGGCATGGTGAATGTCTGACTTTTATTTTTTAACAAAAAGAGCTGCAAAAAATATGAATTATATGCTTTGAAATAGAATACGTATTCCACCTATTCCCTACCCGTCTGCTATGAACATATATTTCAAAGGCGTTCTACTTCTCATAAAAGGACAAAGCTATCTATTTTTTTAGTGTCTTACAAAAAACCTTTTTGTTTACTTTTTTTATGTTCTAATTTACTCTCTAATAAGGTTACCTTTCTAGACTATATTGTAATTTTTAGTTATTCGAATTATCTTATGCATAAAGAACATTTTAGAATAGGAGCTCAAAATGGCTAATAAAGTCAGCTTGCCAACCAAAATGGCTATCGGTTTAGTTTTAGGATTATGTGTCGGTGCTGCTTTTTCAACGGCAGGATGGGATGGTTCATGGTTTAAACCCATAGGACAAGTTTTTATTAATTTAGTCCGCATGCTTGTTGTCCCTTTGGTGTTTTTTACTTTAGTAGCTGGTGCTGCAAGTATTGCCGACATTTCAAAACTCGGACGTGTAGCATTAAAAACTATGGTTTTTTATTTGCTAACAACTGCTCTAGCCATTTCCATTGCGCTTATTCTTGCAAACTTTTTTGAGCCTGGCGTAGGACTGAATATTGTAACTGAAGGCATACAATATAAACAAGTGGCTCCACCTAGCATAAGCTCTGTTTTAATTAATATTATCCCCATAAACCCTATGCAAGCTTTAGCAACGGGTAATATGCTGCAAATAATCTTTTTTGCTATATTACTAGGGTTTACCCTTAGCACACTCGGCGATTTTGCTAAGCCCATGACAAAAATTATAGATGTTATGGCAGAAGTCATGATTAAAATGACTGGTTATGTCATGGTTTATGCCCCTATCGGGATTTTTGGACTCATGGCGTACACAGTAAGCATGTACGGACTTGAGGTTCTACTGCCACTAGCAAAACTTATCTTAGTTATGTACATAGCGTCACTTGCACAAATTTTATTGGTATATTTACCTTGCATGCGCTTTTGTGGCATTTCACCATTGCAATTTATCAAGGGCCTAGCTAGTCCCCTCATCATTGCATTCTCTACTTGCTCAAGCGCCGCAGCATTATCTTCAAACTTACAAAGCTCACAACGACTTGGAGCTTCTAAAACAGTCTCAAGCTTTTCCATTCCTCTTGGTAACACCATCAATATGGACGGTGCCGCTATTTATATGGGCGTTGCCGCTGTCTTTGCTGCTGAAATCTATGGAATTCCACTCCCCTTAGACAAGCAACTCACCATAGTGCTTCTCGCTGTTCTTGCCTCCATTGGCTCCATGGGAGTTCCTGGTGCAGCCCTTATCATGGTAACCATGGTATTCGCACAAGTTGGTATTCCACTTGAAGCCATCGCCCTCATTGCAGGTGTTGACCGCATAATGGACATGGCTCGTACAACAATCAACGTTCTAGGCGACGCCACAGCCGCCATATTCGTTACAAAACTTGAAGGCGAATTAGTACCCCCAAAAGAAGATGCATAACGTAAACGATAGATGATTTTTTTGGATTTTGGGATTTATTAGTTTTCTTGGATTTTTGGGATTTGGGATTTTGGATTTTGGATTTTGGATTTTTCTGGGGGGATGATCCCCCCAGACCCCGCATATAAGTCTTAACAAAATAAGCTCAGCGTTTTAATAACGTTGAGCTTATTTTGTTAACATAGTGAAGGGATGGGGAATTGAATTTAGTGAACAACAATCTTATTTTATTTAGGTAAAAGTATATGTTTGGATTCTGTTAAGGTCTTGCGTACGGACGGGGGGGAAGGGTAAATATTATTTATTAATCTTGCTTAGGCTATATTTCTATCTCAATCTAAAAATGTGTGAAGCATTTGACTTTATAACCAAATAACATAGCTGAATGAAACATGCTGTAAATTTACAGTTGAATTTTACAGCAAAAAGTTTTATTCTTTTGAAAAGAAGGAAGCACTTATGCCAAATATCAGACCAATCTCAGACCTACGGTCATATACAAAAGTTTTGAACACCGTTTCAAGCGGAGAACCCCTTTTTCTAACCAAAAATGGAAGGGGACAATTTGCTGTTTTGGATATGGCTGACTATGAAAAAATGACAGATTCCCTCAAGTTACTCACCAAACTTGCAGAAGGTGAACAATCAGCTAAAAGCGAAGGGTGGACTTCATTAGATGATGTTTCAAAAATTATAGGAGATGCGTAATTGCATAAAATTAAATTATCTCCTCTGTCTGTAAATGACCTCATAGAAATCAAAAAATATATTACAGCAGAATTTAATGATAAACATGCAGCACAGCGAATCACATCACACATCTTAGCTAGAGTTGAAGAGTTAAAAAACTTCCCTCTACTAGGTGAAGCACTTGAGCATAAAATAAATGTTCCTACAAACTATCGCTATTTAGTGTGTGAAAATTACTTGGTTTTTTATAGAGTTGAGAACAATGAAATCTGCATAATTCGTATTCTCTATGCTAAAAGCGATTACCTAAGCACATTATTTATATAAATATTTTATTATTTTTGTTACGGTCTTATGTACGAACAGGGGGGAAGTTTAGAAGCAGCTTCAAGAATGAGCAATACAAATATATAATACCCAAGAAATTACAAAAGGTATTGGTATTTCTTTTTTATTCAGTACAATATCTTTTCAGTCTATCAAAAAGTATACCCATTGTTGCATCAGTTTATCTACTCAAAAAATGGCTTTCTACGGTATTTAATAATTTAGCAAGTTCTTGAGCCTTTGCCTTTGGTATGGGGCGTGTATTCGCTTCATATTGGCTTATGTGGCTTTGCGGTACTTGTATTGCCCGTGCAAGTTCTTTCTGCGTCATTTCCGCCCTTAGTCGCAACCCCTTGAGCATACGTCCCATGCGTTCATCTTCACACAATGGCGCTGCTATGTACTCGGCTTCGTCTTGCGTTATAATCTCACCGCCCAACTTGCGGACTAACTCACTCACAAGCTCCACGGCATCACATGGCAAAGCAATATGC